>SFNH01000146.1 GCA_004554205.1 Clostridium sp.
CCACAAAGCGCACTGTCCGAGCGAAGCGAGTTTGCGCGACTGGCGGCTAATCGGCGCGCGGACCGAGTAGGAAACGCAGCGTGTCACACGGGGCTGTCTATCCGAGGCTGCGGCTTGAAATCCGCCGGCAACGTCGCATAGCTGAACTGTTGCAATTCCTTATATTTAATCCTCCGCAGCCGCCTTCCTGTCCGGGCAGCCAAGGCTCAACCAGCGCAGGTACGCGCTGATAAACGGATCCAATCCGCCGTCCAGCACGCTCGCCACATTGCCCGTCTCCTCCCCGGTGCGCAGATCCTTCACCATCGTGTAGGGCTGCAGCACATAGGAGCGGATCTGGCTCCCGAAGTCAATGTGCTTGACGTCGCCGCGGATATCCGACAGCTTTTCCGCATTCTCCTGCTGCTTTAAAAGGTACAGCTTTGCCTTAAGCATCTGCATCGCCTTGTCCTTGTTCTGGAACTGCGAGCGCTCATTCTGGCACTGCACCACAATCCCGGTAGGAATATGGGTAATGCGGATTGCCGACGAGGTCTTGTTGATATGCTGGCCGCCCGCGCCGCTCGAGCGGTAGGTGTCGATCCGCAGGTCGTCCGGGTTGATCTCCACGTCGAGATCCTCCTCGATGTCCGGCATGACATCGCACGACACAAAGGAGGTCTGGCGCTTGCCCGCCGCGTTGAACGGGGAGATACGCACCAGCCGGTGAACGCCGCGCTCCGACTTTAAGTAACCAAACGCGTTCTCACCGTTGATCTGAATCGTCACGGACTTAATCCCCGCCTCGTCGCCGTCCAGGTAATCAAGCAACTCCGTCTTAAAGCCCATCTTGTCTGCGAAACGGCAGTACATACGGTAAAGCATGCTGCACCAGTCGCAGGACTCGGTTCCGCCCGCCCCCGCGTTGAGGCGCAGGATCGCATTGTACCTGTCGTACTCTCCCGAGAGAAGCGTCTCCATGCGCAGCTTCTCCAGATTTTTCTCAAACTCCGAAAGCATCTCCTGAATCTCCGGGATGAGCGAGGCGTCCTCCTCCTCGTAGCCCATCTCGATCATCACCTGAATGTCCTCGTACTCCTGCTCAAGGCTGCGGTAAAGCTCCACCGTATCCTTTAAATTCTTCGCCTCCTGCACAAGCTTCGTGGAGCGCTCCGCGTCATCCCAGAAGCCCGGCTCCTCCATCGACTTATCTAACTCACCAATCCGTCTGACCTTGTTGTCGAGGTCAAAGTGAATCCCTCACTTCCACTAATGGTTTTTCAAAGGTCGATAATGTGTACTTGAACTGATCGAATTCTACCATTGTGTCACCTTCTTTCATTTATGATGATTTTCGGGCAGCGCCGGAATACTCCCCTACATGGGCTTTCTGCCGCAACACTGCTTATACTTCTTTCCGCTTCCGCACGGACACGGATCATTCGGATAAATCTTCTGCACCTCGCGCTTCTTCGGCGCCCTTGCGGCGCTCTCGTCGCGGTTCGTCCCGGTCACCTTCGCCGCCGGCTCGCGCTCCACCTTCTGCTCCACGCGAATGTGGAACAGGATGCGCACCGTCTCCTCAGTGATCGCCGCCGTCATCGCCTCGAACATCTCAAAGGCGCTCATCTTGTACTCGACAACCGGATCCCTCTGCCCGTACGCCTGTAAGCCGATGCCCTGGCGGAGCTGATCCATATCGTCAATGTGGTTCATCCACTTGTTGTCGATCACCTTAAGGAGAACTACGCGCTCGATCTCGCGGATCTGCTCCGCCTCCGGGAACTCAGCCTCCTTCGCCTCGTAGAGCTTGATCGCCTCCTCCTTAAGCATATGCTTAAGCTCATTCTTCTTTGAGACGCTTAAGTTTTCACGGGTCACGGGCTGAAGCGGGATCACCGGGAGCAGCAGGCTGTTCAGCTCGCCGAGATCCCAGTCCTCGGCATTCTGCTCATCTGAAATGCACATATCCACCGAATTCTCCACGATCTCCGTGATCATCTTTAAGATCACGCCCCGCATATTGTCGCCGTCCAACACCTTGCGGCGCTCCGCATAGATAATCTCGCGCTGCTCGTTGTTCACCTCGTCGTACTTGAGCAGATTCTCGCGGATGCCGTAGTTGTTGTTCTCAATCTTCATCTGAGCCTTCTCGATCGCGCTCGAGAGCATCTTGTGCTCGATCTGCTCGCCGTCCGGTACGCCGAGCGCCTCAAACATCTTCATCAGCCGGTCCGAGCCGAACAGGCGCATCAGATCATCCTCAAGGGAAATGTAGAAGCGGGACTCACCCGGGTCTCCCTGACGTCCGGAACGGCCGCGGAGCTGGTTGTCGATACGTCTCGCCTCGTGGCGCTCCGTGCCGATGATCTTTAAGCCTCCCAGCGCCTTTGCCTCCTCGTCCAGCTTGATATCCGTACCACGACCTGCCATGTTGGTCGCGATAGTCACCGCGCCGTGCACACCGGCATCCGCCACGATCTCCGCCTCCAGCTCGTGATACTTCGCGTTCAGTACCTTATGCGGAATGCCCCGCTTATGGAGCATCTTGCTTAGCATCTCCGAGGTCTCGATCGTGATGGTGCCCACCAGGACCGGCTGACCCTTTGCGTGCGCCTCCTCCACCTCGTCCACGACCGCGTGGAATTTCTCCCGCTTCGTCTTATAGACCGCGTCCTCATGGTCGATACGCGCCACCGGCTTGTTCGTCGGGATCGCGATCGCGTCCATGCCGTAGGTGTTGCGGAACTCCTTCTCCTCCGTCAGAGCCGTACCGGTCATGCCCGCCTTCTTGCGGAACTTGTTGAAGAAGTTCTGGAAGGTGATCGTCGCGAGCGTCTTGCTCTCACGGCGCACGTTCACATGCTCCTTCGCCTCGATCGCCTGATGCAGGCCGTCCGAATAACGCCGTCCCGGCATGATACGCCCCGTAAACTCATCGACGATCAGAACCTCGTCGTCCTTCACCACATAATCCTTATCGCGGAACATCAGGTTGTTTGCCCGCAGCGCCAGAATGATATTGTGCTGGATCTCCAGATTCTCCGGGTCGGCAAGGTTCTCAATATGGAAGAATTCCTCAACCTTCTTTACGCCATCCTCGGTCAGGTTTACTACCTTATCTTTCTCATTTACGACGAAATCGCCGGTCTCCTCGATGTCCTCGCCCATGATGGCGTTCATCTTTGTAAACTCTCCCGACGCCTCGCCGCGCACGAGCTGGTGCGCCAGAACGTCGCAGACCTCGTAGAGCTTCGTGGATTTTCCGCTCTGCCCGGAAATGATAAGCGGCGTCCTCGCCTCGTCGATCAGCACAGAGTCCACCTCGTCGATGATGGCATAATCGAGATCGCGCAGAACCATCTGCTCTTTGTAGATCGCCATGTTGTCGCGCAGGTAGTCAAAGCCCAGCTCATTGTTCGTCACATAGGTGATGTCGCAGTTGTAGGCCGCCTTGCGCTCCTCGGAGGTCATCGGGTTTAAGACCACACCCACGGTCAGTCCCAGGAATTCGTGGACGCGTCCCATCCACTCCGCGTCGCGCTTCGCCAGATAATCGTTGACCGTGACGATGTGCACGCCCTTCCCCGCCAGAGCGTTTAAATAAGCCGGCGCGGTGGAGACAAGCGTCTTTCCCTCACCGGTCTTCATCTCCGCGATACGTCCCTGGTGAAGCACGATTCCGCCGATCAACTGTACCGGATAATGCTCCATATTGAGCGTTCTTCTCGCCGCCTCCCTAACCGTGGCGAATGCCTCCGGCAGAATATCGTCAAGCGTCTCCCCGCCCGCGAGCCGCTCCTTAAAAATGCGGGTATTGTCGCGCAGCTCCTCGTCGGTCTTTGCCATCATCTCCGGGCGCAGCGCCTCGATCCGCTCCACAATGGGGTAGATCATCTTTAACTCCCGCTCACTGTGGGTTCCAAATACTTTTTCTATGAGATTCATAGTCTGTTCTCCTGCTTTTCTTAAAGTCCCCCACCTGAAAGGTGAGTTTTACAAGCCAATTTTACACATTATAGCACGAAGCCCCGATTTATTCAAGTTTTCCCACGGTTACATAAAAGTAAAATTATGGTCAACCGGACAAATTGCACAAAAACTATGTTCGCTTTTTTACTTATCCACATTATCCACAATTTTATACCGGGAAGTGTCCACATTCAGAGGGCTCGATTTTATGTCGAAAATGATT
>SFNH01000030.1 GCA_004554205.1 Clostridium sp.
AAGCCGGGCATCTACTATAAGGACAATGTAAAGACCATGCAGGGCGTAGGGAGAGCGTTTGACGGCAGGTACGCGCCCATGCTGGTGCCATACACCGTGACAGCGCCGCAGAGTGCGGCCACGGAAAGCGCACAGAGCGCACCGTCCGGCTCCGGTGAGGCAAGCTATGTGGGATACGGCTACACAAAGTTCATGGATCGTCTCTACACGGCGAAGCTGCGCATTGAGAAGCTCGATTCCGAGACGCATGAGAACATCCTGCATGACGGCGTGCTGTTCTCCATCTATGCGGCAAAGAGGGACGATTCCAGGGACGGCGATGGAAAGGTTCTGTTCTACGAGGAGGACACGACCATCTCCGGGACAAAGGAATTCTTGACAGCGATGGGGGCAAAGGACATCCGCCCGATGGCGCGGACGCGCAATATGTTTGATCGGCTGCGCAGCTTCCTTACCGGAGACAATGCGGGCCCCGGGACACGCTACACCGGGCTTGTGCCCGCAGGGACGCCGGTATGTGCAGAATCGGAGCAGATCGTATTGGGAGATCCTTACGGGAAACAGACCGTGGCGTTTAGGGCGTACTCGACTGTCCGCGATGGCATGATGAAAAATGAGGACGGAACCGGGGAGGGGTATGAGCTCCAGACCGTGGGATACCTTGAGACGCCGCAGCCCTTGAGCGCGGGCGCGTATGTCCTGTGCGAGATGAAAGCGCCGTCCGGGTATGTGCGGACGAAGCCGGTCGCCGTGGAGATCTACTCCGATAAGGTCACTTATTACAAGGAAGGTAACAAGGACAGCCGCATCCTCGCCGCCCTCTATGCCGATGCGTCTGACAACCTGACCGCAAACGGCACAAAGCCGCAGGATCAGGTGAATGTGGCGCGTGTGAACGTGGAGAACGCCCCGATCACGCTCAAGGTGGAGAAGCTAAAGGAATCCAGTGCGGATACGGCAAACACCACGGCGGATAAGACCGTCTCCTACAAGGTGAGCGGGCGCGTTGAAGGGAATCTCTTACAGATCGGAAACAACCCGGATCTTGTGTACGCGTATGAGAACGGCAGGTACTTGGGCTATGCCTGGAAGAAGGGGACGCTCGAATACCTCGCGGCAAGGAAAGCGGCGGGCGAGGACGTGGAGATCGTCTATAACGGCTCTGTGTTTGCGGGGTACGGGTATGTCACGAGGAGCCTCGAGACGGCGGATGACGCAAACCGGTATGTAGCCGGGGCGACGATGACGCTGTTTGAAGCGCTTAAGCTCACTCCGTCCGGCGACAGCGAGGATCACGCCTACGAGGGGCTTGTGATCGAGAGGAGCATCGCCGGGAACGTCACCCGGATGTATGTGAAGGAGGGCTATGCCGGGGAAACGGTCGAGTTTATAAAGGAAACAGACGAAGACGGAAACGAGATCACGACCACTTACCAGACAGGCGCTTACAAGGACGGAGACCCTATCATGGCGGAGGGAAATGTGTGGAATGCCGTGACAGTCAAGCGTGGGGATACGGACATCCTCTACTATGACCTGGACAGCCTTACGGTGACGGAGAGAGCGCGCGTGGACGGCGAGACGGTCGTGTACGGCTATGACCGGGAATCTAACAGGGTTCCCATCTACCAGGCGGAAGCGGATAAGGCAAACCACAGAAAGACCGACAGCGGCCACACGATCTTTGCGTTTAAGGGCGGTACGCCCTACCTGGAATTCGAGGGCGGAGACTTTACAAAAATAAGCTACTCGGCGCGTGATAAGTCCCTGACCGTGGGCGAGGGCACGAAGGTCTATCATCTTGACCGCGACGGAAACCGTGACGCGCTTGTGGATCCGTACACCGGCATGGCGTATGTGGAAGCGCCGGAGAAAGACACAGGGAGAACAGGAGCGGCAACAGGCGGGAACGGGAACACAGAGAACGTCCTTGTCTGGCCGGTAACGATCCATAAGGACGAGCACGGCAACGTGACTGCGCGGGACAAGCGCACGACCTCGCGCGTGGCGACGATCGGTGAGAACCGGGAAATTTCAGGAGAATCCGGTTACATGACCGGCTCCTGGAGGTCGGCGGCGGGCGAGGAGAGCCACAAAAAGTCTACGGTGCAGCTTAACCGGGACAGTCAGAGCATGAACGGGGAAGTCCTGACAGCCGACAACAACGGGACGTTTGAAAAGACCATGAACCCGGCCGTAAACGCGCACGGTCTGACGAGGTATTACCAGAAGAGCGGCGAGACCTACGACAAGGCGGAGGATCTCTACGACCGGAACGGCGATTTTGTGCGCCAGCAGGATTCCGATGAGCTTGCGGCATACAATGACGCAGCCTACCGCGTTAATGCAGCAGACGAGCTCCATGACGGCGACGAGACAAAGAAAGCACAGGAGAGGAGTAAACTCTACCACCGTCTGGGCGAGGGCTATATCCTTGAAAACACCTGGGTGACTTCCGACAGGACGCCGAACGACCCGTTTGATACGGAGGCGACAGACGGGCAGGCGGACGTCTTAAAGCGCGTACCGGCGGGGCATTACATCCTGGAGGAGCTTAAAAGCCCGGCAGGGTACTTAAAAGCCATGCCGTCCGGCGTCACCGTGAAGGAGACGGCAGAGGTGCAGCCGGCCGCCATGACGGATAAGACAGTGAAAGCCGAGATCGCAAAGACGGACGCGTCGGAAAGCCTTACGCGGAAGGTGATCGACCGTTTAAGCGGCGATAAGGTCATAGGGAGCGAGGAGGAAGCGGCGTCCGCATTCAGCTACGGCGCGGTAGAGGGCGCTAAAGTCGCGCTCTATGAGGCAAAGAAGGTCTACACCGACGACTACGGGAAGTACCCGAAGGGGTATTACCTGAAAAAGACAGGCGCGGAGCCGGTGCGCTATCTCTCCACAGACAGCCGTGCGAGCGAGAAGATGGAGCTTGCGGCAAGCTGGGTCACGGGGGAGCGCCCCGCCTACCTTGAGGGGATCCCGGAGGGGAGCTATCTCTTAGAGGAACTTTTCACGCCCGCGGGCTTTGTGACGGCAAAGCCTCTGGAGGTGGAGATCCGAAATACGCCGGATGTCCAGACCTTCATCATGGCGGACGACCACACCCGCGTTGAGGTGGAGAAGTACGCATGGAATGAGGACGAGACGCGCACGGAGCTTGTCGGCGGCGCGGGATTTACGCTTTATAAGGCGGTGACGGACACGGACGGCAGCATCGTCTACGCGGACGGCAAGCCGCAGTATGACGTGGGCGCTAAAGTGGCAGAGTGGACAAGCAGTGACGCCTTAGCATACAGGGATTTCCCTGTGGCGTTTGAGGCGATGTACCGGGAGTACGGGACAGCGCCGGGGACGAGCGTGTCCTGGGATGCGGACGGGGTGCGCCGCACGGCATCATATGTGTCGTGCGAAGCCCTTGATGCCTCGCTCACCGGAGGGCGGGGGAGCGTGTTCCCGACAGCCGCGGTGATGACATTTAAGACCGATGAGGGAAAGGAGATCCGCATCGGCGTCTACGGGGAGAATGAGAACCTCTCGGGGCGTGACTTTACCTTTGAGTACCGCTACGAATACCGGGAGCTTCCGGGGATCACTCCCCATGCGGCCACCTGGCTGACCGGGCAGGGACGGCAGCGTCTTGAGTACCTGCCGGCAGGCGGGAGATATGTGCTTGTGGAGACGAGGGCGCCGGAGGGCTACGCCGGGGCAGAGGACGTGGCCGTGGAGGTACTTGACACCGCGGACGTCCAGCGCTACCGGGTAAAAAATGAGGAGGGGAGACTTCTCATCTCCAAGCAGGCGAAAGGAAGCTCCGGGGAGCTTGCCGGCGCGCGCCTTGCGCTCTACCGGGCGGATGCGTCAGGCGGCCTGACACGGACGGAGGAGTATGTGAAGGAGCGATTTGTAAGCGGTGAGGACGGCGTGTATACCGAGCTCGACTTTGTAAACGGACGCATTCCCGACGGGTATGCGCGCGGGGATCTAAAGCCCCACACCGCAGGGAAGCTTTCTGACGGCGTTTACTGGCTCGTGGAGGAACAAAGCCCCGCGTATTACACGACCTTTGAGCCGGTGCGGATCGAGTACCGCCAGGCGGACGGCCTGCGCATCGAGCGCGTGACAGACGAGGCGGCGGTGGGTGAGCTTACGGTCAAAAAGACAGACCCGGAGGGGAAGAAGCTCTCCGGCGCGGTATTTACGCTCTCCGCTTACAGAAAAGGCGACCCCGGGACGCCGGTATTTACAAGGGAGATAAGCGTCACGGACGGCGCGGCCGCGGTGAAGGAGCTGCCGGTGGGCGAGGCCGGGGAGCACGGGCGCATAGAGGCGTACACCTATGAGCTTCGCGAGGTGACGCCGCCGGAGGGGTATGGTCTCAACCCGGAGATCGTGAAATGGGAGTTTGCGCCGGATAAGGACGGCGTGAGCTACACATACGGCGAGACGGCAAAGAAGGAAGTGACGGTGGTGGATGAACCTGTGACGAGGACGGATCCCGACCCCGATCCGAAGCAGGATCCAAGGCCGGACTCAAAGCCGGAGACGCCGCCTGAAACGAATCCCGGAAAGCCGGAAAAACCGGGCGGACACGATGAGCCGGAGATAGAAACTCCGCAGATTCCCCTCGTTCCGCCGCTTTGCAGGGTGGGGTTTGTGACCGCGCGGTATAAACCGGAGACATCACAGATCCGGGGTCGGCTGTATCTGGACGCGGATGGAAAGATACGCCTCCCGCTGCCGCGTACCGGAGACTATGAGGACGAGGCGCGGTATCTATGGGGGTTTTTCGCGGCGCTTGCCGGAGCCTTTCTGATGCGGAAACGAAAGAAAAAGGCGTGACAAAGCGAATGGGCGAAAAAGAATTTAATCTTTTTCGCCCATCAACTTTGGGAATGGTAGGTATACAAATAAAAGAAAGTAATTTTTAGGGGGGCCGGGCAGTTTAAAACTGCCCGGTATGAGTATGAAAAAGCTTTGTAATTTCAAGTATACACTTGAAACAAAGGCTCCATTATCCTTTCGGATAATGTACTTAGAGTATAAAAGATAAATGTGACGAAACCGTGTCCACACAATAAAAAAAACATAAACATAATAAAAAATAAAAAAAGCCTTTAAAAAAATGCTGTGATTGTATATAATGAAAGAAAATAAAACTTTGATACGGATTTAGGAGAAACACAAACAGGAGGAAAAATATGTTAGTATCCAATGATATCGGCATCGATTTAGGTACAGCGAGCATTTTGGTATATATCAAGGGAAAGGGCGTCGTGTTAAAGGAGCCGTCTGTGGTCGCCATTGACCGAGACACCAACAAGATCATGGCGATCGGTGAGGAAGCGCGCCTGATGATCGGAAGGACGCCGGGCAATATCGTCGCGGTGAGACCGCTTCGCCAGGGCGTTATTTCCGATTATACCGTGACGGAGAAGATGTTAAAGTATTTCATCAATAAGGCGGTCGGCAGAAGAACCCTGCGCAAGCCGCGGATCGCAGTCTGCATCCCGAGCGGCGCGACCGAGGTGGAGAAGAAGGCGGTTGAGGACGCAACCTACCAGGCGGGGGCAAGGGAAGTTGCCATTATCGAGGAGCCGGTTGCGGCGGCGATCGGCGCCGGCATCGACATCGCAAAGGCGTGCGGCAACATGATCGTCGATATCGGGGGCGGTACTGCGGATATTGCGGTGATCTCTCTGGGCGGTACGGTTGTCAGCACCTCGATCAAGGTGGCAGGTGATGACTTCGATGAATCATTGGTTCGTTACATGAGAAAAAAGCACAATCTTTTGATCGGCGAGAGAACCGCCGAGGAGATCAAGATCAATATCGGCTGCGCGTACCGCAGACCGGAGGTGCTTACGATGGAGGTGCGCGGACGCAACCTTGTGACCGGGCTTCCCAAGACTATCGTGGTGACCTCCGAGGAGACGCTTGAAGCGCTTAAGGAGCCGGCGATGCAGATTGTGGACGCCGTACACAATGTACTGGAGCGGACGCCTCCGGAGCTTGCCGCGGATATTTTTGACCGTGGTATCGTGATGACCGGCGGCGGTTCCCTGTTAAACGGTCTGGATCAGTTGATCGAGGAGAAGACGGGCATTACTACGATGGTGGCGGAGGATCCGCTGACTGCGGTGGCGATCGGCACCGGGAAATTTATCGAGTTCCAGCACGGTGACGGCAAGGCACAGGAGTACTGATCAGAGCAGCAAGTGCAAGAGTTCCGCAAGCGGAACTCTTTTCTTCTTTTTTATGTATTTAGCAACCGGAAGGAGAACTGCATGGCTACAGTGAGCGGATATGTGGAGAAAATAAAATTCCGCAACGAGGATAATGGATATTCCATTTTAAGCGTCAGCGACGGCGGGGAGGACTATGTGCTGGTGGGGACATTCCCGTACATAAGCGAAGGCGACTGGATCGAGGCGAGCGGGCGGGAGGTGGCGCACCCCATTTACGGAGATCAGATTCAGGTGGAGACCTATGAGCTGAAAGCCCCGGAGGACACGGCCTCCATGGAGCGCTATCTGGGCTCGGGGGCCATAAAGGGCGTGGGAGCGGCGCTGGCGGCGCGGATTGTGCGCCGATTCAAGGCGGACACCTTTCGCATCATCGAGGAGGAGCCGGAGCGGCTCGCCGAGGTGAAGGGCATCAGTGAAAAGATGGCGATGGCGATCTCGGAGCAGATGGAGGCGAAGAAAGAACTGCGTCAGGCGATGATGTTTTTGCAGGAATATGGGATTACCATGAGCCTGGCGCTGAAAATCTACAATGAATACGGCCCGCGCATGTACGGGATCATCAGGGAAAATCCATACCGCCTGGCGGATGACATCCGCGGCGTGGGTTTTAAGATGGCGGACGAGATCGCGCAGAAGGTGGGGATTTTTACAGATTCCGATTACCGCATCCGCAGCGGGATCTTTTACACGCTCCTGCAGTCGGTGTCAGGCGGACATACCTATCTGCCCGAGGAGGAGCTTTTAGCGGGCGCCTCGGAGCTTCTTCATGTGGACGCGTCCGCGATGGAGAAGCATCTCGTCGATCTGCAGATGGAGAAAAGGATTGTGGTGAAGGTGGGCGAGGAGGATCCGGGCCATTCGCAGAACCGCCATGTCTATGCCGCGCAGTACTATTACACCGAGTTAAACACCGCGCGGATGCTGCATGATCTGAATGTTGCGGGGTCGGAGCCGGAGGAGGAAATCCGAAAAAAGCTGGGCCGTATCTGTGCCGGGGTGGATACCCCGCCGGACGAGCTGCAGATCCGGGCCGTGGTGGAGGCGGTCAACAGCGGTCTTCTGATCATCACCGGCGGCCCCGGCACCGGAAAGACCACCACGATCAACACGATCATCCGATATTTCGAGCAGGAGGGTTTAGAGATATTGCTGGCGGCTCCCACGGGGAGGGCGGCGAAGCGCATGACGGAAGCCACCGGATATGAGGCGAAGACGATTCACCGCCTGCTGGAGTTAAGCGGAATCCCCGCGGATGACGGGGACACCTCGGGTATGCACTTTGAGCGCAATGAGGAGAATCCGCTCGAGGCGGATGCCATCATCATTGATGAGGCTTCCATGGTGGACATTTACCTGATACATGCGCTTTTGCGGGCGATAAATCCGGGAACGCGACTGATCCTGGTGGGAGACGTGGATCAGCTTCCGAGCGTGGGCCCCGGCAATGTGCTGAGGGACATGATCGATTCGGGCGCGTTTAATGTGGTGAAGCTGACCCGCATTTTCCGCCAGGCGGCGGAGAGCGACATCATTGTCAATGCCCACAAAATCAACCGGGGGGAGCGGATTTCGCTTGGCGGCGGAAGCAGGGATTTTCTGTTCATCAGGCGTGAGCAGCCGGACGCCATCATAAGCGCGATGCTGACGCTCGTGCGGGAGAAGCTCCCGAGATATGTGGACGCGGAGCCGTTTGATATCCAGATCATGACGCCGATGCGAAAAGGGGCTCTCGGGGTGGAACGGTTAAATACGATTTTACAGGAATATCTGAACCCCAGGCTTGCCTCCAAGGCGGAGAAAGAGGCGGGGGGCACTGTTTACCGTGTGGGTGATAAGGTGATGCAGATTAAAAATAATTACCAGATCGAGTGGGAGGTGCGAAACCGCTACGGGATCGCGGTGGATTCCGGCACGGGAGTCTTTAACGGCGACATCGGCATTATCCGCTCCATCAATACCTTTGCCGGGGAGCTGACTGTGGAATTCGACGAGGGGAAAATGGTGGATTACAGCTTTAAGCAGCTTGAGGAGCTGGAGTTAGCCTATGCTATCACGATTCACAAGTCGCAGGGAAGCGAGTACCCGGCGGTGGTGATTCCCGTCCATTCGGGCCCGCGGATGCTGATGACGAGAAATCTGATCTACACGGCGGTCACACGCGCCCGCTCCTGTGTCTGCCTTGTGGGGCTTCCCGAGGTGTTTCAGGCGATGGTGGACAACGAGACGGAGCAGCGCCGTTACACCGGCCTTAAGACGCGCATCCGCGAGATCATGGAGGAATAATAAAGGAAAGAAGGGATTACCATAAGAAAAATGTCAGTGAAGGAATCAGTCGTAAATCTGATCTTTCCCCGCCGCTGCCCTGTCTGCGGCGAGATCGTGCAGCCGGAGGGGGCGCTCATCTGCCCGGCCTGTATTCCGAAGCTCTCCCCGGTCAGACAACCGACCTGTAAAAAGTGCGGCAAGGAACTATTCTCGGAGGCGGACGAATACTGCCCGGACTGTCTCCGGCATCGGAGGACGTTTGACTGCGGCGTCGCGCTGCTTAATTACAATGAGGCGGCGGCAGCCTCCGTGGCGGCGGTCAAGTACAGGAACCGCCGGGAATATCTGGATTTCTATGCGGAGGCGATCGTCCGCCGTTATGGGAAATGGCTCTCCCGCCAGAAAGCGGATGCCCTGATCCCGGTGCCGGTTCATCCCGCCCGCCGCCGAAAGAGAGGATTTAACCAGGCGGAGGAGCTCGCAAAACGCATCGGTGCGCTCACCGGGCTTCCCGTTCAGGCCGATCTGCTGATCCGCACCCGCAAGACCGCCCCGCAGAAGGAATTAAATCCCGCCGAGCGTCTGGCAAACCTTAACAGGGCGTTTGCCGTAGACCCGTCCTACCAGGGCGGGAACGCATCGCGGATGCCGCGCAGGGTCATTCTGGTGGATGACATTTACACCACGGGGAGCACAGTGGAGGCGTGCGCGCGGGCGTTAAAGGACGCCGGTGCGCAGTATGTATCGTTTGTGGCGATCTGTATCAGCTATATACGTTAGCCGGCGGCAGTCAAACTCCCTTCTCACAGCATTTCCATATATGCCAGGAGATTCTCCAAAAGTCCCATGCCGATGTAAACCAGGATTCCCAGGATCACCAGTGATATCAGCAGGAACACCAGTTTGTAGAACAGATACGCCCGGGCAAAATTCCGCCGCAGGGTAGTATCCTTTCTGAACGCGAGATAAAGCAGGTAAATCCACCCGATGACCGGGATATTCATGCACATGAACGTGATAAACCAGGTGTGCACCGGGGCGTCTAAAGGAGTGCGTTCAGACTTCTGTGCGCCCTTATCTTTCTCTGGCTTGATCCCGGTTAAGGGAAGCGGCGGGATACCGGAAGTCTCATGATCCGTCACCTTCTCGATAGCGGATTTCAGGCGATCGGTGTCCACCGGGATTTCCGTCATGGCGTTTTCCTGCGATGTTGTGTTCTGTTCCGGATTCACTTCATTCACTCTCCTTCCCTTGCCGTTTGGGCACTTGGAGATGCGGCTGTGCCCGAATTACTTCCGGGAACAAAAGCCGGTCCGTTCTCCCTCTGGGTGCTGTTATTCCACTTCCGCTGCTCCTGGCGCAGAGCGCTTTCGAGCCCCTGCTGCTCCTGTTTGATCTCCTCCTTGAGCGCCGCCTCGGAGGCAGCTTCAGCTTTCGCCTTCTCATCCTGCTGCATCTGCCATTCTTCTTTGGTCGGCAGCGTGGAGATGCGGGAGATCGCCGCGTTCAGCCGCTGGGTGTAGGAAGCGGCTTCCTCATAGTCTTCGATAAGCGGAAGTTTGTCGATTGCCGCCTGTACCAGAGCCTTTGCATCCGGCGCCTGGTATTCCAGGTTTTCGACATCCATCAGAGCATTTAAGAATTCCGCCTTGCGGGTCTGGACTTCCAAATCTGCGCGCTGCTTTTTGGCGTCCTCCTCCGCGCGCTTTTTCGCTTCTTCCTGCTCCCTGGCCTTCTGCTCCTCGTAGAGCTCGATGGTCTGCTGCATTTCTTCAATAATAATGTCAAACTCCTTGCTTCGGGAGGCGGTCCTCTTTAGAAGCCTGCCCCGCTCTTCCCCGTCGTCCAACTGGCTCACCCCGGTAATAATGCTTTCGTAACGCTCCCTCACCCAGTAGACATCCTCGACTGTCTTGATGATCTTGTCCTCATATTCCTTTACATCTGTCTCGAGCTGGCTCTCGAGCCGCCGCTGCTCCTTGTCATGCAGGCTTTGCTGCGCCCGCAGGGAGGCGGTGGTACTCACAAGATCCGTAATGCCGGTCGCCTCATCCGTCTGCTCTGCTACCGTGGTCGGCCGCTCCCAGTCAAGCGGCTCCTTTCCCACATGAATCTGATCCATGACGCGCTTCCAGATCTTCCCGGCATAGGTGCTTCCATAGATGCCCGGCATGGCGCGCGGGATGTCGTAGCCGACCCAGACCGCAGTGGTGTAGTAGCGGGTGTAGCCGCAGAACCAGGTATCCTTGCTGCTGTTTGTGGTTCCTGTCTTGCCGGCGGCGGGCATGCCGTCCGAGAGCGCAAGCCCGTACCCGGTGCCGTATTCCTTTGTCAGCGTGCCCTTTAAGATATCGGTCAGCATATAGGCGGTGTCTTCCTGGTAGACCTGCTTTGCGTGGGGCTTTAAATCCTTCCCCAGATCGCCCTGCTGCTCGTGGTCGAGGCGGCGGATGCAGGTCTTGTCATTGTAGACGCCGTTGTTGGCGAGGGCGCTGTAGCCCTTTGCCATATCGACTATGCGGACGCCGTTTGTGAAACCGCCGATGCTTAAGGAGGCGACGCCGTTGTCAATGTAGGTCAGCTTCTGGAACTCCATCTGGCCGAGGTAGTCAAGCCCGAAGTTCACGCCGATGTCGGAGAGAATCTGCCACGCCACGGTGTTTAAGCTTCGGTTTAATGCCTCCCGCACCGTCACATTCCCATGGTAATTGCCGCCGCTGTTTGAGGGACCGCTTTTCCATTTGTGGTCGTTTACGATGCGCGCGGGATAGTATTCGCCGGTGTCAAAGGCGGGGCCGTAATCAATCAGCGGCTTGATCGTACTTCCCGGCTGTCTGGCGCTTAGGTATGCGCGGTTGAAGGGATCCTCGGTGCCCCGTCCGCCCACGATCGCGACGACGCAGTTCGTCTGGTTGTCCACGATGGCGCCGGCGCCCTGGAGAGCGAATTTCCCGTTTTCCTGCAGCTCCGAGTAGGGCGATAAAACGTCGTCGATCTGCGCCTGGAGAATCTGCTGGAGCTTCGTGTCGAGGGTGGTGTAGATGCGGTAGCCGCCGGCGCGGATCTCCTCGTTCTTCTGGTTATAGAGAGCCTGATACTGCTCGGAATAACTATCGTAATCTTCCTTATTTTCAAACGTGTACTGAAACGGGAAGCCCTCTGATTTCATTAACTGCAGAGCCGCACAGTGGATGGCGTAGCTTGTCTGATAATTCTCGTCAGTGCCCTCTCCCTCCTCCTGCACGATATGGAGCGGCTGTGAGACGGCGGAATCGTACTGCTCTTTTGTGAGATATCCCACCTCAAGCATACTGTGGAGCACATCGTTTCGCTTATCACGCGCCGCCTCAGGATTGCGGATGGGGTCGTAGGCCGAAGGGCTGTTGCTTAGGCCGACCAGCACCGCTGCCTCATACGCGGAGAGCTCGGATGCGTTCTTGCCGAAGTAGTAGCGGCTTGCCGCCTGAACGCCGTAGCAGTGGTTCCCGTAGAAGTTGGTGTTGCAGTAAAACTCCATGATGTCTGCCTTGGAGTATTTCTTTTCCACCTCGGGCGCGAGCAGAATCTCCACGATCTTGCGGGTGAAGCTCCGCTCCTGGGTCAGGTATGTATTTTTGATCACCTGCTGGGTGATCGTGCTTCCGCCCTGTGTGATCTCGCCCCTGTTCTTGATGAGGGCGAGCCCGGCGCGGCAGGTGGCGATCCAGTCAACGCCGGAGTGGCTTTTAAAGCGCCGATCCTCCTGGGCGATGTAGGCATTCTGGATGTTTAAGCTGATATCGCTTATCGGGACATACTCGTAGTGGCCCGCATTGATCAGACCGATCAGGTTATCATCCTTATCGTAGACCTCCGTGTCGGACAGCATGCTGAAGTCCTGGCGCTGCATCTGCGCCAGCTTGTCGTAGGCGATCTCCCGGCAGTGATCGAGATCCGGCTTTACCTTCACATAGATTAAGAGCGCCGCAAGGCACCCCGCGATCAGCCCGGCGATGAGAAGCTGCAGGATTCCGTGCAGGAGCCAGCCGAGTATCCCGAACACGCTGACAAAGAAACCGCTGAGACCTTTTAAGATTGCTGTAATCGTATGTTTTACGTTCATAGTGCTCCCTCTGAAGAATTTCCATTTCTTTCTATTTCTTATGATTATAATACAAAACTTTGAAAAGGGGTAGAAAAACATTGACTTTCTGAATAAAAAGAAGTAAAAAGGTAAAGAAGTAAACGAAAAAAGGTGGAAACAGCATGTATCAGATAGATTTTAAGAAGCCGATGGCGGTTCATTTTATCGGGATCGGCGGCATCAGCATGAGCGGGCTGGCCGAGATTCTGATGAAGGAGGGCTTTTCTGTCAGCGGCTCCGATGCCAGGGAGAGCGAACTGATCGACCGTCTGGCGGCGGCGGGCGCGGCGGTCTCTTACGGTCAGCGGGCAGAGAATATCCCTGGCGATGCGGGACTGGTGGTGTACACGGCGGCAGTCCACGCAGATAATCCCGAGTATGCGGAGGCGGCAAGGCGCGGCATCCCCATGATGAGCCGCGCGGAGCTTCTCGGGCAGATGATGAAAAATTACAGGGAGGCGGTTGCCATTTCCGGAACCCACGGAAAGACTACGACCACCTCCATGGTGGCGGAGATCCTGCTTGCGGCAGAAAAGGATCCGACTGTCTCTGTCGGCGGGATCCTTAACTCCATCGGCGGAAATATCCGCGTGGGCGGGCCGGAGCTCTTTGTGACCGAGGCCTGCGAGTATACGAACAGCTTTCTCTCCTTTTTCCCGACCATAGAAGTCATCTTAAATGTGGAGGCGGATCACCTGGATTTCTTTAAGGACTTAAGTGATATCCGCCATTCGTTCCGCCTCTTTGCAGAGAGGCTTCCGGCGGATGGTCTCCTGATCATAAGCGGCGATATTCGTGATTACCGGGAACTTACGGACGGGCTTAGCTGCCGTGTGGTGACGTTCGGCCGCGGCGCGGACTGCGATTACAGCGCGAAGGACATTGCATATGATGAGTACGCGAGGCCCTCCTTTACGCTGCTTGAGCGCGGCGTCCCGGCGGGGCGCTTTGAGCTTGGCGTGCCGGGCGAGCATAATGTATACAATGCCCTGGCGGCTGTTTCGGTGGCAAAGGCGCTTAAAGTCCCGGATCCGGCGATCACGGACGGGCTTAGGCATTTCACGGGGACGGACCGGCGTTTTGAGAAGAAGGGCGAGCTGTACGGGATCACGGTCATCGACGACTATGCGCACCATCCCCAGGAGATCGCGGCGACGCTCAAGACGGCGAAGAGTTATCCCCACAAAAAGCTGTGGTGCGTTTTCCAGCCGCACACCTACACCAGGACGAAAGCGTTTCTGGACGAATTTGCGGAGGCGCTGTCCGCGGCGGACGAGGTGGTGCTGGCGGATATCTATCCGGCGCGCGAAACCGACAATCTGGGCATCAGCTCCCGCGATATCGCGGAGCGGATTGAGAAGCTTGGCACAAAGGCGCACTATTTTCCGACCTTTGACGAGATTGAAACATTTATTTTAAAAAATTGTTCCACCGGCGATCTGTTGATAACTATGGGCGCCGGAGA
This sequence comes from Clostridium sp., assembly GCA_004554205.1. Classification (GTDB taxonomy): domain Bacteria; phylum Bacillota; class Clostridia; order Lachnospirales; family Lachnospiraceae; genus Brotaphodocola. The sequence continues at coordinate 14,096 of SFNH01000030.1, forward strand.
CATTGTAAAAGTTGGGGAAAGGCTGCTCGGCAAGTAGTTATCCACATTATCCACATAGTTTTCCACTTTTTATGTAAAGGGGCTATGTGGATTTTTTGATTTACATAAGAAAAATTCTAAAAATTTCGGAAAACGCTGTTTTTAAACGTTTTCGACGGGATTCGACGATAATTTCGCGTTTATGCGGACAAGTTATCCACATTATCCACAAAATCCACAAACAATCTTGTGGATAAACTCGCCTATTTCCTTTTGGAGATCAATGTGGTAAGATAGTAAAAGACAGGAGAGGATGAGGATTTTATGGATGTTACATACAGCTTTCAGGTGGATGCGACACTGGTTGCGAATGAGTTTATCGACCGCTATATGGCGGATGCCAACGGGGAGTATGTGAAGGTGTACCTATACCTTCTGCGCCACAGGGATGAGCCGTTTGATCTCGAGAAGATCGCGGAGCAGCTAAATCACACCGAGGCGGATGTGCGCAGGGCGCTTGCCTACTGGGAGAAGCTGGGGGCGATAAAGAAATCGGGGACCGAAGCGCCGCCCGCACAGAGCGCGGACGCCGCCCCCGGAGTGGTACAGGCGGCAGTTTCCCGCCCGGCGTACACGAGGGAGCAGGTGGAGCGGCTGCAGGGAGACGGGGAGTTTTCCCAGCTCCTCTATATCGCACAGCGGTATCTCGGAAAGATCTTCACCCAGCGGGAGTTCGAGGTGTTCGCGTATCTCTACGACGGGCTTTCGATGTCCGCGGAGCTTTTGGAGTACCTTGTGGAGCACTGCGTCCAGGGCGGACATACCAGTATCCGCTACATTGAGACGGTGGCCCTAAACTGGCACGAGAAGGGCTTTAAGACGGTGGAGCAGGCGAAGGCGTACACGAGCGGGTTTACGAAGAATTCGTTTTCCGTCATGCGGGCGTTCGGCCTGACCGGGAGAAATCCCGGGGAGGCGGAGCAGGAGCTGATCGGGCGGTGGTTTAACGAGTACGGTTTTACCCGCGAGGTCGTTCAGGAGGCGTGCAGGCGCACGCTTGAGGCGACGCACAACCCCAGCTTCCGCTATGCCGACAAGATCCTCTCCGAGTGGAGGAAGGCGGGCGTTAAAAGCCTTGCGGATGTGTCGGCGCTTGACGAGAAGCGAAGGGAGCAGAAGACGCAGAACCGGAAGAGCAGGCAGGCTGTAAAGCCAAAGCCCAACCAGTTCCACAACTTTGAGCAGCGGGATACGGATTACGACTCGATCGTGCTGCAGCAGGTGAAGGGCTGGATTGGCGAGCAGTAGGGAGAAGGAGAGAAGAGCATGGCGCTGAACAATTCCCAGTACAATGAGCTGATGCGGGAGTACGAGGAGAGGCAGAGGAAAAACCGGCACGAGCGCGAGGCGCGCATCCGCGAGGTCTACCGCAGGCTTCCCGAGGTCGAGGCGGTCGATCGGTCGATCGGAGAGAGAAGCGCCGACTGCGCCAGGAGAGTGCTGGGGGGTGACGCCGGGGCCAGAGAGGAGCTTAAACGCGAGCTTTTGGACTTGAGACGCCGGAAGGAGCGCCTCTTAAGGGAGGCGGGATTTCCCGCGGATTATATGGAGCTTCGCTACACCTGTCCCGACTGCAAGGATACGGGGTATGCGAATGGGCGGCGCTGCCACTGCTTTGAGCGGGCGCGGCTGAAGCTTTTGTACGCCCAGTCGGGTATCGAAGATGTGCTTAAGCGGGAGAATTTTGACACCCTCTCCTTTGCGTACTATGACGACAGCCGCGAGATCCCGGGCCTTAACATGACGGAGCTTGCGTACATGAGGGCGGTGGTGCGGCAGTGCCGCGAATTTGCGGAGCAGTTTCCTGAGAAGGGGGTCAATCTTCTCTTTACGGGCGGCACCGGCGTGGGCAAGACCTTCTTAACCAACTGCATTGCCAAGACCCTTATGGATCGGTATGTGTCGGTGATCTACCTGACTGCGCCGGATCTGTTTGAGACTCTGTCGTGGCACAGGGGCGGCGGGGCGGATGACGAGGAGTCCAGGGAGGCCGGACGCCATGTGCTCGACTGCGAGATGCTGGTGATCGACGATCTGGGGAGCGAGTTAAATAACGCGTTTGTCTCCTCCAGGCTGTTTTACTGCATCAATGAGCGCATCAACCGCGGGAAGGGCACGATCATCTCCACAAACCTTTCGCCCAATATGCTGCAGGACGCCTACTCGGACCGGGTGACCTCGAGGCTTGCGAGCCATTACAAAACGATTCCGCTCTACGGCGCCGATATCCGCATAAAAAAAAGAGAGCAGGCCGGCCGCGCGGCTGAACTGCTATAAAAAAAGAAGCAGTTTATGGGGATTAGCTTGACTTAACCGAGGCATAATGTTACTATGAAAGTCCCGGACAGCGGCTGTGTGGAGCGGCATGCTTGCATGGCGAAACACACAGACATTGGACGGGCAAGCCGAAATGAGCAAAAAGCCACAGGAGAGAAACGACTGGGGCGATTTGCGAATACCGGCGGCGATTGCGGGAGTGCGAAGCACGGAGCAATCGGCTTTCATAAAAGTAAATACACAAAAATTTACTATGAAAGTCCCGGACAGCGGCGATTGCGGGAGTGCGAAGCACGGAGCAATCGGCTTTCATAAAAACATTATAATAATTATTTAAAACTCATACAGGGCACATGGAGGACAAGATGATATACGAAGAGAAGACCATTGAGACGATACCGGTGGGACCGCTTGGGCTTATCCCGCTGAAAAGCTGTTCCGAGCTGGGTGCGAAGGTAAATGAATGGCTTGTGGAGTGGAGAAAGGAGCGCGAGAGCGAGCACAAATCCACGATCGCGTTTGCCGGTTATCAGAGAGATTCCTATATTATCAATGCGAAGACGCCGCGCTTTGGCTCCGGCGAGGCGAAGGGGATCGTCGAGTCGTCGGTGCGCGGTGACGATCTGTATATCATGGTGGACGTATGCAATTACAGCCTGACCTATTCCCTGTGCGGCATGACGAACCATATGTCCCCGGACGACCATTTCCAGGATTTAAAGCGCGTGATCGCCGCGGCAGCGGGAAAGGCGCGCAGGATCAATGTGATCATGCCGTTCCTCTATGAGAGCCGACAGCACAAGCGCTCCGGCAGGGAGTCCTTAGACTGCGCCCTGGCGCTTCAGGAGCTGACCAACATGGGCGTGGAGAACATCATCACCTTTGACGCCCACGACCCCCGTGTGCAGAACGCGATCCCGTTAAAGGGCTTCGAGACCGTGCAGCCCATCTATCAGTTTATCAAGTACCTGCTTAAGAATGAGACCGAGCTCATGATCGACAGCGACCACATGATGGTGATCAGCCCGGACGAGGGCGGCATGGGCCGCGCCGTGTACTTCGCGAACGTTCTGGGGCTGGATATGGGTATGTTTTACAAGCGCCGGGACTATACCCGCATTGTGGACGGGCGCAACCCGATCGTGGCGCACGAGTTTTTAGGCTCCAACGTGGAGGGCAAGGACGTCCTGATCGTCGACGACATGATCTCGTCCGGCGAGAGTATGCTCGATGTGGCGAAGGAGCTAAAGCGCAGGAAGGCGCGCAAGGTATTTATCTGTTCCACGTTCGGCCTGTTCACCAACGGACTCGCGAAGTTCGACGAGTATTACGAGAACGGCATTATCGACCGCATTCTGACAACCAACCTGGTGTATCAGACGCCGGAGCTATTGTCCAGGCCGTACTACATCAACGTGGACATGAGCAAATACATTGCGCTGATCATCGACAACTTAAATCACGACGATTCCTTAAGTGAACTTTTGAATCCGACAAAGCGGATCAATAAACTCTTAGACAAATATCGAGGCAGGTAAGATGACGGATTATATGGATCAGGATATCAGAGAGACAGAGCCGGATAAGGACGGCGGGACGCCCCCCGGAGACGGGAACCAGAAGGCTCCGGACGAGAAAAAGGGCGGATGGAGGAGAGAACTCTGGGAGTGGGTAAAGATCATCGTGTCGGCGGCGGCGATCGCCTTTGTGCTGAACACCTTTATCATCGCCAACAGCGAGGTTCCGAGCGGCTCCATGGAGAATACCATCATGACAGGAGACAGGGTGATCGGCTCCCGTCTCTCCTATAAGTTTGACGAGCCGGAGCGGGGCGACATCGCCATTTTTCACTTCCCGGACAACGAGAAGATTTATTATGTAAAGCGGATCATCGGGCTGCCCGGAGAGACCTACTTTATGATGGGGGATAACCGCAATTATTCGCTCGACGCACGAAGATGGAACAATACCTATGTGAAGAAGGAGAAGATCATCGCGAAGGTGCTGTTTCGATATTATCCGAATCCGGGCAAGATTCAATGACAAAGGGGGAGCGCTGATATGAGGGATACCACACTGGTAATTATGGCGGCCGGGATCGGCAGCCGTTTCGGCGGCGGGATCAAGCAGCTTGCGCCCGTTGGGCCGGGCGGCGAGATCATCATGGATTACTCCATCCATGACGCGCTTGAGGCAGGCTTTAACAAGATTATTTTCATTATCCGAAAGGATCTTGAGAAGGATTTTAAGGAGATCATCGGCAACCGCATTGAGCGCGTGGCGAATGTCGAGTATGCTTTTCAGGAGCTTGACGCGCTTCCGGCGGGCTACCTGGTGCCGGAGGGACGAAAGAAGCCGTGGGGCACCGGACAGGCCGTGCTGACTGTGAAGGGAATGGTGCATGAGCCGTTTCTGGTGATCAACGCCGACGATTATTACGGCAAAGAAGCATTTAAAAAGATCCATGATTATATGGTGGATGAGATGGATGCGGACGCCGGTATCTACGATATCTGCATGGGCGGCTTCATTCTCGAGAACACCTTGAGCGAGAACGGGAGCGTGACACGCGGCGTATGTGAGGTAAATCCGGACGGAACCTTAAAGCAGGTGACCGAGACCTACGACATCGAGTGGAAGGGACACGGCCTGTACGCGAACGATGAGCAGGGAAATCCGGTGTTAGTTGACCCGCAGCAGTATGTCTCGATGAATATGTGGGGGCTTCCGCCGGCCTTTCTTGACGAGCTTGAGCGCGGCTTCCCGGAGTTCCTTGACGGCATTTCGGAGGGCGATGTAAAGGCGGAGTATCTGCTTCCAAAGATCATTGATAAGCTGATCAAGAGCGGGAGAGCGCGGGTGAGGGTGCTTGAGACCCGGGATAAATGGTTCGGCGTTACATACAAGGAGGACAGGGAGGCCGTGGTGGCTTCCATCCGCGCGCTGATCGACGGCGGCGTATATAAGGAGAAGCTCTATGACTAAGATGATTTCCTGGAATGTCAATGGCCTGCGCGCCTGCGTGGGCAAGACCTTTATGGATTTTTTTAAGGAGGCGGACGCAGATGTGTTCTGCCTGCAGGAGACGAAGCTGCAGGAGGGACAGATCGAGCTTGACCTGCCGGGATACCATCAGTACTGGAATTACGCCGAGAAGAAGGGATATTCCGGGACGGCGTTATTTACAAAGGAGGAGCCGCTTTCCGTGACCTACGGCATCGGCATTGAGGAGCATGACCGCGAGGGGCGTGTCATAACCGCGGAGTTTCCTGAATATTATGTAGTTACATGTTACACGCCGAATTCCCAGAATGAGCTTGCGAGGCTTGATTACCGCATGGAGTGGGAGGAGGCGTGGCTTTCTTACTTAAAGGGCCTTGAAAAGCATAAGCCGGTGATCTTCTGCGGCGATCTCAACGTGGCCCACACGGAGATCGACTTAAAAAATCCGAAGACAAACCGGGGCAACGCGGGCTTTACCGACGAGGAGCGGGACAAGTTTACGAAGCTCCTTGAGGCGGGCTTTATCGACACCTGGAGATACTTTAATCCGGGGCGGGAGGGCGTGTATTCCTGGTGGTCCTACCGCTTTAAGGCGAGGGAGAAGAATGCCGGGTGGAGGATCGACTATTTCTGCGTGTCCGAGTGCTTAAAGGACCGGCTTGCTGACGCGCTGATCCACACGGAGGTGACAGGCTCCGACCATTGTCCGGTAGAGCTGGATATCCATTAACGAAAAGGAAAGGCGGGTCAGGATGGGACAGTTTCAGATAGACATCAGCGATACAAAGAGATACCCGATGGGACTTTCGGTGACGGATGGAGGGGTGCATATAGCTGTGGCGGCTGCGGCAAAAGAGTGCAGCCTGATTTTATTTTTGCGGAAAGCGCCGGGCGGAGGACAAAAATCCGGCGGAGAGAGCGAGGTGCGGCTCCCGTTTCCGAGAGAGGGACGCCACGGGATCGTGTGGGAGATGACCGTTAAGGGCGAGGGCTTAGAGCTCTGCGATTACGCGTTCGAGGCGGATGGAAAGCGGTTTCCGGATCCCTGTGGCCGCTCATTCCACGGGCGTGAACAGTGGGGGAGGATCAGTCAGCCGCGCAGGCTTCTAACTACTCCGGTCGCGGAGCCGGAGTTTGACTGGGAGGGAGATGCACCGCTCTCCATTCCCTATGAGGACAGCATCGTGTACCGCGCCCATGTGCGGGGGCTGACGAAGCATTCCTCCTCCGGTGTGGAGCACCGCGGGACCTTCCGGGGCGTGGTCGAGAAGATCCCCTACCTAAAGGAGCTGGGGATCACTACGCTGGAGCTTTTGCCGTCGGCGGAGTTTGACGAGGTGATGATGGCGGAGCATACGGAGTTGGGCCCGTATGCTGTGGATGAGCCCACAGGACGCCTGAACTACTGGGGCTACACGGCGGCCTGTCTCTGTGCGCCGAAGGCCTCCTACGCGGGAAAGGGTCTTTGCCCGGTCACGGAGTTTAAGAATATGGTGAAGGAGCTTCACAGGGCCGGTATCGAGCTTGTGATGGAGCTTTATTTTACGGGGAACGAATCCCCCGCCTTTGTTCTGGACGCGGTGCGCTTCTGGGTGCGCGAATTCCATGTGGACGGCGTGCATTTATCGGGCTTTGCCCCCACGGCGCTTCTGGCGGCGGATCCTTACCTCGCGGATACAAAGCTGTGGGCGTCCTCCTGGGATGCCGGGATGATCGGTGCGGAGCAGCCGGTAAATGGGAAAAGACGCCTGGGCGAGTACAATGACGGCTTTCTGATCGATATGCGCCGGGCGCTCAAGGGCGATGAGGGCCAGATGAGCAATCTGGTGAACAGGAACCGCCGCAGCCCCGCGGCCTTTGGCGTGCTGAACTATCTGGCGGGAACCAACGGCTTTACCATGATGGACATGGTCTCCTATGACCGGAAGCACAATGAGGAAAACGGCGAGGATAACCGGGACGGCAGCGACTGTAATTTTTCCTGGAACTGCGGTGCGGAGGGGCCGGTGCGGAAAAAGAAAGTGGCGCAGATGCGAAAAAGACAGCTTCGTAACGCGTTCCTGCTCCTGTTCTTAAGCCAGGGCACGCCGCTTATTCTCGCGGGCGATGAGTTCGGGAACTCCCAGGGCGGCAACAATAACGCCTACTGCCAGGACAACGACATTTCCTGGATCAACTGGAAGCTTAAGGAGACAAACCGCGACCTGTTTGAGTTTGTCAGGTATGTGATCGCGTTCCGCAAGGCGCACCCGGTATTTCATATGCCTTCGGAACCGCGCCTGATGGATTATCTGGCGTGCGGCTGCCCCGATATGTCCTACCACGGGGTAGGAGCATGGCAGCCGGAGTTTGAGAGCTTCAGGCGGCAGATAGCCATCCTGTACTGTGGAGAGTATGGGCGCAGGCCGGACGGCACGGCGGACGACTATTTCTTTGTGACGTACAATATGCACTGGGAGCCCCACGAGTTTGCGCTGCCGAATCTGCCGAGGGGAAGAAGCTGGAAGCTGGCGTTTGACACCGGTGACGATGCCTCAAACGGCTATTATGAGCCGGGCAGGGAGCGGGAGGTCGCAGACCAGAAAAAGCATATGGTTCCGCCGCGCTCTGTACTTGTTTTTGTGGGGAAACCACAGCAGGAGACCGGTGTAAACCCTGGTGTGAGGGAAGACGGTGAACACTTTTGCGAGCTAATCGGGCAAGAGATAACTGTTCAGTAGGTCTGCGCATTTACTGCGCTGACCGTAAGAAAACGTGGCAGTTGTAGGCAAAAATCCCATTGCCGAAGGCAATTTTCATGGATTTTTGCCTGTAACTGTGAAGGTACTGAACAGCTACAGCAAAAGTTTTACATCCGTCGACCGAACAAAAGCGAGAACTGTGGCCGTCGACCGATTTAGAATAGGATTTAGAATCGGTTGAAAAAACAGGTTGACAAATGAGTTGGTCTATAATATAATAAAATCTGCGTTGCTTGACAGCTATCCCAAAAGCTGACGGGCAGACGGGTTTTCAGTGATCGGGGTGTGGCTCAGCTTGGCTAGAGCACCTGGTTTGGGACCAGGGGGTCGCAGGTTCGAATCCTGTCACCCCGATTAGAATTTTATATCGTTATTTGATCATGCGGGTGTAGTTCAATGGTAGAACACCAGCCTTCCAAGCTGGATACGTGGGTTCGATTCCCATCACCCGCTTTTGAAAAGCCCGGCTTTTCAAATATGAGTCTGTAGCTCAGCTGGATAGAGCAACGGCCTTCTAAGCCGTGGGTCGGGGGTTCGAATCCCTTCAGGCTCGCTGCATATCTCGGTATGCTAATTATATATGGTGGGTATAGCGCAGTTGGTTAGCGCGCCAGATTGTGGCTCTGGAGGCCAAGGGTTCGAATCCCTTTATCCACCCTGAAGATCCTTATGTGAGGCGGCACTTGCATAAGGATTTTCAAAATCTGAGAGTAACAGACTTTATTTTGCGGGTGTGGCGGAATTGGCAGACGCACCAGCCTTAGGAGCTGGCGGGCAACCGTGCAGGTTCAAGTCCTGTCACCCGCATTAAAAATTTATATCTGACTGATGGGCTATCGCCAAGCGGTAAGGCACAGGACTTTGACTTCTGCATTCGTTGGTTCGAATCCAACTAGCCCAGTTTCGCGGGAGGGCGCGTCTTTCTTGTCCGGCAAAGCCGGGCAAGAAGACGCGCCCGTCCTGAATAGTTACAGTGAAAACAAAAAGCTCAGGACATCAATCCTGAGCTTTATGACCTCGCCGGGAATCGAACCCGGGTTTACGCCGTGAGAGGGCGTCGTCTTAGCCGCTTGACCACGAGGCCAAAATCGAGGCGACAAGATTCGAACTTGCGGCCTCTGCGTCCCGAACGCAGCGCTCTACCAAACTGAGCCACGCCTCGAAAAGCGACTTTGACATCTTACCATTATTTCAGAAAAAAAGCAAGTACTTTTTTGTAAAAAATGTGCGCCGGGGTAACAGCTGCGTTGAAGTCAGAACTATTAGGCGCCCTGGATCAAGCGCAGCAGGCTCGCGTTGAGGGAGGAGATATCCTCTTCCTGGTGAGTAGATACAAGGAGAAGCCGCCCGGCGGCTTTTTCTTTGATGTAGGCGATAACCCTGTCCTTGGTTTCTTCATCCAGCCCGGTGAAGGGCTCGTCCATCAGAATGGCGGATGAGGGAGCCAGCATGGCGCGCAGAATGGCGACCCGCCGTTTCATGCCGCCGCTTAACGTGCTTACAGGGCGCAGGACAGATTCTTCAGGAAGCAGGCGGCAGAGCTCGCCGTAGACCTGCCTGCGGTTTAAATGCCTGTCCGCCGTCAGCATGACATTGTGAAGCGGGGAAAATTCCTCACACAGCCGGTCCTCCTGAAACACGGCGGACATTGCTCCACACAGCGGAGAAGCAGCAAGAGTTATGGAAGCGCTCTGCCCTGGGTATGTCACCAGTATGGAGCCGCCATCCGCCTGTTCCAGGCCGAGGAGAATGCGCAGAAACGTTGTCTTGCCGCAGCCCGAGGGCCCCATAAGGCAGTAGGATTGTCCCGAGGAAAGCTCCAGGGACACATCGTTCCACACAGGGACGGAGCCGTAAGCCTTTGTGAGATGTTGGATTGTCAGCCGGAATGGTTTCATACGGACCTCCCCCTTGTATTAAATGCGGATATCTGCTCCAGAAGCCACAGAAACGCTTTTTCAAACGCCGCGCTGATCAGGATGATCACGATGGTCCAGGCAAACACATCCGACGTCGCCAGATAGATTTTGGACAGATACAGCTTCTCGCCGATGGTACGGCCGGGAACGCCGATCACCTCCGCAGCGATGCCGGATTTCCAGCTCATTCCCAGCGCGATCCTGCATCCGCTTATGAGGTAGGGCATCAGCGCCGGCAGGTAAATAAAACGGATTCGGCGCGGCAGATTGAGGGAAAATACCTGCGCCATCTCCAGAAGCTTTTTGTCCGTACTCTTCAGACCGGCGATGGTATTGATATAGATCATGGGGAATACCACCAGGAAGGAGATCAATACGGACAGGTTTTCCGAGCCGATCCAGATTAACGCCAGGATCACGAAGGACGCCACCGGGATGGACTTGATCAGCATGATGAGCGGCGCAAAAAGCTCCCCGAGCGCCGGGAAGCGAAAGGCCAGGCTGCCGGACAGGATTCCGAGGAGGAAAGCCGTGAGAAAGCCCAGAATGATCTTCCCGAACGACATGGCCACCGCCTCGCGGAAATCGGCAGTGGGGAGCAGCGCAAAAAGGGAGCGCACCACATCTGCCGGTCCCGCAAAGATGATGTCGTTCCGGATTGCCGACGCGGCAAGCTGCCAGACGGCAATCCAGAACAGTATGATACAGAGCATACGCGATTTACGGTACATAGTAGAAGGTGTCCTCCGGGAGCGTTCCGCCGACTGCCTTGGGATCCTGCTCGAACAGTACCTTGAGATAGCCGCTTAACGCAGTTTTCATATCCTCGCCGGTCAGGCAGGTGATATTGCAGTAGGGCAGCGCCTTTTTCGCCACAGGCGCCTTCTCGATGATGCCGGCAGCGGCGATCAGCTCGGATGCGGCGTCCGGCTCCGCGTTCGCAAATTCCGCGGATGCGGCGTGCTCCTTAAGGAAGGTGTCCACATCTGCCCCGCGCTCATCAAGAAACGCGTTGCGGACAACGGTCACGCCGGTAACCATCCGGCTGCCGCCCTCGCCCTGAAGCGCGTCCCATTCGCTGGTGAGGTCGAGGATGATCTTTAAGCTCTCATTCTGTGCGCAGGCCGCGGTCACGAAGGGCTGCGGAAGCAGGCCGATGGTGTCAGGCTGTTCCTTGAGCAGAGCGGCGACCTCGGTCGGCTCAGACTTGAATTCCAGCTTTACATCGTCCTCCGACAGACCGTTTTCCTTCATCAGATAGTGGATCACATAGTCCGGGGTGGTGCCCTTTCCGGTCAGCGCTAGCGTCTTGCCCTTTAAATCGGCGATCGACTTGATGGAATCATCGGAGGCCACGATGTCCAGCACACCGAGGGTATTGATATCAATGACGGAAATGCCGCCGTTTGTCTTATTATAGAGCACGCTTGCCACGTTGGCGGGGATGAGGGCAATGTCCAGGTCGCCGCTTGCCACCTTGCCGATGAGCTCGTCGGCGGCAGTTACCATGGTAAACTCGTAGGACGCAGCGGACGTCCCTTTCTCGTTGTCGTCCATCAGCTTCACAAGCCCCATGGAGGTCGGGCCCTTCAGCGAACCGACGCGCACCGGTGCGCGGTCTGCCTGCGTGGCGGTCTCAGCCTCAGCGGCTGTCGTCTCTGCTTCGCTTGTCTCGGCTCCAGCAGCTGTCGTTTCCGCCCCGGTCGTCTCGGCTCCAGCGGCTGCCGGTGCGGTATCCGCCGTCTTGCCTGCGCATCCGCCGATCAGGGCGCCTGCCATCATAACTGCCGCGAGCAGTGCGGGAAATGTTTTTTTCATTATCGTATCCTCTCTTTCTGTCCGTGTCTTTAAAATGTCGTTTGTGAAGTTCTCCGTCTTTGCTGTCGGAACAAGAGCCCTCCGGATTAGCACGGACAACTGGATTATAGCATAAGATAATGTCTTGTACACTAAAAAACACAGATTTTGGCAAAAAAACGATTGATAAAAATATATCGGTATGAGATACTGTCCGTGTAAGTATGAACGCTATATGGAGCGCGGGAGAGGGTCTGCCGCAAACCGATACTGTTATGGGAATGAGGAGGGATAAGGATCATGGTAACAAATGACGCAACGATTTTACGCATGAAGCATGAGGTTTTGTTTGAGGTGGCAAAGCTGGCATGGGAGGGAAGGTTAGAGGAGGAGAAGGGGGAGCTGCCATACCGGATGATTCCGGGCCCGCAGGCCCAGTTCCGCTGCTGTATCTATAAGGAGCGTGAGATCATCCGCCAAAGGGTGAAGCTGGCGGAGGGCCGGTGTCCGTCCGGGAAAGACTCTAAGAATGTTGTGCAGGTGATCAGCGCGGCCTGCGAGGAGTGCCCGATCGCCTCTTATGTAGTAACTGACAACTGCCGGAAATGTATGGGAAAGGCATGCCAGAACTCCTGCAATTTCGGCGCGATCACCATGGGCGTTGTCCGTGCCCACATTGACCCGAACAAATGCAGGGAGTGCGGAAAATGCGCGCAGGCGTGCCCGTACAGCGCGATCGCGCACCTGGAGCGTCCCTGTAAGAAGGTGTGTCCTGTGGACGCGATCACATATGATGAGTACGGTATCTGCGAGATCAACGAGGAGAAATGTATCCAGTGCGGCGCCTGCATTCACAGCTGCCCGTTTGGCGCGATCGGCTCGAAGACATTTATAGTGGATGTGATCAATCAGATCCGCGCCGGGAAACGGGTCGTGGCGATGGTCGCCCCGGCGACGGAGGGGCAGTTCGGCGAGGATATTACGATGGCGAGCTGGAAAACCGCGTTAAAGAAGATCGGATTCGCGGATATGGTTGAGGTCGGTCTTGGCGGCGATCTGACTGCGGCGGCTGAGGCGGCTGAGTGGGCGGAGGCCTACAGGCAGGGAAAGAAGATGACGACCTCCTGCTGCCCGGCGTTTGTGAACATGATCAGGCAGCATTTTCCGATGCTTCTTGAAAATATGTCCACCACAGTTTCCCCGATGTGCGGCGTATCGCGTATGCTCAAGGAGAGAGACCCGGAGACTGTCACCGTGTTTATAGGCCCGTGTATCGCGAAGAAGAGTGAGACCCTGGATTCGACCGTGACGGGAAATGCGGATTATGCCATGACCTTCGGCGAGATCCGCGCGATGATGCGCGCGAAGGGCGTCGAGCTTTTGCCGGAGGAAAATACATATCAGGAGAGCTCCGTCTTCGGAAAGCGCTTCGGCAACGCGGGCGGCGTGACCGAGGCGGTCGTTCAGTGCTTTAAGGAGATGAACGAGGAGATCGAGCCGGAGGTGATGAAGTGCAACGGCGCGGCGGAGTGCAAGAAGGCGTTGCTTCTGATGAAGGTCGGCAAGCTCCCGGCGGATTTTGTTGAGGGTATGGTCTGTGTGGGCGGCTGCGTGGGCGGTCCGAGCAAGCATAAGAGTGAGCTCGAGGCAAAAAAAGCCCGCGACCTTCTGATCGGTCAGGCCGACGGACGTGAGGTTCACGAGAACTTAAAGAATCTCGGTGCGGACAAGGTGGCGATGCACCGGCATTAAGAGATTAAAAATATATAATAAAAAAGAGTTCCGCGAAGGTGGTTTCCAATAAGACAGTATGAGAACATTACTGACATAGGGTAGCTGCCGTACAGGAGTGCGACAAAAAATTGGCGATACTTGGTTTTCACAACCAGGTATTGCCTTTTTCTATCTTTAAACAGAATGTTTGAATCTTATTGGAGGTACATATGATGCAGGGATTGAACTATATCCGTTGCGGCGATTACTATATTCCCGATATTCGTTTGCCAGAAGAAACTAGACCTATTGGTCGTTGGGGACGGTTGCACAGGGAATATCTTGAAGAGCATCACCCTATCCGCTTTAACGACCTTGTTCTCAGCGGTGAACTGTGGACTTATCTGGCGGATTTGAACGAGCAGGCAAAGAGCCGCCTTGAACTTATCATTAAGCAAACGAAAGCCGCCGAGGGCGTGACAGAGCGCATGAAGCTGCACGATCAGATGGCATGGATTAGAGGCATGAACAGCATTCGCAACCGAGCCGAGGAAATTGTTCTCCGTGAAATGATCTACGAGGAGGATGTTGTATGAGAATCCTTGAAGAATTTTGGTACGGCAACATCGAGCCAACCGAGTATGAGACATCCTCTTGCAAAGAATACAGGAAGCTGCTGCAACTGATTTGCAGGAATGAAGAAAAGCTCAAAGCCACTATGACGGACGAGCAGAAAGAACTATTTGAGAAATATACCGATTGTGTGCGGGAATATCAAACTATCACGGATTGCTTGATATTCCAAAACAGCTTTAAGCTTGGAGCACGAATGATGTTAGAGGTCATGGAAGAATAA
>SFNH01000147.1 GCA_004554205.1 Clostridium sp.
ATGCTGACCTTGCGTACCACGCCTTCCGCCATTCCCTGCTCGAGAAGCTGGATCGTTGTCTCCCAGCCGGTTTCCAGCCGCTTTTCCACCTGCTTGTAAATCACCGGATACTTGTCCTTTAACAGATAAAGCTGTCTGAAATCCACATCCCGGTAACTCTCCGGAATCACTCCGAGAATCCGTCTGATCTTCTCCACCGTAGAGAGTGCGTCGTCCTCCACGATCTGCTGTTCACTCTCCTTGATGGAATCGAACATGTAATCCACCATTGCAAGAAACATCGACTCCTTGTCCCGGAATACGGTATATATGGTCTTTTTACTCATTCCAAGGATTTTTGCCACATCGTCCATGGTAAACTTCAGGCCTTTCTCATTGAACGCCTTGATCGTTCCCTCCAGAATCACTTCTTTCTGCTGCATCTATGTCACCTCCTCTTTTGGAAACTATTTTTCTTTTTCTGGTTTCCTTTATTCTATCATGATTTCCCTTTCCTCACAAGAAACCGAATTCACAAAATCAGTTTCCATTTTTTGTATAAATGTACTAAATTCCGGTCTTTCTGCCGCCTGCGCGTTCTTGCAATCCCGCCGTACAATGGGTATAATATGGTTAATTACAGACATGGAGGACATCATGGAAAACGATCATATCAGAACGATTCTTAACAATATTGAAAACGGAACACTCACCGCGAGCGAAGCCTACGCCCAGTTAAAACTGGCTCCTTTTGAGGATCTCGGGTACGCCAAGGTCGATCATCACCGCGAAGTGCGCCAGGGAGCGCCGGAAGTGATCTACGGTGCCTCCAAGACAAAAGAACAGATCGAGGGCATCACGAACAGTCTGCTCGCCCACTGTCCGGAGAATATCTTAATCACGAGGCTCTCCCCGGAATCCGCGGCTTACCTCTCCGAGCGTTTTACGCTGTTCTACGATGAGGCTTCCCGCATCGGCATTGTAAACCGCACGCCGCATATCACAGCGGAGGGAACCATCGTCGTAGCCACGGGAGGCACGAGCGACATTCCCGTTGCAGAGGAGGCTGCCTTAACGGCAGAAGTGCTCTGCAACAAGGTCGTACGCGTCTATGATGTTGGCGTCGCGGGGCTGCACCGTCTGCTCTCCAACATGGAGCTGCTCTCATCCGCCAATGCCATCGTCGCTGTCGCAGGCATGGAGGGAGCTCTCGCCAGCGTCATCGGCGGTCTCGTGGACTGCCCTGTCATCGGCGTTCCCACAAGCGTTGGGTACGGTGCCAGCTTTCACGGCATCTCCGCGCTGCTCTCCATGCTCAATTCCTGCGCCAGCGGCGTGTCTGTCGTCAACATCGACAACGGCTTCGGCGCGGGCTACCTTGCAAGCATGATCAACCACATCGGCGGCTGATCACACCATCCATCACTCTAACAGGAGGTTTCTTCTCACTATGAAAACAATTTATCTGGAATGTAATATGGGTGCTGCCGGAGATATGCTGATGAGTGCCCTTTATGAGATCTGCGATCAGAAAGAATGGTTTTTGCACAAGATGAATACTGTCTTTGCCCCTTATCATATCGTGCTTTCCCCGGAATCCGCCGTAAGCTGCGGTATCAGCGGAACCCACATGAAAGTCACGGTGGACGGTACCGAGGAGGTTTCTCTCGATGTCAATACAGGTGAAGGACATGCCCATCACACGCACGCAGAAAGTCCCGCCGCGTCCGGTGCGCACGAGGCGTCCGCCCCTGCGGAGGACGGACATTCCCACACGCACACCACCTATACAACCGTCTGCGAGGAGATTGCATCCCTTGATCTTCCCACGGAGGTAAAGGAGGATGCGCTCGCCATCTACCGTCTGCTCGGAGAGGCGGAGGCAAAAGTGCACGACACCACGTTAGAGCAGATTCATTTTCACGAGGTGGGAACCCTCGACGCACTCGCGGATGTGGTCGGCTGCGCGCTCTTAATCCGCACGATCGCGCCGGAGCAGATTCTCGCGTCGCCCCTTCACGTCGGAAACGGCTTTGTAAAATGTGCGCACGGCGTACTGCCGGTTCCTGCCCCGGCGACCGCCGAGCTTCTGCGCGGCATTCCGTTCTACACCGGCTCCGTGACCGGCGAACTTTTAACCCCGACGGGCGCTGCCATCCTGCACTACTATGTGCTGCGCTATCTCCCGATGCCTACCATGACCGCGTCGGAGATCGGTTACGGCATCGGCTCGAAAGATTTCGGCATTGCGAACTGTGTCCGTGCTTTTCTCGGCGACACCGCCTCCCACCTCACCGCAGAGGAAGCCGAGGAGTCCTACTCCTGTGACGATACCATTTTATCGATCTCCTGCAACATCGACGATATGACCGGCGAGGCGCTGGGACTTGCAACGGAGATCTTTATGGCAGCCGGGGCGCTGGATGTCTTTACAATCCCGATCCAGATGAAGAAAAACCGTCCCGGCATTCTCTTAACCTGTCTGTGTGAGATGGAGGAACGCGAAAAATTTACGGGGCTCTTCTTCCTGCACACTTCGACCAGAGGCGTGCGCTATCAGGTGTCCGAGCGCGCAAAGCTGGAATCCACTTTTGAGACGCGCAAGACCTCGTACGGCAATATCCGCATCAAGAAAAGTTCCGGCTACGGCATCCAGAAGGAGAAAGCGGAATTTGAGGATTTAAAATCCGTGGTTTTAAAGAACCACTGTGCCCTCTCTTTGAATGAAGTCGAGAAATCCCTGCACTAAAAAACGTGTGGGAGGCTGCACATACCGCAGTCTCCCGCACGTTTTTTGTGTAATGTAATGAATCCCGGTCTACAGGTTTTCCTCTTCGATCGTAAGCATCCCGGGTCTTACCGCAAGCTCCACATCGGGCCGCTTCTCTTTGTAGTGCTCCATCAAAAGCAGCCAGAGCTGGTGAATGTGGTCCGCAAGCACCGCCGACATCTCCACACTGTACGGCAGTAAGGTGTGAAGATCGAAAAAGCGGATTCCTTCCGGCGGCAGGAAGACCAGATTGCTCGAGCGCTCCTTATCCCCGGATTTCTTGAGCAGTTCGTAGGTAATCATACAGAATTCTTTTCCGCGGTAGTTACAGCTGTAAGACGCATAGCACTCGTCAATCGTCCACTTTGTTCCGTGCTCCTCCTCGACGGGCTTCTCGGAAGCTTCATTTCCCTCTGTGGTCTGTACTTCCAGTCTCCAGGAAAGCTTCTCCGCTTTTGTCTCCGCAATCATCTCCGTCAGTTTACGGCATAATTCTTCCTGTTTCATTTCTCTACCTCCGTATTCTCCCACCGGACTGCCTTCGCCTTCTGCAATGCTTCCGGCCGTTCTGCCGCTACCGCCGCTTCATCCGACGCATGGCGGTCCAGCCAGTCTGCATAATATCCGACAGCCTCTTTTGTGCTGTCAAACTGATACAGCAGGGGCTTTCTGCCCCAGTCCGCCACATAGACGCGGTTATAGTCCAGATACGCCGCCACCGCCGTCTCCCCGGTGTCACGGTGCCTGTAGCACTGTTCCATCACCGGTTCGCCCTGCACTTCTTTAAGCCCGGCGCCTTTGATCTTCTGCTCGAGTTCTTCCACCGAATCAAACAGTGAAAACAGCTCAAGCTGTCCCTCAACATTCTTCCCTGCCATAGCCTTCCTCCCGCACAAGCCCGGATCAGCCGCAGATTACGCTCTCACATAGATCTCGGACAGATTGTCAAGAATCTCGCCCGCGACATCCGGTTTGTTCATGGTATAGATATGTACGTGATTCACGCCGTTGGCAATCAGATCGATAATCTGATCCGTCGCGTAAGCAATTCCGGCCTGGCGCATCGCCGCCGGATTATCCCCGAAACGATCCACGATCGCCAGAAAACGCGGCGGAACCATATTGCCGGAAAGCGACACGATCCTCTTGATCTGCGCCTTGTTCGTCACCGGCATGATTCCCGCAACCACCGGCACATCGATGCCTCTTGAGAGCGCCTTGTACAGGAAATTGTACAGAATGTGGTTATCGAAAAACATCTGTG
>SFNH01000031.1 GCA_004554205.1 Clostridium sp.
TCCGTACAAGGTGCTCGAGCAGATGACAAAGCATCCGCTGACCGACCAGGGTATCGCAAAATTCCAGGCGGATTACAAGGCGGTTTTCGGAGAGTAGAGTGACAGACAGGCGCGCGGGGTTTTCACAGCCCCGCGCTTTCGTTTCTGGCGGATTTTACGCCGCAAGGCCACGGAAGACAGGCCCGCGATACGCTGCGTTTTCTTACGGTCAGTGCAGTAAATGCGCAGACCCATTGACTTTACAGAGCATTTGTGAGAAAATAGCAAAATGTAGAGAGTTTTTAAGCTGTCAGGAGAAAAGAGCCGGGAAAACCACATTCATCAAGAAGCTTCTTAAGGAGGCGATCGCGGGAGAGCAGGTGGTGCTGATTGAGAACGAATTTGGCGAGATCGGCATTGACGGCGGATTTTTAAAGGATTCCGGGATTGAGATCCGGGAGATGAATTCCGGCTGTATCTGCTGTTCTCTGGTGGGAGATTTCGGAAAGTCTCTTGAGGAGGTGCTTACGAAGTACCGGCCGGATCGCGTGATCATCGAGCCATCCGGCGTCGGCAAGCTTTCCGATGTGATGAATGCGGTTCGCAATGTGGCGAAAAATCTAGATGTGAAGTTAAACAGCGCCGTGACCGTTGTTGACGCGGCGAAGTGCAGGATGTACATGAAGAATTTCGGCGAGTTTTTCAACAACCAGGTGGAAAATGCCGGGACCATCGTCCTAAGCCGCACCGATGTGACGGACGCAAAGAAGGTTCAGGAGGATGTTGAATTGCTGCGGGAGCACAATGCTTCCGCCTCGATCGTCACCACGCCGATCGACCGCCTTTCCGGCGCACAGCTCTTGGAGCTGATCGAGAAGCCGGATACCATGATGGACGAGCTTTTGGCGCAGGTGAAGGAAGAGCATGAGCATCATCACGAGCATGAGCATCATCACCACCACGGCGAGGAGTGCGGCTGCGGCTGCCACGACCACGAGCACGAGCATCACCATGAGCACGAGCATGAACACCACCATGACCATGGCGAGGAGTGCGGCTGCGGCTGCCACGACCATGAGCACGAGCATCATCATCACGCGGACGAGGTGTTCAGCAGTTGGGGTCTGGAGACCATCGTGCCCTGCGACAAGGATGAGTTAAAGGAAATTCTGGAGGAGCTGGCATACGGCAACGGGTACGGCGATGTCCTGCGCGCAAAGGGAATGCTGCCGAGTGAGAACCCGGGCGAGTGGTATTACTTCGACCTTGTCCCGGAGGAGTATGAGATCCGCACCGGGACCCCGGACTACACCGGGAAGGTGTGTGTGATCGGGGCAAACTTAAAAGAGGAAGAGCTTAACAGAGCATTCGGCAGGAGCTGAGGAGAGCTGTCAGACAGGGAGAACAGGATATGGGACCGATGATTGACGACGATATTACGCCTGTATTTTTGATCAATGGATTTCTGGAGGCCGGAAAGACAGAGTTTCTCTCCTTCACCATGGAGCAGGATTATTTCCGGACGGAGGGGAAGACTCTCCTGATCGTGTGCGAGGAGGGAGACACCGAGTACGATGAGGCGCTGTTAAAGGATACGAAAACCTCCATCATCTATGTGGACAGCCTGGATGATATTTCCCCGGAGCGGCTGACGGAGCTTGAGCTTCTGCACAATCCCGAGCGGGTGCTCATCGAGTGGAACGGTATGTGGAACCAGGATGACTTAAAGCTGCCGCGGGACTGGACGATCTACCAGCAGATCACGATTGTGGATATGTCTACCTTTGAGCTCTATGTGAAGAACATGAAGTCGCTGCTCGCGGCGATGGTGCGGGGGTCCGAGCTGATCATCTGCAACCGCTGCGACGGGATTGAGGATCTGGAGCGCTACAAGCGCATGTTAAAATCCATGAATACGAAGTGTGAGATCGTATTCGAGGATGAAAACGGCGAGATCGACGAGATTTCCGAGGAGGATCTCCCGTATGACTTAAAGGCGGATGTGGTGCAGATCAGTCCGGAAGCGTACGGAATCTGGTACATCGACTGTATGGACAAGCCGGAGCGGTATGTGGGGAAGGTTGTGGAGTTCACCGCCATGGTGCTGAAATCTCCCAATTTCCCAAAAAATTATTTTGTGCCGGGGCGTATGGCGATGACCTGCTGCGCGGAGGACATGACATTTTTGGGATATATCTGCAAGGCAAAAGAGGCGAGGAATCTGGAAACCCGTCAGTGGGTGAAGGTGCGGGCAAAAGTCGCGCTTGAGTACTGGCAGGATTACGGTGGCGAGGGGCCGGTGCTCTACGCTGAGGAGGTGCTCCCCGCACAGCCGATCGAGGATGTGGTAACGTTTGGCTGATTCCATTTATCCATAAAGGTACGGTGGAGGAAAGATTTTATGTCGGGACATATGGGCCGGGCGCTGCGGATTGTATGCGGCATGATCTGGCCGCTGCTCGTCTATGAACTGATCGGGAAGTGCGCGGAGGCCGCGTACCGTCTTAAGTACGGCACTTCTGCGCCGGACGACAAGGTCCTTGTGCTGACCGGAGCCTCGGCTCTGGCTGCGGTTCTGTTCTTGGGCGCCCTTTATCTTTTGCTGCGGGGGCAGGGAAGGATTGGCTGCGCCCGGCCCCGCCGGGATTTTCGCATGGTGTGCCTTTCGGCGCTCGCCGGTTTGGGAAGCTGCATTTTTGTGAATCACATAATCGGATTTTTTTCGTTCCGCAAAGGGGGCTTTGACGGGGCTGCCGCGCTTTTGTATGGCCCGCCGTTTTTCGTTCAGATTTTGTGTACGGGGCTTTTGATTCCTCTTGCCGAGGAACTGATATTCCGCGGTCTCATCTTCGGGCGTCTGCGCCGGGAAATGAAGTTTTTTCCGGCAGCCGTCTTAAGCGCGGCGTACTTTGGAATTTTTCACGGCAATCTCCCCCAGGGGATTTACGCGTTTTGCCTGGGCCTTATCCTGGCGATGATCTATGAGTGGAGCGGGAGCGTCATGTCTGCCTGGGCATTTCACGCGGCGGCAAATCTGCTCTCGGTGTTCCTTATGGCGGCGCATGCCGGGGAGTGGGCAGGGGGAAGACCGGCGGCGCGTTTATTGTTTGCGCTTGCAGGCGGTATGATTCTGATGGCATCTTTGTACAAAATGAGAGAGGTTGGTAAGAGAAATGAAATTACTGTCGATAGCAATACCATGTTATAACTCGGAAGCATACATGAGAACGTGCATTGAATCTCTGCTTCCGGGCGGCGATGAAGTGGAGATCCTGATCGTGGACGACGGCTCCACAAAGGACAATACAGCCGCCATCGCGGATGAATACGAGGCGCGTTACCCCGGCATCTGCCGTGCCATCCATCAGGAGAACGGAGGCCACGGGGAGGCGGTCAACGCGGGGCTCAGGGCGGCCACCGGCGTTTATTTCAAGGTAGTCGACAGCGACGACTGGGTAAACGCCGAGGCGTATGATGAGGTGTTAAAAACGCTGCGAAGCTTTGTCATGGGCAACCAGACATTAGACATGCTGGTGACGAATTTTGTCTATGAGAAGCAGGGTGCAAGACACAAGCGGGTGATGCAGTACAAGACGGCGCTCCCGAGACGCCAGCTCTGCACCTGGAAGGACGTGAAAGTCTTTATGCTGGGGCAGTACATACTGATGCACTCCGTCATTTACCGGACGCAGATGCTCAAGGACTGCGATCTTGAGCTTCCGAAGCACACCTTTTATGTGGACAATATTTTCGTGTTCCAGCCTCTTCCCTATGTGAAGACCTTTTACTACCTCGATGTCAATTTCTACCGCTACTTTATCGGCAGGCAGGATCAGTCGGTCAACGAGCAGGTGATGATCGGGCGGATCGACCAGCAGATCCGCGTCAACAAGCTGATGCTCACCTACTATCACGAGGCGAAGATCACGAGCCGGAAGCTGCGTCATTACATGGTGCGCTATCTTGAGATCATGATGACGGTCTCCTCGATCCTTGCCATCAAATCGGGCACCGAGGAGAATATGGAGAAGAAGCGTGAGCTGTGGGAATATCTGCGCGAGATGGATCTTGCGCTCTATCTGCGCCTGCGCTGGGGCTTCTTAGGGCAGGGCATGAATCTTCCGGGCAAGGGCGGAAGGACAGTCTCCATCGCGGGCTACAAGATCAGCCAGAAATTTTTTGGATTCAACTAAGATTGACAAAAAGATGACAATAAAGTAGAATGAATAACGTTGCACAAACATATTTAAGAATTTCAGGAGGAATCATTTATGCGTAAAAATCTGAGTATAGTACTTGGAAGTATGCTTCTCTTAAGCCTTACCGCGTGCGGCGGGAAGACAGCGAGCAATGCTCCGGAGACGACGGCTGCGACGCCTGCCGCGGAGACCCTGACGGGGAGCGCCGAGGGCTTTGGCGGCGAGGTGACTGTCACCCTGACGAAGTCCGGCGATACCATCACGGATTGCAAGGTTGTAGGCGATGCTGAGACCGATGGGATCGGCAAGGCGGCGCTCGACGCGCTCGGAGAGCAGATCGTGGCGGCAAACGGATTTGAGATTGACGGCGTTGCGGGCGCTACGGTGACGAGCAAGGCGGTCAAGAAGGCGGCTGCTGCGGCGCTTGGCGCGGAGTATGTGGAAGAGACCAAGGCTGCACAGGAGACGATGCCCACGGCAGAGCTCACGCCGGTGGACGGCGGCGTTCAGCTCGGACTTGCCTACGATGCGGCGCACGGGACGAAGTGCTTTACGGAGGCGTATGCCGCCGTTATTGACAATGTGATCGTTGCGGCGTATATCGACGAGTTCCAGTTCATCGATCCGGCTATGGGCGTGACCGGCGTGCCGAACAGCGACAGTGATTTTGCGGCAGGCTATGCGGAGGGCGGCGTGCTCTGCTCCAAGCGTGACAACGCAAAAATGTACAGTGATCTGATGGCCGAAAAGGCTGGCTCCACGGTCGCGATCGACAAGAACTTTGACGCGATCCAGAATTTCGTGGTAGGAAAGACGATCAACGAGATCAAGGCGGTGGCAGGTCAGGACAATGCGGTTGACGCGGTTTCCGGCGCAACCCTGGCAGACACAGCCGGCTACTTAAAGGTGATCGTAAAGGCGGCGGAGAATGCTCAGAATACCCAGGCAGTAGAGTACGCCGGCGATCCCATCAATTTGAAGCTGAATGTGACTTATGCTGCGGCTCACGGGACGAAGTGCTTTACGGCTGCCGCTGCCCTGACTGACGGCGATACGATCATCTTAAGCTATCTCGACGACTTCCAGTTCGGCGATAAGGAGTCCGGCGTGACCGGCGTGCCGAACAGTGACGCTGATTTCGCAGCGGGTTATGCGGAGGGCAAGGTGCTCTACTCCAAGCGCGAGAACGCAGAGTATTACAGCAACCATATGGCTGAAAAGGCCGGCTCCACCGTCGCGATCGACAAGAACTTTGACGCGATCCAGAGCCACTTAAGCGGCATGACCATCGCGGACGCGGAGGCGCTTGCCGGTCAGGAAAACGCGGCAGATGCGGTTTCCGGCGCGACTCTGGCTGACACTGCCGGTTATGTAGGCGCTGTCGTTGCGGCTGCAAAAAAGTAATCAAAAACCGGAAAAAAGTGTGAAAAAAGTGTCTAAAGAGTATTGACAATATGAACAATTCAGGTTATACTACACAGGCAGTCTTAAGTGCCCCATCGCTTGGGACTGCCTGATATGGGGTCTTAGCTCAGCTGGGAGAGCATCTGCCTTACAAGCAGAGGGTCATAGGTTCGAGCCCTATAGGCCCCATACCTAATTAAATATGGCGGAATAGCTCAGTTGGCTAGAGCATACGGTTCATACCCGTAGTGTCGAGAGTTCAAATCTCCCTTCCGCTACTTGAAAACCCTTGTTTCATCAAGGGTTTTTGCTTTGTAAGGAAATTTTTGAAAAAATTTTTTTTGTGAATGGAATCTGTTTCCGCAATCGTATTAATGATGAGGCCGGTTAAAGGCCAAAAAAGATTGGAGGATGAATAAAATGAAAAAATTATTAGCCGGTATGTTGACGGCGGCGCTGGTGCTGACTGCCGGAACCGTGGGCGTCTTTGCCGCGGAATCACAGGCGAGAGGAACCTATGTTGACGCAGATGGCGACGGAGTGTGCGACAATTACGGAAAGTATGGCTGCGGCGCGCGAAAAGGAACTGGGCGCGGAGTTAATTTCGTCGATGCGGATGGCGACGGCATCTGCGACAACTACGCCTCCGGCGTGCGCGGCTGCAGAGGCGCCGGGAGAGGCTGCCGCAGATAACAGTTGGGGTCTTACCATGAGAAGTGAGCGGGAGGTCAACGAAGCAATCGAGCGGTATGCCGATACCGTTCGGCGGCTTTGTATGATACATCTGAAAAACCATGCCGATACCGAGGATATATTTCAAACCGTGTTTTTGAAATATATCCTTAGTTCTGTTACATTTGAGAGCAAGGATCACGAGAGGGCGTGGTTTATTCGCGTTACCATCAATGCCTGCAAGGATCTGCTCAAGAGCTTCTTCCGCAGTCATGTCGTATCGATTGATGAGATCATGGAGCAGCCTGCCGATCTTACACCGGACAACAGGGAGGTCTTAGAAGCGGTGCTTTCTCTTCCGACTAAGTACAGGGAAGTTGTTTATCTTCATTATTATGAAGGATATACGGCGCCGGAGATTGCCCGGATACTCGGTAAAAATGTGAATACGGTGTATACTCTGCTGACCCGTTCCAAGCAGATGCTTAAGGAAAAGCTTGGAGGTGATGAATATGAATAAGATAAGAGAGGCATTTGACAGGATTCATGCGGAGAAGGAACTGAAAGAGCGTACCAGAGAATTCCTAAGCCGTGAGACAAGGGGATACGGCGCTTGCAGAAGACCTGTGTACAGAAAGCTTGCCCCGGTGGCGGCGTGCTTTTTGATTGCTTTGATCGGCTGGGGCGGATACCGGACCTTTTTTGTTCCCACGTCGGTCATCAGCATTGACATCAATCCGTCGTTCGAGCTGGGAATCAACCGTTTTGACAGAGTGATTTCCGTAAAGAGCTATAATGACGACGGAATCATGATGGCGGAATCACTTAATCTCCGGTTCCTGGATTATTCAGAGGCCGTGGAGAGAGTGATATCAAATGAGAACATAGAGGGATATCTTTCAAATAACGAGATTTTGATGATCACAGTTGCCGGGGCGGATGAGAGAAGAAGCGGAAAGATCCTTGAAAACGTCAAGTCGTGTACTGCTGGGCAGACCGGAATTTACTGCGGCACGGCCGACATGAGGGATGCTAAAGAGGCGCATGCCCTGGGACTTTCCTGTGGGAAGTACCGGGCGTTTTTGGAGGCGCGGGAGGTGAAGCCCGAAATTACCGTTGAGGAGATTCGTGGCATGACAGTGAGAGAAATCCGCGATCTGGTCGGTGATCTCTCAGACCGAGAGCCAGGCGGCAGAGGGCACGGCCGCCACGGCGGGCATGGGTACAGGCAGCTGGAGCAGGAAAGGGAATAAAATATAATCACTTGCCCCGCATATATTAAATAAAACTGATGAATTTATAAACATTTAAAAAACTTGTTGTACTCCTTTTCAGAGTGTGATATACTAGCCGGAAAGTTGAAAATTTTTCCTGAAAGGTCGGAGATCGGTGAAGAATCTGCTTAAAAAATATGGGCATGCCTGGGTGATGAGTTATATCCTGGTTTACCTTCCGTGGTTTTTTTATCTGGAGCAGAAGGTGACTGACAACTACGCGGTCATGCATGTGGCTCTGGACGATCGTATCCCGTTTAACGAATACTTTATCATACCGTATCTGTTCTGGTTTGTGTATGTGGCCGGGGCGGTTCTGTACTTCTTTTTCACGGATAAGCAGGACTATTACCGGCTCTGCACCTTCCTGTTTGTGGGAATGACGATCAGTCTGCTCGTATGCACGGTTTTCCCGAACGGGACAGATCTGCGCGTGGAGGCAGATCCGGCTAAGAATCTGTGCAGCAGGCTTGTATATATGCTTCACGCCGCAGATACCTCCACGAATGTATTTCCGAGTATCCACGCGTACAATTCCCTTGGCGTGTATTTTGCGGTCATAAACAGCAGCAGGCTGCGGGATAAGAAATGGGTGCGCCGCCTATCCTTTATCTGCATGGTGGCGATCTGCCTGTCCACGATGTTTTTAAAGCAGCATTCCGTGGTCGATGTTGTGGGAGCGTTTATCATGGGGTATGTGATGTATCCGATGGTGTATGCGGGCGCATGGAACGGGGAGCGCAAGACTGTCCGCCAGAAGGTGACCGGCTGATGTGGAAATGCGTTTGCAGATAACGGGATGCCGTCGCGATTCTTATGTAAACCGCGGCGGCACTTTTTTCGGTTTAATAAAAATTTTCTTAGGAATTTTGATGGTTTTGTGCTATACTCTATGATAGTAAACGGTGGGAGGTTTCCATGTACTATTTTATCGTGAATCCGAACTCGCGGTGCGGGCGCGGAGAAAAGATATGGAGAAAACTGGAACGCCGGATGGAAAACTACGGCATAGAGTATGAGGTGAAGCGGACGAGAGCGCCCGGGGACGCCGCGCGCTTTGCCCTAGAGCTGACGGAAGATGCGAGCGAGCCGCGCGTGATTGTTGCGGTGGGCGGTGACGGAACGATAAACGAGGTGCTAAACGGAATATCTCTTGACGGGAAGGCAGTCCTCGGCTACATTCCGACCGGGTCGGGCAATGATCTGGCGCGGAGCCTGAAGCTTTCAAAAAATCCGATGAGATGTCTGGGCCGGGTTTTAAATCCTGCGTATGTCCGGTGCCTCGACTATGGGATCTTATCATATGAGAATGAGGAGCCGGTTCACCGCCGCTTCGCTGTGAGCAGCGGGATCGGGCTCGACGCTGCGGTCGCCCACGGCCTGCTTGCCTCATCCGGGCGGAAACACATACTAAACCGTCTGCTCGGACGATTCCGTTATCTTTTGATCGGTATTAAGCATTTGATCCTTGCGAAGCCGGTGAAGGGCTATGTGCTTTTAGACGGGGTGAAAAAGGTGGAGTTTAACCACATCTATTTTGTCTCCGCCCATATCCAACCGAGCGAGGGCGGCGGCTTTCGCTTCGCGCCGGGCGCGGTCTGTGACGACGGGCGCCTTGAGGTGTGCGTGGTGCACAATTCCAGCAAGCGCAAGCTGGTGTCGGTTCTCATTGACGCGTATTTCGGGCGCATGGGCCATCACCGCGGCGTGCGGTTTTATAGCTGTAAGGAGGTAAGCATCCATCTGGACCGCCCGATGCCGGTTCACACAGACGGGGAGAGCTGCCTCTGCCAGACAGATATTCATCTGCGATGCGTAGAAAAGAAGCTGCGCATGATCATGTAAAGGGAGATTGAGAAAATGCGGATCGGACAGGGATATGATGTTCACAAGCTTGTGGAGGGACGAGCCTTGATCCTCGGCGGCGTGACAGTGCCCTATGAGAAGGGGCTGCTCGGTCATTCCGATGCGGATGTGCTGGTGCACGCCGTCATGGACGCGCTGCTCGGCGCGGCGGCGCTCGGCGATATCGGGCAGCATTTCCCGGATACGGACCCGGAGTACGAGGGCGCTTCCAGCATCTCCCTCCTAAGGGATGTGGGCGCGCTTTTAGAGCGGGAGGGGTATGTGATCGAGAACATTGACGCGACGGTCATTGCCCAGAGACCGAAGCTTTTAACATACCGCCCGCAGATGGTGACAAATATCGCGCAGGCGCTTCATCTCCAGACGGATCAGGTAAACGTCAAGGCGACGACGGAGGAGGGCCTTGGCTTTACCGGAAGCGGGGAGGGGATCTCCGCGCAGGCGATTGCTCTCCTGTCACATATGCGTGATTTTGCGCCGGATGACCGCATATCAGGCGGGGGCTGCGGAGGCTGTCCGGGCTGTTCCGGCAGTTCCGGGAGATGATGCCGCAGAGAAGTGCGCGTAAGAAGGAGAAAGACCATGAAAATTTTTAATACATTATCCAGGAAGAAAGAAGAATTTATCCCCATTGAGCCGGGGAAGGTGCGCATGTATGTGTGCGGGCCGACGGTGTACAACCTGATCCATATCGGCAATGCCCGCCCCATGATCGTGTTCGATACGGTCCGCCGCTATTTTGAGTACAGGGGCTATGAGGTGAACTATGTGTCCAATTTCACCGATGTCGATGACAAGATCATAAAAAAGGCGATCGAGGAGGGCGTGGACGCGGACACGATCTCCCGCCGCTACATTGAGGAATGCAAAAAGGACATGGCGGCGATGAATGTGAAGCCGGCTACCACCCACCCGCAGGCGACCCGTGAGATCTGCGGTATGCTTGAGATGATCGGGACGCTGATCGATAAGGGGCATGCCTATGTGGCGAAGGATGGCACGGTGTATTTTCGTACCGCCTCTTTTCGGGACTACGGCAAGCTCTCCCACAAGAATTTAGACGAGATGCAGTCGGGCTTCCGCGAGCTTAAGGTGACCGGTGAGGAGAATAAGGAGGATGCCTCCGATTTCGTTTTGTGGAAGCCGAAAAAGGAGGGGGAGCCGTACTGGGAGTCCCCGTGGTGCGAGGGACGGCCGGGCTGGCATATCGAGTGCTCGGTGATGGCGAAGAAATACCTCGGTGAGCGGATCGACATCCACGCAGGCGGCGAGGATTTGATCTTTCCGCACCACGAGAATGAGATCGCGCAGTCCGAGGCGGCAAACGGTCAGCCGTTCGCGACCTACTGGATGCACAACGCGTTCTTAAATATCGACAATAAGAAGATGTCCAAATCCCTCGGCAATTTCTTCACCGTGCGGGAGATCGCTGAGAAGTACGACCTTCAGGTGCTCCGTTTCTTCATGCTGAGCGCCCACTACCGCAGCCCGTTGAATTTCAGCGCGGAGCTGATGGAGGCGTCAAAAAACGGGCTTGAGCGGATTCTGACGGCTGTGGAGCGGCTTTCAGAGCTTGATGCCAGGGCGCAGGATAAGCCTATGAGCGGGGCGGAGCAGACGAATGCGGCTGCCGCGAGGGAGCTTGTCGTAAAGTTTGAGGCGGCGATGGACGATGATTTCAATACGGCGGACGCTATCTCGGCGATATTTGAGCTGGTGAAGCTCGGCAACAGCACGGTGGACGAGGAGAGCGCGAAGGCGTATGTGGACTGCTTAAAGGAGACGATCGAGAAGCTCTGCGATGTACTGGGGATCATCACCGAGCGCAGAGCGGAGGTGTTGGATGAGGAGATCGAGAAGATGATCGAGGAGAGAAAACAGGCGCGGAAGGCAAAGAATTTCGCCCTTGCGGATGAGATCCGCCAGAAGCTTCTCGATATGGGCATCGTGCTTGAGGACACCAGAGAGGGCGTAAAATGGAAGAGAGCCTGAAGACTGCGATAGAGCAGGCATTAAACTTAGAGCCGGTCGACGCGGACACCTACTCCCCGCTGGTGCTCGCCTATATCGGTGACGCGGTCTACGAGGTTTTGATCCGCACCAGGGTTGTGAACCACGGCAGTATGCAGGTTTGCAAGATGCATAAAAAGAGCGCCAGCCTGGTGAGGGCTGAGGCGCAGGCGAACATCGTCAAGGCGATCCTTGATGAGCTGACCGAGGAGGAGCTTGCGGTCTATAAGCGCGGCCGCAACGCGAAGTCGGCGACGATCGCGAAGCATGCCACCATGACGGATTACCGCATGGCGACAGGCTTTGAGGCGCTGATCGGATACCTGTATCTTAAGAACCGCTGCGAACGTCTGCTTATGCTTTTGCACGACGGTCTTTTAAGGATTGGAGAGCTCACATGAGATATGAAGAACTGACGATAGAGGGGCGCAATGCGGTGATTGAGGCGTTCCGCGCGGGCAAGCCCGTGGATAAGCTGTTTGTGCAGGACGGGTGTAAGGACGGCCCCATCCAGACAATTCTTAAGGAGGCGAGAAAGCGCGACACGATCGTGAACTTCGTGGCGAGAGAGCGCCTCGATCAGATGTCGGTGACCGGAAAGCACCAGGGAGTGATCGCATTCGCGGCGGCGTATGAGTACGCCGAGGTGGAGGATATCTTAAATGCCGCAAGAAAGAAGGGCGAGCCGCCGTTTATCTTTCTCCTCGACGGCATTGAGGATCCGCACAATCTGGGGGCAATCATCCGCACGGCAAACCTTGCGGGCGCCCACGGGGTGATCATTCCGAAGCACCGGGCGGCGGGGCTGACGCAGACGGTGGCAAAAACGTCCGCGGGAGCGATCAATTACATGCCGGTGGCGAAGGTGACAAATCTGGCGAACACAATCGAGGATTTAAAGCGCGAGGGACTCTGGTTCGTCTGCGCGGATATGGGCGGCGAGCTCATGTACCGCCTGGACTTAAGAGGACCCATCGGCCTGGTGATCGGAAACGAGGGGAGCGGCGTCGGAAAGCTTGTGCGCGAAAAATGCGACATGGCTGCCTCCATCCCGATGAAGGGAGACATAGATTCGCTCAATGCGTCGGTGGCGGCGGGCGTGCTCGCGTACGAGATCGTCAGGCAGAGACTCTGCTGATCCAAGCGGAAATAAATGGACTTGATTCCGCAACCGTTCAGCCGCATTTCTGAACTGTTACGGATAAGATACGGCCTTCTGGATATACTGGAAACAGAAAAAGGAGGTCGCGCTATGAGAGCAGATAAACGAAAGGTCGTACTGATCGGAACCGGCATGGTGGGAATGAGCTATGCCTACAGCCTGTTGAATCAGAATGTATGTGACGAGCTGGTTTTAATTGATATTGACAGGAAGCGTGCGGAGGGCGAGGCGATGGATTTAAACCATGGTCTTGCCTTTTCTGCTTCCAATATGGAGATTTACGCGGGGGAGTACGGGGACTGCCGTGACGCGGATGTGGTCGTCATCTGTGCGGGCGTGGCGCAGAAGCCCGGCGAGACACGGCTCGATCTGTTAAAGCGAAACAAGGAGGTATTCAGATCCATCGTCGGCCCGGTCACGGAGTCGGGATTTAACGGGATATTTCTGGTGGCGACGAACCCGGTGGACGTGATGACGCGGATCACCTATGAGCTGTCAGGATTTAACGCGAGGCGTGTTCTGGGAACCGGGACGGCGCTTGACACGGCGCGCCTGCGCTATCTTCTCGGACAGTATCTCCAGGTGGACCCGAGAAATATCCATGCCTATGTGATGGGAGAGCACGGGGACAGTGAGTTTGTGCCGTGGAGCCAGGCGATGATCGCGACGCGTCCCATCCGGGAGGTGGCGGAGGAAGACGGAAACCCGGTCAGCATGGAAGAGCTGAAC
The DNA here is from genome assembly GCA_004554205.1 of Clostridium sp. Taxonomy (GTDB): domain Bacteria; phylum Bacillota; class Clostridia; order Lachnospirales; family Lachnospiraceae; genus Brotaphodocola. The sequence goes on from SFNH01000031.1 coordinate 13,296, forward strand.
CGGATCTCCGAAGAGGTGAAGGGGGCCGCGTACCGCATTATCGAGGCGAAGCGCGCGACCTATTACGGTATCGGAATGGCGATGACCCGCATCACGAAAGCGATTCTCGGCGATGAAAACAGCGTCCTGACCGTGTCCGCGCTTCTTTGCGGGGAGTACGGCGAGAGCGGCGTGTTCGCAGGCGTTCCCTGCATTATCAACCAGAACGGGGTTCAGCGGGTGCTCACGCTCAACCTGACAGAGGAGGAGAAAGCGCGCTTTTCCGAGTCCTGCCGGATTTTGCGTGAAAGCTATCAGGATCTGTAAGAGTTCAGCAGCTTTGCGGCTTTAGTCCTCCAGAGTGATGACGCGCAGTCCCAGGTCGGACCAGGTGTTCCCGATCAGGTAGGAGGTGTAATTCACTCCCGCATTGATGTCAAGGAGGAAGGATACTAACGGCTGCTGGACGTTGGAGGAGGTTCCGATGACGCCGACAACGATGATCGGAAGCTCCCGGATGAAGGTGTAAGTGTTGGAGGCGGTGATATAGAACTGGTAGGAGCCCGCCATTGCCTGCTTGTAGGAGGTGATGGTCTGGAAGCCGACGTTTCTAAACACCGTCTCGCCGCCGTAGAGGAGAAGGTCAAACCGGGAGCCGCTGTAGGTCATGTTGGCGAAGCGGTAGCAGCCGGTGTTGAACGGCATATTGGTGCAGCCGGTGTCTACCACGCGGACGAGCTCTAAGCCGCCCGAGGCGGAATCGGTCAGCACCATGGTGACTTTCTGACCGGACATAAACGGGAAATTCTGCTGAAGCAGAATGGAGCGCAGGCCGGTGGCGCGGCGCACCGTCACCGTATGGAAGCCGTCGGAGATCCAGTCGTAGCCGGTGACGTCGCCAAAACGGGAGTTGGTGGCGTAGGCGCTCCCGTCGATCGTGATGTTCACCGGGAAATTATTGGTGGAGGCGTTGATAAACCGCACCTGCCCGAAGTAGAGCGGATTAAAGCCGGGGAAGGTCGGCGTGCTGGGTGTGATCGGCCTGTTCGGGAAGCTCGGGAAGCTCGGAGTCGGCCTGCTCGGGATACTCGGCCTGCTCGGGGTCGGTCTGTTCGGAGTGCTGGGGCCGGGATAGACGGGACCGCCCATTTCCGGGGTCGGCAACGGAACGACTGGCTGCTGCCCGATATCAATCTCCTCGTCCATATCGCCGGGATAGACAGGGCCGCCCATTTCCGGGGTCGGCAGCGGGATGACCGGCTGCTGACCAATGTCAACATTATTCGCCTGATTCTTCATATTATTTGAATTGTTCAAATTGTTCATACTGTTCATATTGTTCGTGCCATTCATGTTATTCATGTCGTCCATGCTGTCCATGCCCGGATTTCCATTGTAATGGTTATCGTTTTCAGCCATACTATGCCTCATTGTGTTTTTTACTTTAGAGTATGTGAAAATAGAGAAAGAGGTGCCGGTGAAATTGATTTTTGTCTTGTAGCAGGGCAAAATATTTGATATACTATGAATGTCCCGGACAGCGGCTGTGTGGAGCGGCATGCTAGCATGACGAGACACAAAAGCCTTGGACGGGCAAGCCGGTATGAGCAAAAAAGCCACAGGAGTGAAACGACTGGGGCGATTTGCGAATAGCGGCGGCGATTGCGGGAGTGCGGAGCACGGCGCACAGGAGGATGGATTTTAAAATGGAATCAGAAAAAACGATATCTGCGAAAGATTATGCACGGATAGATTTGCATCTGCATTTGGACGGCTCTCTGTCGCTCGCCTCGGTAAAAGAGCTTGCCGCGATGCAGGGGATCGACATTCCGGAGAAGGATGAAGAGCTCTTAGATATGCTCCGGGTGGGGAGGGATTGCAGGGATCTGAATGAATACCTCGAAAAATTTGAATTCCCGCTTTCTCTGCTCCAGACCGCGGAGGCGGTCGAAACGGCATTTTATAATCTTAAGGAAGAGTTAAAGGCGCAGGGTCTTGCTTATGCGGAGATTCGCTTTGCACCCCAGTTACATACCCGGAAGGGCCTCACCCAGACTGAGGTTGTGGAGGCGGCTGTCAAGGGGATGCGGCGAAGCAATCTTCCCGCGGGGCTGATCCTCTGCTGTATGCGCGGAACTGAAAACCACGGGCAGAATCTTGAGACGGTGCGCATAGCAGGAAAATATCTCGGGAGAGGAGTATGTGCGGCCGATCTTGCTGGTGCGGAGGCATTGTATCCAACCGGGGATTTTGGAGATCTGTTTGCGCTCGCAGGGACGCTTGGCGTTCCCTACACGATCCACGCGGGCGAAGCGGACGGGCCGGAAAGCATATACGCGGCGCTTGAGCTCGGGGCGCGGCGCATAGGCCACGGCGTGCGCTCGGTGGAGGATCCCGCGCTGCTTCGGAGGCTTGCGAGGGAGGGCGTGACGCTCGAGCTCTGCCCCACGAGCAATCTGCACACACACATTTTTGAAAGGATCGAGGGCTATCCCCTCCGCAAACTCATGGATGCCGGAGTCAGGGTCACGATCAATACGGACAACATGATGGTTTCCGGCATCACGCTCCGGGAAGAATTCCAAAAGCTGATCGACGCCTTTTCCCTTGAGGAGAGCGAGCTTGAAACGCTCCTTAAGAATGCGGAGGACGCGGCGTTCACGGAATAATGAAAAAAGGCATAAAAACTCCGATTCCCCACACCAAAGGAATCGGAGTTTTTATGCTTTACGGTAACAGTTCAGCCGCACTGTTACGATTTATGCGATGCCGTTCACTGCCTTGGAAAGACGGGACACTTTTCTGGAAGCGGTGTTTTTGTGATATACACCCTTCGTGCAGGCCTTGTCAATCTCGGAAATAGCGGCGACTAAACCAGCCTGAGCAGCAGCCTTGTCTCCGGCAGCCACGAGAGCCTCCACTTTCTTGCAGGCGGTCTTTACCTTGGAGCGGATCGCCTTATTTCTGGCAGCCTTGGTCTCGTTTACTAAAATCCTCTTTTTCGCAGATTTAATATTTGCCAATCTCAGCACCTCCAATCATCAATGTATTTATCGTCTCTGGTTTGCATCAAAGTCTGGACACGGACAGTTCAATGTAAACATACCCTAGTATTCTACCGAATCACGGAGGAAATGTCAATACATAAATTGTGGTTTTTTTGCGGAACATAACACTAAAAGCAATCAGGCAGGAGGGAGCCGCCATGAAGGATTATGTGATAGAAAAGGAAAAACCAAATTTTGAGGTGCGAACGGACCTGGCGTTAGAGGAGCGGGAGAGCTATCCGGGGGACGGCGGGGAGATTTCCGGAGTGTCTCTCAGAGAGTGGCATGAAGAAGCGTCTGATGTGAAATTCACGGAGGTAAAGATTCTTGATGAGCGTGGAGCGCGGGCAATGGGAAAGCCTGTGGGAACATACCTTACCCTGGAGGCGGACGGGCTGGCAAAGAAGGATGAGAGCTATCACGAGGAGGTTTCCCTGGAGCTTTCAAAGCACATAAAATCGCTGATGGAAAGCCTGATGGAGGGGGAGGGGAAAGCGAATGCGGGCGGCGGAGAGGGAAAAACGCGCTGGGCGGTTCTCGCGGTCGGTCTGGGGAACCTCTACGTCACCCCGGATGCCCTGGGACCAAAGGTGCTGGCGAATCTCCAGGTGACACGCCACTTGGACGGAGAGTATGGGGAAGGCTTCTGCCGGGAGCGGAATCTGCCCATGCTCAGCGGCATTGTGCCGGGGGTCATGGCACAGACGGGCATGGAGACGGCGGAGATCTTAAAGGGCATCATCCATGAGACGAAGCCTGACCTTCTGATCGTGATCGACGCCCTGGCGGCGCGCAGCATTCGCCGACTCGGGACGACGATTCAGCTTACGGACACGGGCATCCACCCCGGCTCCGGCGTGGGGAACCACCGCCACAGCCTGACAAAAGACAGCCTGGGCGTTCCCGTGCTGGCGATCGGGGTGCCAACGGTAGTGGGCGCCGCCGCCATTGTGCATGACACGGTAAACACCATGATAAAAACGCTGGAGGGCAGTATGGCAACGAAGGGAATGGGGGATTTTATCCAGGAAATGCCTCCGGATGAGCAGTACAGCCTGATCCGCGAGCTTTTGGAGCCGGAATTCGGAAATCTCTATGTGACGCCCCCCAACATTGACGAGACGATCGAAGCCTTGAGCTATACCATTTCCGAGGCGATCCACGGAGCCCTGTTTTAAAACAGCTATGTCTGCTGACGCAGACACCACCATGCATGAAAGTCGATTGCTCCGCGCGCGGTGTTTTCTCTTTTGTTCGGTCGCCGGATGTAAAACTTTTGGTGTAACTGTTCAGTGCCTTCACAGTTACAGGCAAAAATCCATGAAAATTGCCTTCGGCAATGGGATTTTTGCCTACAACCG
>SFNH01000032.1 GCA_004554205.1 Clostridium sp.
GTAGTCATTACATAGTGATGCCGATTGAATAGCTTTCTCACATTTTTAATATCGTTTTCACGAAGCATTTGTCCACCTCTATTTAATTGCCTCAAATTTGTTTATTGGTTGGGTACTTTACTATATTATATGCAATTTACATATAGAAAGTCAATAGTAAACTGCCCACTCAAAAAAACAAACAGTGGTCAGTTTACTATAAGGAAAATAGGTAATATTCTCGATGCTTCTCTGGGGATAAAAAATAAGCGTACCACTATTTCTAATGATACGCTTATCATATTTAACTATTAATCAAGGTCTATGAATACCCTTACAGTGGTATCTCTCCACTGATTTTTCCTTACATACTGTCCGTTAGCCTTTCGATAGGCTGCTGCCTGCCTGAAACTAAGCAGCAATTCAAAGGAAAGAGAACTCCTACCTATTCTGCGATCGCCGCCTGCGCTGCCGCCAGCCTTGCGATCGGCACGCGGAACGGCGAGCAGGACACATAGTCCAGACCGATCTTGTGGCAGAACTCTACGGAGGACGGATCGCCGCCGTGCTCGCCGCAGATACCCACATGCAGCTTCGGGTTCACCGGCCTTCCGAGCTTGATCGCCATCTCCATCAGCTTGCCTACGCCGGTCTGATCGAGCTTTGCAAACGGATCGTTCTCGAAGATCTTGGTGTCGTAGTACGCCTCAAGGAACTTCCCGGCGTCGTCGCGGGAGAAGCCGAAGGTCATCTGGGTCAGATCGTTTGTGCCGAAGCAGAAGAAGTCCGCCTCTTTCGCGATCTCGTCGGCAGTCAGCGCCGCTCTCGGGATCTCGATCATCGTACCCACCTCGTACGCAAGCTCCACGCCGGAGGCTGCGATCTCGGCGTCGGCGGTCTCAACAACGACTTTCTTCACATACTTTAACTCTTTTATGTCGCAGATAAGCGGGATCATGATCTCCGGCTTTACCGTCCAGTCGGAATGCTTCTTCTGGACATTGATCGCGGCGCGGATCACTGCCTTGGTCTGCATCACGGCAATCTCCGGATAGGTCACTGCCAGACGGCAGCCGCGATGACCCATCATCGGGTTGAACTCATGCAGGGAGGTGATGATCGCCTTGATCTCCTCAACGGATTTGCCCTGGGCGTCAGCCAGCTTTTTGATGTCCTCCTCCTCGGTCGGAACGAACTCATGCAACGGCGGATCAAGGAAGCGGATCGTAACCGGGTTGCCCTCCAGAGCCTCAAACAGACCCTCGAAGTCGCCCTGCTGATACGGAAGGATCTTGTCCAGAGCCGCCTCTCTCTCCTCCACGGTGTCCGCGCAGATCATCTCACGGAATGCCGCGATCCTGTCCTCCTCAAAGAACATATGTTCAGTACGGCAAAGACCGATGCCCTCGGCGCCCAGCTCTCTCGCCTTCTTCGCGTCAGCCGGGGTGTCCGCGTTAGTTCTTACCTTCAGTCTTCTGTACTTGTCCGCCCACGCCATGATTCTTCCGAACTCGCCCGCGATCGTGGCGTCAACAGTCGCGATAATGCCATCGTAAATGTTGCCGGTCGTGCCGTCGATGGAGATCGGATCTCCCTCGTGGAACTCCTTGCCGGCCAGAGTGAACCTCTTATTCTCCTCGTCCATCGTGATGTCGCCGCAGCCGGATACACAGCAGGTACCCATACCGCGCGCAACAACCGCCGCGTGGGAGGTCATACCGCCGCGGACAGTCAGGATACCCTGCGCCGCTTTCATTCCCGTGATGTCCTCAGGGGACGTCTCAAGACGGACAAGGACAACCTTCTCGCCTCTTGCCGCCCATGCGACAGCGTCCTCCGCGCTGAATACGATCTTACCGCAGGCAGCGCCCGGAGATGCTCCGAGGCCCTTGCCCATCGGGGTAGCGGCCTTCAATGCCTTCGCGTCGAACTGCGGGTGCAAAAGCGTATCCAGATTGCGCGGGTCGATCATCGCAACGGCTTCCTTCTCGGTGCGCATCCCCTCGTCAACCAGGTCGCATGCGATCTTTAACGCGGCCTGAGCCGTTCTCTTGCCGTTACGGGTCTGGAGCATATACAGCTTTCCGTGTTCAACGGTAAACTCCATATCCTGCATATCTCTGTAATGATCCTCCAGAGTCTTGCACACATCCTTAAACTGTGCAAATGCCTCCGGGAACTTCTCCGCCATCTCGTCGATGTGCATCGGAGTGCGGACGCCGGCCACAACGTCCTCGCCCTGCGCGTTCGTCAAAAACTCACCGAACAGGCCCTTCGCTCCGGTCGCCGGGTCACGGGTGAATGCAACGCCGGTGCCGCAGTCATCGCCCATATTGCCGAATGCCATGGACTGTACGTTTACAGCAGTACCCCAGGAGTACGGGATATCGTTGTCGCGGCGGTACACATTCGCGCGCGGGTTGTCCCAGGAGCGGAACACAGCCTTGATCGCGCCCATGAGCTGTACCTTCGGGTCGTCCGGGAAATCCTCGCCGATCTTCTCTTTGTACTCAGCCTTAAACTGGTTTGCCAGCTCCTTTAAATCATCAGCGGAAAGATCAACGTCCTGCTTCACGCCCTTCTTCTCCTTCATCTGGTCGATCAGGGCCTCAAAATATTTCTTGCCGACTTCCATAACCACGTCGGAGTACATCTGAATGAATCTTCTGTAGCAGTCCCAGGCCCAGCGCGGGTTGCCGGACTTCTCGGCAATCGCATTGACAACCGTCTCGTTTAAGCCCAGGTTTAAGATCGTATCCATCATACCCGGCATGGATGCCCTCGCGCCGGAGCGGACAGATACAAGCAGCGGGTTCTCGGCGTCGCCAAACTTCTTCCCGGTGATCTCCTCCATCTTTACGATGTACTCATTGATCTGCGCCTGGATCTCCTCATTGATCTCGCGGCCGTCCTCATAATACTGCGTACACGCCTCCGTTGTGATCGTAAAGCCCTGTGGTACCGGGAGACCGATATTGGTCATCTCAGCCAGGTTCGCGCCCTTGCCGCCCAGCAGGTTTCTCATGGTAGCGTTTCCCTCGCTGAACAAATACACCCACTTCTTTGCCATTGTGTCTTTCCTCCTCAACTTGTGTAGAATTGGTTTCTACTCATTTTTCATTCCGTCTCCGGCGGCGTTTTTTGCACAAAAACAAAGGCCTTTGACGGTCTGTTACTAGTATACCATATATTTTTTTTCAGTAAAGTTTTTTCTTCAAAAAAAGGAAAAAATTTGTGCTACAATATCTTTATCTTATCAGAATCGGAGGAATGACAGATTATGATCGTATTATTGGAAAATGAAAACTTTTCCGCCGCGGTTGACTCCGTCGGCGCACAGCTCATCTCACTGAAAGACCGGAGCGAAACGGAGTACATCTGGCAGCGCGACCCCGCGTTCTGGTCAAGCTCTTCGCCGCTTTTATTCCCATCTGTCGGCAACTGCCGCGGCGGAAGGACCAGGATCGAGGGGGCGTGGTATGAGATGCCGAAGCACGGCTTCTGCCGGGGAAGCGAATTTAACGTCAAAAGACTCTCGGGAGACTGCGCCGTCTTCTCTCTAAGCGACAGCGATGCGACCCGCGATGTGTACCCCTATTCCTTCCGGCTGTCGCTGACCTACACCCTGCGCGATGACGGTATTTTTATGGACTACCGGGTGGAGAATACCGACGACAAGCCGATCTCATATCTTCTCGGCGCGCACCCGGGCTTTCGCTGTCCTTTAAGAGACGGTGAAAGCTTCGATGACTATGCGCTTAAGTTTGCGTGCGAGGAGACTGCCTCCGCCATGGTCTATGACTGTTCAAAAATGCAGTTTGACGCCGGCAGGCGCAGACCGCTTTTAGACCACACCCACACACTGCCGCTCTCCTACGAGCTGTTTTCGGACGACGCCGTATTTTTTGACCGGCTTTCCGCCCGCAGCGTAGAGCTCTCAAACCCCGCTACGGGAAAGGGCGTCCGGGTGGACTTTCCCGACTTTGAGACCGTGGCGTTCTGGACCGCCATGCCGTCAAGGGGGCCGTTCCTCTGCATCGAGCCGTGGAATGGCTCCGCGATCCGCTCCGACGAGGATGATGAGTTCGCGAGCCGCCACTTTCTTCAGACGCTTGAAGTCGGGGAGATAAAGAACTACCATCTTGGAATCCATATCCTATGAAACAAAAGAAGCTGCCGCAAAATGATTTGCGACAGCCTCTTTTATTGGTTTTAGAACCGGAATTTATCCTCAAAATAGTTCTTAAGCTCCGCGATCGGCACGCGCACCTGCTCCATGGAATCGCGGTCGCGGACAGTCACAGCGTTGTCAGTCTCGGAGTCAAAATCATATGTGACGCAGAACGGAGTGCCGATCTCGTCCTGCCTTCTGTAACGTTTTCCGATGTTGCCCCTGTCGTCAAACTCGCAGTTGTAATATTTGCAGAGCTCGGCGTAAATCTTCTCCGCGCCCTCATTTAACTTCTTTGACAGCGGCAGCACGCCGATCTTCACCGGCGCGATCGCCGGGTGGAAATGAAGGACCGTGCGCACGTCGCCCTCTCCCAAGTCCTCCTCATCATACGCCGCGCAGAGGAATGCCAGTGTTACACGATCCGCGCCCAGGGACGGCTCGATCACATAGGGAATATATTTCTCCTTCGACTCGTCGTCAAAGTAGCTCATGTCCTCGCCCGAGGTGTTCTGGTGCTGCGTTAAGTCGTAGTCCGTCCTGTCAGCGATTCCCCACAGCTCGCCCCAGCCGAACGGGAACAAAAATTCGATGTCGGTCGTGCCCTTGCTGTAGAAGCACAGCTCCTCCGGGGAATGGTCGCGGAGACGGATCTCGTTCTCCTTGATTCCCAGAGAGAGCAGCCAGTCGCGGCAGAAGCCTCTCCAATACTGAAACCACTCAAGATCGGTGCCCGGCTTGCAGAAGAATTCAAGCTCCATCTGCTCAAACTCGCGGGTGCGGAACGTGAAGTTGCCCGGGGTGATCTCATTTCGGAAGGACTTTCCGATCTGGCCGATGCCAAACGGAACCTTCTTTCGGGAGGTGCGCTGCACATTCTTAAAGTTTACGAAGATGCCCTGCGCCGTCTCCGGTCTTAAGTAGACGGTGTTTTTCGCGTCCTCGGTCACGCCCTGGAATGTCTTGAACATCAGGTTGAACTGACGGATATCGGTGAAATCGTGCTTTCCGCAGCTCGGACAGCAGATATTCTTCTCCTCGATAAACTGCTTCATCTCGTCCTGGCTCCACGCGTCAACGCTGCCCTCGATAGCGATGCCGTTCTCCTCTAGGTAATCCTCGATCAGCTTATCGGCGCGGAAGCGCTCCTTGCACGCCTTGCAATCCATCAGCGGATCTGAGAAGCCGCCGAGATGGCCGGATGCCACCCAGGTCTGGGAATTCATCAGGATCGCGCAGTCCACGCCCACGTTGTACGGGCTCTCCTGTACGAACTTCTGCCACCACGCCTTCTTCACATTGTTTTTCAGCTCCACGCCGAGGTTGCCATAGTCCCAGGTGTTTGCCAGTCCGCCGTAGATCTCGGAGCCCGGATACACGAACCCCCTGCTCTTTGCCAGTGCCACAATCTTCTCCATCGTCTTTTCCATCGTACTCAAACCTCTTTCTCTGAATTTTATATTGTTACTATTTGAAGATAATGCAATGCTTCCCTTCGCCTGTCACAGCCTCACGGCTGCTCTTTACGGTAACCGGCGACGCCCCGTCGGACACATAGGCAATCTTACCCTCCGTGCAGACAGTTCCTGCGCCCTCAAACACCAAAGCCACATACTTTCCATGCTTAGCCGCCTGTTCCGCGGAAACCGCCTTTCCGTCCGCCGTCGTCATGGAATACTCCGAGAGCGCGTCCCCCGCCTCGGAAACGCTCGATACCGAGAGGCTCACGATGCTGTGGCTGTCATCCCCCGTCTCCTTCGCGAACCACACAAAATCCTCCGGCGTCGCATATTCGAACACCAGTTTCCCGGTCTGTCCCTCAAGCGTAGATTCCTTCAGCGCAACGGGGAGCTTTTCCTCTCCCTCCTTATTGACGCTTCCGGCTCTTCCCTGCGCCCTGTTAAACGCCTCGATCTGTTCCTTCGCAAATGCCGCCATCTCCTCCGGACTATACAGCTCGTTTCCCTTTGCGGAAGTGTAGACCATAGCGCTCTCCACCTCCATCGTCCTTGTCACATAGACGCTGTTCTCAACTGCTTCCCACGCGCCTGCGCCGTCCTTCTGCCCGCAGCCTGCGGCCAGACACACCGCCAGCAGCGTCAAAGCTACCAGAAGCGACACCTTTTTTCTCATAATCTCTCCTCCAGAAAACCGTAACAGGTTCTACAGTTGCATTATACCCGCAAACGCCGGGATTTTCAATAGCGGAATGGAGATTCCCCGCTATTCCCGTAACAGTTCAGCGTAGGACTTTACGCTTGCTGCCGCCACAAAGCGCACTGTCCGAGCGAAGCGAGTTTGCGCGACTGGCGGCTAATCGGAGCGCGGACCGAGTAGGAAACGCAGCGTGTCACGGGCTGTCTTACCGGACTTAAGCGGCGTAAAGTCCGCCGGAAACGCCGCATAGCAGAACTGTTACCTACCCCCGCATCATTTCCAGCACTTCGAGCGAGTGAAAGCTGCGGTCGATAAATTTATTTTTGTTGATCTCCACACACGTTTTAAGCTCCTGCTGCACCTTTTCCGTCAAGGTGAAGGTATAGAGAGAGCCGATGGGCGAAGCGATAATGTACTCCCACGCGTAGGTTGCCGAATCGCTTACCGGGCGGGGCGGCTTTTCTGTGTACTCGCCGTTTGCCACCATGGCGCGCAGCTCGAATACGAGTTTAACCAGGGAATCGGGGAGCGCCGGCTTTAAGAGCGCCCGCAAGGACTGGTACAAAAGTAAGAGCATCTCCGTCCCGTCCACATTTTCCCGGCAGTAGTAGTCCGCAAATTCCAGAAAATAGGAGCCGTAGCACGCCGCCTCCATATCAGCCGAAATCTCCGCAAAATAGTTTGAGATCTCCGCGCCCTGTAAGCTGTACGCCTCCCGTCCCTCAAACAGCTTAAACTGCCCGAAGACAAAGGGACGGCTGACCGCCATCAGCACATTCCCGGGACGCTTCGCCCCCCTGGCAAACGCAGTGATCTTCCCGCGCTCGCGGGTCAGGATCACCAGCCGCCTGTCGTATTCGCCGACCGGCGTCTCCTTTAAGACCATGCCGGTCAGATTCGTCGTCTCCCTCAAAGCTTCAACCGACCTTCCTACGCTGAACTGTTACGATCATATCCATAGTTTTTCATAAGCGCCTCGCTCTCGCGCCACTCCCTTCGCACCTTCACCCAGAGCTGCAGGTTGACCTTCGTCTCCATCATACTCTCAAGCTCGAGACGGGCCGCGGAACCGATGCGCTTTAACATGCCCCCGCCCTTCCCGATGATGATGCCCTTGTGGGAATCACGCTCGCACACGATCGTCGCCTCTATATCCATGATCCCGTTTTTCCGCTCCGTCATTTTCTCAATCGTGACCGCAATGCCATGGGGGATCTCTTCATTTAAAAGCCGCAGCGCCTTCTCCCGTATCAGCTCCGCCGCGATCTGGCGCATGGGCTGGTCTGTCACCGTATCTTCATCGTAAAACTGCGGCCCGCAGGGCAGATACTTAAAAATCTGCTCAAGCAGGCAGTCGGTGTTTTTATCCCTAAGCGCCGACACCGGCACGATTTCCGCAAAGCTCAAAATATCCTTGTAGGCGCTTATGAAGGTCAGGATATCCTCCTGGTTCTTCACCGTATCGGTCTTGTTGATCACCAGGATCACCGGCATCTTTACCGCCTTAAGCTGCTGTGCGATGTGGCGCTCCCCCGCGCCGATGAAGGTGGTCGGCTCAACCAGCCAGAGGATTACATCCACCTCCTTTAAGGTATGCTCCGCCACATTCACCATATACTCGCCCAGCTTATTTTTCGCCTTGTGGATTCCCGGCGTGTCTAAGAAAATGATCTGCCCCCGCTCGTCCGTATACACCGTCTGAATCCGGTTTCGCGTCGTCTGCGGCTTATCCGAGGTGATGGCGATCTTCTGCCCGATCAGGTGGTTCATCAATGTGGACTTCCCCACATTCGGGCGGCCGATCAGCGTCACAAAGCCGGATTTCTTCTGATTGTCCTGCATATTCTATCCTCTCGTAAGATTTTTCACCTCGCCGAACATGGCGCGGTTTGCCTCAATCTTCTCCTCGTTCCCGACCACGCAGATGCTCCCGGCATCAAGCACTTCACGCACCAGATCGGCAAGAGAACGGATGTTCTCCTTTGTAGCGCCAAGCACGTCGTCGCGCTCCCTCTGCATCATCCTCTCCGACACGCGCGAGAGATACGCCGACAGCCCCCTGCTTCCCTTCGCGGCCGGGGTGAGCGGCGCGTCCATGCCGCTTATCGCGCCGATGACATATTTTGTCATATCCCGCTCATCCGGGTCAAACTGGTACAGATACTCCAGGATGCCGTCATAAATTTCATTCGTCTCCGCGATATTCGGATCGCGGTAGGAGACCAGATACGTATCTCCACAGCGCCCGAAGCCGCTCATACAGCCGTATGCTCCACCCTTCACGCGGATATTCAGCCACAGATAGTCGTAATTTAAGATTACCTGGAGGATCTTGAGCTCCCCCCTGTACAGATAACCGGCCTTCCGGAAATTGCCGCACCGCGCCACATAGTTCACCTTAGACGAGGTCTTTAAGCCCTCGTTGCGGTTTGCGACCGGGTGCGTGAACGGGTAACGTTTCCCGCTCCCCTCGGGCAGCTTGCCCGTAAGGGCTTTAAGCGCCTCCGGCAGCTTCTCATAGCCCGCATCGTCCGCCGTGTAGTTCACGAGCATATTCGCGCGGGTAAAGAGCTTTCCGCAAACCTCCTGCAATTTGGCGATAATCGTCTTTTTCTCCGCCTCATACTCCTTTGCGATATGCTCCAGAAAATGATAATACGACGTGCCGCCCGTCATCTCATTGTAATATGCCGTTGCGGAGAAATAGGAGGTCGCGCGTGAGACCGCCGTGGAATGCCCGGCATTCTCAAGCTTCATCCTGGCGCGGGAGCAGGTCTCCCGTATCACCTCGCCCAGCCGCTTCTCGTCCGTGAGTACGGAGTGGTTTAATATTTCCTCAAGAATAGAAAAACCAAAGTCCAGCTTATCATACAGCACGCGCACGCTCGCCACGAAGGCTCCCGTAAACCGCTCTACGTATTCAACATCCGCAAAGGAATTCACGGAGAACTCCACGCCGCCGCTGTTTAGGTGGATCTCACTTGTCAGATCCGAATAACTGTAATGCTCCGTATCCACATTTCCGAGCACAGACTTAAGAAGCCCCACATAATACAGATCCTCCTGCGGGATCACGTCGGTCGTAAACAGCACCTTCAAGTAGCCGATACCCGACGTAAAGAAATTGTGGTGGAGCACCTTCACCCCGTCCTCGGTTCTCTCCGTCCAGTAAAACTTCTCCGCCTGCCTCTCGATATCCTCCCGCCTGAGCATCGGGATCTTCTCAAGATCCTCCGGGGCGGACGGCGTATCCTGGTACTCCTTTAATTCCCTCGTGTCACGCACCAGCTTTTTGATCTCATCCGGGCTTAGGGAGGCCTTGTAGGCGGCAAGCCTTGACGCGGTCCGCTCATCCTCCTTTGCGGTCAAGTTCCGCTCCGGCGCCAGCACGATCACCGCCTCAAACGGATTGTCCAGAAGATACTCCCGGATCAGTTGTTCAAAATACCCCTCATCCACCGCTTTCTTCAGATAATCAAAGGTCTCCTGGTACGCAAGGTGCATCATCGGGTCGCCCCCGTAGAGCCAGCTGTCCAGGCTCTGCAGACCGTACATCAGGCCCTTCGGCGCGGAGCCGTAGTCCGCCTCGCGGTACTTGAATTCATAGTAATTCATCCCCGCTAAAAGGCTCTTGCGGTTGATCCCCTGATCGGCCAGCCTGCGAAGCGTTCCCTTCACCACCGCCAGGAACTCCCCCTTCTGCTCCTTGTCCGCATCCTTTGCGACCACGGAGAAGAACGGCTGAAGGATTCCGCTCTCGTATCCGCCCAGGACGTCCTTGCCGATCCCCGCGTCGATCAGCGCCTGCTTAAGCGGCGCTCCGGGCGCGTCAAGAAGCGTGTACTCCAGGATCTGAAATGCCACATACAGCTTAGGGTCAAGATCCGTCCCGACCACCGTATTCACAGAGAGGTAGGAGGCGTCCTTTTCCTGCTCCCCGTCCGTGACAGAATAAGAAACCTCACGCTCCACCGGCGCGTCAAACGCCCTCTGCTCCCGTATCCGGGAATCCACCGGGTGCTCGTCGTAGTGGCATAAATACTCCTGATCCAGCCAGTCGAGCCGCTCCGCCATATCCATGTTGCCGTACAGATAGATATAGCTGTTCGAGGGATGGTAATAAGTCCGATGAAAATCAAGGAATTTCCCGTAAGTAAGCTCCGGGATGTCGGACGGGTCTCCGCCTGAATCCTTCCCGTAGCAGTTATCCGGGAATAATGTCTTCTGCGTCACGGTGTCAAGCAGGCTCTCCGGGGAGGAGTACGCCCCCTTCATCTCATTGTAGACAACGCCGTTTATGATGAGCGGCGCGTCCTCGCTCTCAAGCTCGTAGTGCCAGCCCTCCTGCCGGAAGATCTTTTCCTCCTTGTAGATATTCGGGTGCAGCACCGCGTCCATATAGACGTCCATCAGGTTCTTAAAATCCTGATCATTGCAGCTCGCGACCGGATACACCGTCTTATCGGGATACGTCATCGCGTTTAAAAACGTGTTTAAGGAACCCTTCACCAGCTCCACAAACGGATCCTTTAGCGGGAATTTCTCCGAGCCGCAGAGCACGCTGTGCTCCAGAATGTGAGGCAGACCCGTGCTGTCGGCCGGCGGCGTGCGAAAGCCGATACAAAACACCTTGTTCTCGTCGTCATTCGACAGAAGGAACAGCCTGGCCTTTGTCCTTTTATGCTCCAGAACGATTCCCTCCGACTTAAGCTCCTCGATAAATTTGTGCTCCGTCACACGGTAGGCGCTAAGCTTTTTGATTCTTTCCAGTTGATCCATCCGTTTTTCTCCTTTTACCACATTTTCCTGTTTCATTCCCTGTGTTTACAGGTTCCCCATCAATCGGTCTTTTAACAGGGCAAGACCGTCCCTCAGGCAAAAATGGACGAACATCACCCTGTCGGATTCGGCGGCGATCCCGCACACATCCTCAAGCCCCTGCTTTTCGGCGATCAGCCTCGCCCGGTAGAGATGAAAATTGCTCGTGAGAATGCCGATGCGGGGAGACCTACCCTCCGCCATCCGCTCCACCGTCTGTCTGCTGTAAGCGATGTTCTCCACCGTGCTGTGGGACTGCTCCTCTAAAACAAGCTTCTCCGCAGAGATCCCTCTCAGAAGCAGATAATCCCGCATCGCCTCCGCCTCCGTGCACGGCTCATCCGCCCCTTTTCCGCCGGACAGCACAAAAACCGTGTCCGGGTTCTCTGCCGCGTACTCCGCCGCCTTGTCAAGGCGCAATCTCAGGGTCCTGCTTAAGCCCTCTGGCTTCACTCTCGCCCCCAGGACGATAACGTAGTCAAGATTCGGCTCCGCCGCATCCGGGATACGCCCGAAAATGAGGATCTGCACTACGATCAGGACGATCAGGCCTGACGCGCAGAGCGTCACTAGCGACACCGGGAGCCACAGCTTCATCCGCTCCGGATCTCTCTGGTAATACCACACGCCCGCCGCGGCAGCCCCGAAAAATCCGCAGAAAAAAAGCCATAAAGCCGCAAATGACGTCCCGAAGCCCGCGTAAAGCACGAGAAGCCCGTAATACAAAAGACAGATCACCGCAGCCGCGGCAAAAATCCATGATAGCATATGCCTGCCTCCTGACCTTTCCTACACTTCCCTGCGCCGCAGAATATCATACGGCGAGAGCTCTGTCCCCAGATCCACATAAAGCATCTGCCTTGCGTGGGGAGCGCTCTCCTTAAAGGCGCCGTTCTCATCCATGATCGCCCTGACCGTGGCTGAGACATTCCGCCCGTCCGGCTTCATGACCTCGATCTGCTCGCCCACGGAAAATTTATTCTTCTGCTCGATCAGGCAAAAGCCGTCCGGGCGCACCTCCTCCACTGTGCCGAGGTAAGTGTAATTCTTAAGATAAGTGCTGTTGTCATAGATCTGGCTGTCGCCGCCCGGCTTCCCGAAATAAAATCCCGTCGTAAAGGGCCTGCAGGTACACTTTCCGATCTCCTCCCGATACCACTCCATATTCGCCCGGTACACCTCCGGATCCTTCCGGTAATCGTCGATCGCCCTCCGGTAGGTCCGCGTCACCGCCGCCACATACAGCGCGGTCTTCATGCGCCCCTCGATCTTGAAGCTGTCAATCCCCGCGTCAATCATCTCCGGGATATGCTCGATCATGCACAGATCCTTAGAATTAAAAATATAAGTCCCCCGCTCATTCTCATAGACCGGCATATACTCGCCGGGCCTCGTCTCCTCCGCGATGGAATACTTCCAGCGGCACGGATGCGTGCAGGAGCCCTGATTTGCGTCCCTCCCCGTCAGGAAATTGCTGAGCAGGCAGCGCCCCGAGTACGAAATGCACATTGCGCCGTGGATAAAGCTCTCGATCTCCATATCCTCCGGTATCCGCTCCCTGATTTCCTTTATCTCCTTTAAGGAAAGCTCTCTCGCCGACACCACACGCTTAGCCCCGAGCCTGTGCCAGAAAAGGAATGTCCCATAGTTGGTATTGTTCGCCTGCGTGCTGATGTGGATCTCCATGTCCGGGAGCGCGCGCCTCGCGATCGAAAACACACCCGGATCCGAGATGATAAGCGCATCCGGACGGATATCCTTTAACTCCTCAAAATAAGCCTCCACGCCCGGCAGATCGTCATTGTGCGCGAGAATGTTGGCTGTGATATAGACTCTGACGCCCCGGCTGTGCGCAAACGCGATTCCCTCCCTCATTTCCTCATCTGTGAAATTTTTTGCCTTTGCGCGCAGCCCGAACGCCTCGCCGCCCAGATACACCGCGTCCGCGCCGTAAACCACGGCAGTCTTTAATGTATCAAGGCTGCCCGCCGGTATCAGTAATTCCGTCTCTCTCATCTTGCTCTTCCTTTTTTATTCATTCCCGCACCGCTCATCTCCCGTCAGGCAGACGCACACTTACCGCCACACCGTCGCCCACGGGGATAACGCAGGTCTTAAGCTCCTCACTGTGGGTCAGCGCAAACAGGTACTCCCGCATCCGGGCGTGGATCGTGCGGTTCCTGCGCTCCACCGCAAACCTGGACTCAATGATGTCCCCGTCCTGCAGCACATTGTCGGAAAACAGCACGCCGCCCGGCGCAAGCACCCTTAAAATCCGCGGCAGCCACTGGATATACTGTCCCTTCGCCGCATCCATGAAAATAAGGTCAAAGGTTTCCGAGATGGTTTTTAAGACCTCGCCCGCGTCGCCCTCGATGAGCGTTATCCTCCCCGCAAGGCCCGCCGTCTCAAAATGCTCCCGCGCCTCATCCGCCCGCGGCTTATATTTTTCAATCGTCGTGATACGGGCGCCCTCCGGCATGACCTGCGCCATGAGAAGCGCCGAGTATCCCACCGCCGTCCCGACCTCAAGAATCCTCATCGGGCGCAGCGCCGCGATCATCGTCTGCAAAACGGAGGCTGTCTCCGGGCGGATGATCGGCACGGAAGCGGCCCGCGCTTCTCGGGCGATCCGGTCACAGAGCTGTCCGTGCCCGCTGCCCAGAGAGTTGATGTAGTCGGTGACCCGATCCTGCCCCGTCATTTCTCTGTACCGCCTTCCTCATCCTCCTTCTCCTCATTCAGCGTCTGCAGAATCTTCTTTGAGGACATGGAGGTATTGAGGTTGTAGGTTCCGGGGTGAATCCTGTAATCATAGAATTTCATCTGAACCTGCGCCGCAAGCTCATTCTCGATCAGCCCCGCCTCCTTTAACGCCCGGATCGTGTCAGAGGTCCTCTGCCCCTCGGGGACCGTCACCACCTTGTCAGTTCCCGGCGGCGCCTCCACGGAGCTCTCATAAAACAGGGAATGCCCGAAGGCGTATCCCCCCTTTACGCCCTCCGCCAGCAAAAGAAGCAAAAGCGCGTACAGGATCAGCTTCCCCGAAACCCCGATGATGGTGCCCGTTATCTTGTTGATGTCTTTCGTGATCTGGCTCATTCACTCTCTCCTGCCTTCTTAAAAACTCAATCAATCCACTTCCATAATGATCGGCAGAATCATCGGAGTGCGCTTCATGCGCTTCCACATAAAGTCGCTCAAGCTGTCGCGGATCAGGTTCTTGATCTTGCCCCAGTCGGTCACATGGTGATCAAGGCAGTCCGAAACGGCGTCGTCCACCACCTTCTTCGCCTCATCCATCAGATCCTCCGACTCCCGCACATAGACGAAGCCGCGCGATACGATATCGGGGCCCGCGAGAAGCTGGTTGCTGTATTTTTCCAGAGTCAGCACCACGATAATGATGCCGTTCTGCGCGAGATTCTGCCGGTCACGAAGAACGATGTTTCCCACATCGCCCACGCCGAGACCGTCAACCAGGATTCCTCCGGCCTGCACATGATCCACCACCTTACAGGAATCCTCGCCGATCTCCACCACATCGCCGGAGGACATGATCAGCGTATTGTCCTTCGGCACGCCCATCGCGATGGCGATGGAGCGGTTTGCCACAAGATGGCGGTACTCGCCGTGCACCGGGAGCGCGTACTTCGGGTGCAGCAGAGAGTAGATGAGCTTGATCTCCTCCTGGCAGGCGTGGCCCGACACATGCGTATCCTGGGTGATCACCTCCACCCCGCGCATGGAGAGCTCGTTGATGACCTTGGAAACCGCCTTCTCATTGCCGGGAATCGGCGTGGAGCTTAAGATCACCACATCGTTCGGCTTGATCGACACCTTCCTGTGAAGCCCGGACGCCATGCGGGATAATGCCGCCATGGACTCGCCCTGGCTCCCGGTGGTGATGAGCACCGTCTGCTCATCCGGATAGTTCTTAAGCTGGTCGATCTCAATCAGCGTGCCGTCGGGAATGTTGATGTAGCCGAGCTCGCTCGCCGTGCCGATCACATTCACCATGCTGCGCCCCTCCACCACTACCTTGCGTCCGTACTTCTCCGCCGAGGAGATGATCTGCTGGACGCGGTCCACGTTTGAGGCAAAGGTCGCCACGATGATCCTGTTATTTTTATGCTCCGCGAAAATCGCGTCAAAGGTCTTTCCCACCGTCCGCTCGGACGCCGTAAAGCCCGGACGGATCGCGTTGGTGCTGTCGCTTAGGAGAGCCAGTACACCCTTCTTCCCAAGCTCCGCGAAGCGCTGCAGATCGAAGGCGTCGCCGAATACCGGGGTGTAATCCACCTTAAAGTCTCCGGTGTGCACGATCACACCCGCCGGGGTAAAGATGGCAAGGGCAGCCGCATCCGCAATGCTGTGATTCGTCTTGATAAATTCCACCTTAAAGCACCCCAGGTTGATCGTCTGTCCGTGCTTCACCACCCTGCGCCTGGTGCTCTTCATCAGGTTGTGCTCTTTTAATTTATTCTCGATCAGCCCGATCGTGAGTTTCGTGCCGTACACCGGCACGTTGATCTTCTGCAAAATATAAGGCAGGGCGCCGATGTGATCCTCATGTCCGTGGGTGATCACAAAGCCCTTCACCTTATCAATGTTCCTCTCAAGATATGACACGTCCGGGATCACCAGGTCGATGCCCAGCATATCGTCCGTCGGGAATGCCAGCCCGCAGTCTACCACCACGATGGTGTCCTCGTACTCGAATGCGGTGATATTCATCCCGATCTGTTCCAGGCCGCCGAGCGGGATAATGCGAACCTTCTGGCTCGCCTTGTCGCTCCTCTGTGCCTTATCCGAGCGCTCCGCGCGTCCGGGGCGGGCCGGTCTTTCCGCCTTCACCGTTTTTTCGGCTCTCGCTGGTCTCTCCGCTCTCGCGGGCTTCTCGGCTCTCATCGGCTTCTCGGCTCTGGCCGGTTTCTCCGCTCTGGTCGGTTTCTCCGCCCGATCCGCTCTCGCTGTCACTCTCGGCCTCTGGGCGGTATGAGCGCCTCTTGTCCGGGTTTCATTCTGACTGTTCTGTTTTTCTGTGTTCAATGTTTTTCCTCCAAATCTTATTTTTTAAAGGGAACTTATCTTTGAATCTCCACGTCCATATCCTCCATAAGCTCCGCAAAAATCTTCGTCAGGTAATCGAGCTCGTCATCATTCTCCACAAATTCGTAGACTGCCTCGCTCTCCTCCGGGCCGGACACATCCTTTAAGATGTAGCATTCACCGTCCTCATCGTCCTTTCCGGAATCGGTCACCATCAGATAATTCATTCCGCTTATGCGGGTCTCCTCGAGCACATAAAGCTCCACACTCTCCCCCGCATCTGTCTGCAATGTAATCTTTTCTTCCTCTGCCACGTTCTCACTCCCGTACGGAATTCAGGTAAGACTCTAAGATCAGGGCCGCCGCAATCTTGTCGATGACCTTCTTTCTGTCTTCCCGCTTGATTCCGCTCTGTATTAAAATTTCATTTGCCTCAATAGTCGTCAGACGCTCATCCCACAGAACCACAGGCAGTCCTGTCCTGCGCGCCAGCATATCGCGGAACTGCTCCGTCTTTCTCGCACGCTCGCCGATCGAATCGTCCATATTCTTAGGATATCCCAAAACAATCGTTTCAATCTCATATTCGGCGATCAGTCCTTCAAGACGCGCAAGCGTCCGGCGCAGCTTGTTCTCCTGGCTGCGCGTGATCGTCTCCACTGCCTGCGCCGTAAGCCCCAGCGGGTCGCAGACCGCCACGCCCACGGTTTTTGAACCGTAATCAAGCCCCAGAATCCTCATAGCGTTTCGTCCCGTCCGAAAAACTGCCAGCCCATCAGACGGATACGGCTGGCAGTATTGTCCTCTTGCTGCATATTCAAAGCAGTTTCCCGGCTACTTAAACTTTGCGTCAATGTAAACAGACATCAGTTCCTCCAGGATCTCATCACGCTCAACCTTCATGATCAGGCTTCTGGCTCCCTTGTGGCTGGTGATATACGTCGGGTCACCTGACATGATATAGCCTACAATCTGGTTGACCGGATTATACCCCTTTTCCGTGAGTGCCACATAAACCTGCTCCAACACCTGGCTGACATCCATCTTATTCTCCTGTACTGCACTGAAAAACTGTGTGTTATGAATTTCGCCCATGTTCTTCACGTCCTTTAACTATTCTCTTCTATTCTATACTACTTTGTCTGATTCGGCAAGCACTTTTTCTTTTTCCACGCGTTTCGGCGTAACAGTTCAGCCTGCGGCAGAACTGCTACGGAATCCAGCCCATTTAAAGTTCGCCTGCGGCGAAGGGATGGATTCTTTTCTGCCATAACACGTTCTTACGGACTTTGCAGCAAGTGCAAAGTCCTACTGTAAACTGTTATCATCAAAGCGCACTGTCCGAGCGAAGCGTGAACTCCGCGAAAGACGCAGCGCGTCACATGGGACTATCTTGCCGGGGCAGCGGCGTGAAGTCTGCGAAAGATGTCTCGCCCGACAGTTCCATAATCTCATCCGTTATCATCCCGGACAGCGTTCCCTCGACCACAGTATTCTTAAGCCCATCCGCGTAGGGCACGACCGCCTTGACATACTCCTTCGTATGCCCGATCATGTATTCACGGCCCCCGATCACAGTCTTCTCCTCGAGAAGCACATCTCTACTCCGCCCGAGAAACGATTTCCGATACTTAAGTGACAGCTTCCGCTCAAGCGAGAGAAGCTCATCGCTGCGCGCCGTCTTCACCGGCTCCGGGATCTGATCCGGCATCCTGTCCGCCCTCGTCCCGGCCCGCCTCGAATACTTGAAAATGTGCATCTCATAAAATCCGATCGCTTCAAGGAACTGCCTTGTCCGCGCAAACTCCTCCTCCGTCTCGCCCGGAAAGCCCACGATCACATCGGTAGTGATCGCCGGATTATCAAATACCTCTCGCAAAAGCTCACATCGCTTTCTGAATTCTCCCGCCGTGTAGCGGCGGTTCATCCGCTTTAACGTCTCGTCACAGCCACTCTGGAGCGACAGGTGGAAATGAGGGCAAAACTTCGGAAGCGACGCAAGCCCAGCCGCAAATTCCTCCGTGATGACGCGCGGCTCCAGGGAGCCCAGCCGGATACGCTCGATACCGTCCACATCATGCACGCGCCGGATCAGGGCAAGCAGATCTCCCGCCGCTTCCTCCCCTGAAAAATCCACGCCGTAGGAGCTTAGGTGAATCCCGGTCAGAACGATCTCCTTATAGCCTGACTCTGCCAGGGCCCGCACCTCCGCCTCCACATCCTTAAGGCCGCGGCTTCGCACCCGCCCTCTCGTATAGGGGATAATGCAGTAGCTGCAGAACTGGTTGCATCCGTCCTGCACCTTTATAAATGCCCTCGTATGCTCATCAACGCGGCTGATCTTTAAATTTTCATATTCCTTCGTATTGCCGATCTCTATGACATGCTCACACTTCGCCGTCTCATTCCCCGGCTTCTTTTTTTCGTCCCGCTCCCGGAAAAACGCTTCCAGAATCGGGACCAGTTCCTTCTTTTTATTATTTCCGATGATCACGTCCACAGACAGATCCCTCAAAAGCTCCCCCGCCGCCGCCTGCACATAGCAGCCCGCCGCCACCACGACCGCCTCCGGGTTCTGCTTTTTCGCCCGGTGGAGCATCTGGCGCGACTTCCGATCCGCAATGTTTGTGACCGAGCATGTATTGACAATATAGACATCGGCGCGCTCCGAAAACGGCACGATCCCGTACCCCGCCTCCTCGAGAAGCTGCCTCATCGCCTCCGTCTCATACGAATTCACCTTGCAGCCCAGATTATGTAACGCTGCCGTCCTCATATCCATTCTCCTTACTGATTAAAATTTGTAACTGTTCAGTACCTTCACAGTCACAAGCAAAAATCCATGAAAATTGCCTTCGGCTGAACTGTTACGCGCTCCCCCATAAAGCGAAAACTCCCTATTGACTTTTTCCCCATATATGGGTAGTATTAACATAAGGCAATGGGAGGATTTCGTCTCTGCGCCAATATCATACAGAGATCACATGAAGGAGGCTTCACAGCATGAAAACCGTACGCATTTCTTTAAATTCCATCGATAAAGTAAAGTCCTTTGTAAACGACCTGACAAAATTTGACGTGGATTTCGACCTCGTATCCGGCAGATACGTCATCGACGCAAAATCCATCATGGGTATCTTCAGCCTGGATCTGTCCAAGCCGATCGACTTAAACATCCACGCCGAGGCGGGCATTGACGATATCCTGGAGACGCTTTCTCCGTACATTATCAAATAAATAACCGATTCCGATCATGGCGCTGCCGCACTCACCCGCACAGCGCCATTTCTTTTTTGTCCGTCTGCCCCGGTCAGTCGCACCAGATGACCTCCGCCGTATCAATCGCAGTCCGCACCATCTCATCAATCTTTTCCTTCAGGTTTAACTCCGACTTGCGGATCACATTGAGGTTCGGCTTGATCACCGGATGCTTTGCAACAAAGATCGTACAGCAGTCCTCATATGGCTGGATCGAGGTCTCAAACGTCCCGATCTTCTCGGAAAGCTCGACGATCTCCTGCTTGTCAAAACCGATCAGCGGCCGGAACACCGGCATCGCGCACACCTCGTTTGTCGCCGCAAGAGACTGCACGGTCTGGGACGCCACCTGTCCGATGCTCTCACCCGTAACAAGCGCCAGCGCGCCGCTCTTTCCGGCTATCTCCTCCGCGATTTTCATCATATAGCGGCGCATGATGATCGTGAGCTCCTCATGCGGACACTGCTCGTAAATATAGAGCTGGATCTCCGTAAAATTCACGATATGAAGCGGAATCGGTCCGGAGTATCTCGAAACCAGCCGCGCCAGGTCGATGACCTTCTGCTTTGCGCGGTCGCTGGTGTACGGCGGCGCGTGGAAATACACCGCGTCAATCTTCACGCCCCGCTTTGCGATCATGTAGCCCGCCACCGGGCTGTCGATGCCGCCGGAGAGCAGAAGCATCGCCTTGCCGTTGGTCCCCACCGGCATTCCGCCCGGTCCCGGAATCATCAGGGAATAAATATTTACGACCTTTCGAACCTCCACATGCAGCAGCACATCCGGTTCGTGCACATTTACGGCAGTCTCAGGAAACGCGTTTAAGATCACTTCACCGAGCTCACAGTTCATCTGCTCGGAGCGCACCGGGTAGGACTTATCCGCCCGCCTGCTGTCAACCTTAAACGTAAAATGCTTGTCCGGGTACACCTCGTCGATGTAATCCACGACCACCTTCTTTATATTTTCAAAATCCTTTTCCTCTATCTGCACCATCGGACAGATCCACGCGATGCCAAAGACCCTCTTAAGCGCCTCCACCACCTCGTCGTAATCGTACGCTCCCTGCGCCTGAAGGTAGATGCGCCCCGACTCCTTCGAGGCGGCAAAAGAGCCGTCCACCTTCTTTAGTGCATTCTTGATCTGCTTTATCAGCGCGTCCTCAAACAGATACCTGTTTTTCCCCTTTGTCCCAATCTCCGCGTATTTAATCAAAAATGACTGGTATACCATAGCTTATCCTTTCCTCTTTCTGTCTCCTATCCCCGCTTATACCGGCGGAGCACCGGCAGGATTTCCTTTAACGTGTCAATGAAATAATCCACCTCGCCTTTTGTGTTGAACAGCCCGAAGCTTATGCGGATCGTGGAATCAAGAAGCTTCGGAGCTACACCGATGCCCTTTAACGTCCCGCTGATGCCGGGGTGGTGGGAGGAACATGCCGAGCCGGAGGAGACATAGATATTTTTGTCCTCAAGCGCGTGAAGGAGCACTTCGCTCCGCACCCCCTCAAAGCCCGCGCTCACGATGTGCGGGGCGCTCCCCGCGCCCTTTTTGCTGTTGACTAAGCAGCCCTCGATCTCGCCTAAGCGGTCGATGGCGTAGTCCTTAAGGTCCGTCAAGTGCCGCACCTTCTCCTCGTGCGCGGTATACATTTCTCCCGCTGCCGCGCCTAGTCCCGCCACGCCCGGTACATTCTCCGTGCCGGAGCGCAGACCGCCCTGCTGACCGCCGCCGTAAATCAGGGGCTTTATCTTCACTCCGCTTCGAATATACAAAAAGCCCACGCCCTTCGGCCCGTGGATCTTGTGGGCGCTCACCGACAGAAGGTCAATGCCCTGCCGTCTCGGGCGGATCACATACTTTCCGTATGCCTGGATCGCGTCCACATGGAGCAGCGTTTTCGGATTCTTCTCCTTCACGATCCGGGAGATCTCCTCAATGGGCTCCACCGCCCCCACCTCGTTATTCACATACATGACCGACACAAGAATCGTGTCCGATCTCACCGCCGCCTTTAATTCTTCAAGGCTGATATGGCCGTCGCGGTCCACCGGAAGGATCGTGACCTCAAACCCAAGCTCCTCAAGATACTCGAGCGGCTTGTATACGGACGGATGCTCGACAGCCGTGCTGATGATGTGCGTCCCGGCACGACGATTTGCGAGCGCCGCGCCGATCAATGCCATATTGTTCGACTCCGATCCCCCGGAGGTAAAGAGGATTTCCTTCTCCTCGGCCTTTAATGTGTCCGCGATAATCCGTCTCGCCTCCCGGATATACTGCTCCGCCTCCATGCCCCTCCGGTGCTTTGACGCGGGATTTGCGTAATCCTCCGTCATCGTCCTCACCACGATGTCCTTCACGCTGTCCAGGACGCGGGTGGTCGCGGAATTATCAAAATATACTTCCATTTCATTTCCTCACATCTCGTAACTGTTCAGTACCTTCACATTTCTAAGCGAAACATCAAAATCGCCAGCACCGCCATGCCCGCCGTCTCGGTTCTAAGGATCCTCTTTCCCAGAGTGATCGGAGAAATGCCGGAAGCCTCGGCCTCCTTAATCTCATCCACATCAAAGCCACCCTCCGGCCCGATGAAAATGCCGACGCTCATTCCCGGCCGGATTCCGTCAAGAACTGCCCGCGTCTTTTCCATTCCCTCCGCCAGCTCATAGGGGATTACGTTTTTGTCAAAATCCGCCGCATAGCCGCAGGCTTCGCGCAGACTCATGATTTCATGCACGCCGGGGATCACCATACGCCCCGACTGCTTCGCGGCGCTCTCCGCGATCGCGTTCCAGCGCTTTACCTTTGCCTGCGCCTTCTTTTCATCGAGCTTCACGACCGAGCGGCGGGTCGCCACGGGGATGATCTCATGCACGCCAAGCTCCACCGCCTTCTGGATGATAAACTCCATCTTATCGCCCTTCGGCAGCCCCTGAAACAGGTACAGCTTTGCCGGAAGCTCGCCCACCGGCGCGCCCTCGCTCACAATCCTTGCGCGTATCTTTTCCGCGCCGAGCTCTTCAAGCTCACAGACGTAATCACGGGAAATGCCGTCCCGCACGCCGATTCGTTCCCCCGGTCTCATCCGCAGGACATTCCGGATATGGTTCACATCCTGCCCGGTGATCACCGCATAGCCGTCCGCAATCTGCGCCGGCGTCACAAAAAAATGGTACACGTCCTCGCTCCTATCTTCTGCGGGCGGTGATGGACACCCACTCGCCCTGGTGCGCAGTATTAACGATCTCAAGCTCCGGGTTTGCCAAAAGCGCCTCGCGCACATCCTGTTCCTTCGTGTTGATGATCCCGGAGGTGATAAAGATACCGCCGGGCTTTAAGTGTCTTGCAATCTCCCCCTGGAGCATGATGATGACCGGCGCCAGAATATTTGCCACCGCAATATCGTAACAGCTAAAGCCTGCCCGCTCCTTAACCGCCTCATCGTCGATGATATTCCCCTGAAGCGCCTCAAAACGCCCGTCCGGGATCGCGTTTGCCGCAAGGTTCTCCCCCACCGCCGTGATCGCATTCTCGTCAAGGTCGGTACCGAACACGCTCTCAGCTCCCAGCTTTAACGCCGTGATGCCCAGGATGCCGCTGCCCGTACCCACATCCAGCACCCTCGTCCCTTCCTTTACATATTTACGGAGTTCACGGATGCAGAGCTGGGTGGTCTCATGCATACCGGTGCCAAAGGCAGTACCCGGATCGATCTTGATCAGAAGCTTGTCCTGATGCTCCTTCGGCGTCTCCTCCCAGGTCGGCCTGATCAGAATGTCGTCCACGGTAAAGGGCTTAAAGTACTGCTTCCAGTTGTTGATCCAGTCCGCATCCTCCGTCTCCGAGACGGTGATCGTGCGCGCGCCCACGTCCACGAAGCGGCTTAGATCGTCAAGCCCCTCCTCGACCTTTCGCAGGACGCTCTCCGCATTGTCCGTATCTTCCAGGTAAAAGCTCACCTTCGCTGTTCCGTCGTCCGGCGGCAGCTCCGGGAGAATATCAATAAACATACCCTTTGTATCCGCCTCGGACAAGGGTATATGATCCTCGATCTCAATCCCCTCAATCCCGATCTCATCGAGCATACTACCGATCAGATCAACCGCCTCTGTGGTGGTCTGTAAGGTGAATTTTGTCCACTTCATAGCATCGCGCTCTCTTTCTTTCACTTCTCCATGCAGCTCTAAACCACATGATAGCACAGAATGCCGGGTTTTACAAGAAGCGCGTTGCAGCTAACTTTCGCCGCAGGTATCGGAAAGACAGTCCCATGTGACACGCTGCGGAAGCCTCGCTATCGTCACCGGGTCTGTCTGTCCGGGTCTTGCGGCTGGGAGTGTCGGGTACGGGGTCGCGGTGTAAACCTTACCGTGAGGGAGACCGGTGAACACTTTTGCGAGCTAATCGAGCAGGAGATAACTGTTCAGTAGGTCTGCGCATTTACTGCGCTGACCGTAAGAAAGCGTGGCGGTTGTAGGCAAAAATCCCATTGCCGAAGGCAATTTTC
>SFNH01000148.1 GCA_004554205.1 Clostridium sp.
CATCTGCGCCACAATGAGCGCCGCCTCCATCGGATGATAGATGTAAGGAATATCGGTTCCCTTCCTGTGCATCCCCGCGTGGGCCTTTGCCGCAAACTCTGCCGCCTTCCGTATCATATGTTTTCCCCCCATAGCCCTGCACACATCGTTTACGGTTTTATCTTACCATGTTTGCTGTCTCCTGAAAAGGGGCATCTTTAAGAAAATGTTTACTTGTAAAACTTCCGTTTTTCTGCTATGCTTATGGACAGATGGTAAAAATGAATTTCGCCACAACCGATAAAGATAAAAGGAGCAGACTATGGAACGTTATCAGAAATCCTCCCCGAAAAGAACCGGCAGACACAGAAAAAAACAGCCCGGCGAGTTCTCGCGGATCCTGCTGTTTTATGTGTTGCCGTTCCTCATTTTTAACGGCATTTTACTATATTGTGTCATCGCCAAACCGAAAATCTCAGTCACGGTCGCGGATACCAACGACTATCTTTCCACAGAGGTGAGCCTGACCGTCAAGTCCCGCTTCCCCACCAAATCCGTCACCATGGTGATGGACGGTGAGGAGCTTACGCTCGAAAAAGGCAGGCAGCGCACCTACACCACCACCGTCTACAAGAACGGCTCCATCGAAGCCCGGGTGGTAAACTTAAACGGTATGCCGACCTCCGTGTTTGAGCATGTCAACGTACTGGATGACAATCCGCCGACATTCGAGCAGGCCGATATCCAGGACGGCATCGTCACTCTGTCTCTGTCCGACAGCCAGTCCGGCGTCAACTTCGACTCCATCTATGCTGTCAATTCCGATGGGCAGAAGATCGCACCGCTGACCGTGGACCGCAGCAGCAATACCCTCTCCTATGAGATGGACCCGGCAGGTCTGTACGTTTACGCCCAGGATAAGGCGGGCAACGAGGTACAGGGCACATTCACCTCCCACAAGGAGGGCGAGTTAGAGACGATTGAAGGCGGCGCCGACGAATCCGAAACCACTCCGGGCGAGCTGTCCCCGGGCGCCGAATCCGCGCCAGCCACAAGCGGGGAGCCGCAGATCATCATTGATTGATCGGCGGTCTTCCCTGCCTCCGCGCAGGCTATATCTGCCGCACCCGCGCCTCAAATCCGCGGAAACGCAGCAAAAATACCGCCACCCGGAAAATCCAGTCAATAAACATTCCATACCACACGCCCATGACCCCCATTTTCCACACCTTCACAAAAAGGTAGGCAAATCCGATACGGAACACCCACATGGAGAACACCGACACGATCATGGTAAACCGCGTGTCAAGACCGGCTCTGAGCGCGTTCGGAAGAGTAAATGCCAGCGGCCAGACAGCCATGGCGCAGGAGTGCGCAAGAAGCAGGCTCCCCGCCATCGCCGCCGCCTCGGGGGAGAGATTGTAAATGCTGATGATCCGGCCTCTCCCCACAATCATCACCGTACAGATCACAAGCAGCATTCCATAATTTAACGCGATCAGTTTTTTCGTATAATCTTTCGCCTGCTTCACTTCCCCGGCCCCCACGCACTGTCCCACGATCGTGATCAGTCCAAGCCCGAGGGCATTGCCCGGCAGATACTCAAACATGACCAGGTTGCTCGCCACCGCAAAGCCCGCAATCGACGCCGTACCAAGGGTCGAGACCAGACTCTGCAGCGCCAGCTTGCCGAACTGGAACATCCCTGTTTCGAGTCCGCTCGGCACACCCACCGCAAGAATCTTACGGATCATCCCGGTCTCCGGGAAAAGCTGCGACAGACTATCCACCCGGATCACATTTCCCGGTCTGCGCACCAGCGCAATCATAATCGCTGCCGCCGTCACGCGGGCCGTCAGTGTCGGGATCGCCACGCCCTCCACGCCCATATGAAGTCCGTAAATGCAGATTGCATTTCCGATCACATTGATGGCATTCATCACGAGCGAAACCTTCATGGATACGCGGGAATTCCCCATAGAGCGAAACAATGCCGCCCCGGAATTATAAAATGCCAGAAACGGATAGGAAAGGGCCGTCAGCCGGAAATAGGTCACTGAATTATCCATGACCGCATCCTCTACCGCCCCGAATATGAGCCCCAGAAGCCCGCGGTTCCCCAGCAGTGCGGCCACAGTGATCACTCCCGACACCAGCATCGTTACCATCACAAGCTGTCCCGCCGCGCGGCAGGCGCTCTCAAGGCGCTGTTTGCCGATGTACTGGGCGCACACCACCGCGCCGCCCGTCGCCAGTGCGGCGAGCATCTGAATCACCAGAATGCTTATGGAGTCCACCAACGCCACTCCCGACACCGCCGCCTCCCCGACAGCCGCCACCATAACTACATCCACCATGCCAACCAAAACCGCCAAAAGCTGCTCCACAATCAGCGGCACAAGAAGCCGAACCATATCTTTCCCGGAAAACAGCATTGTCTGTGACCTCGAATCCGTTATCTCCTACTCGTTTTTGTTACTGTGGGGGTTCCCTCTTTCAGTTCGATCCGATACCCTTTCACGCGGTAGATCATCTCCATCACCCGGCACTTCTCAGAATCCACCGTCACCTGTTCTACCCGCCCGCCTTTCGGGCAGATTTCCGAACTGTTGGCTGCATTCAAGAGTTCCATCAGGTTCACCTCACCTTTCGGATACTGCTCGATCAGGTATCGCTCTGTCGCGCGCCGGACATCCTGCGCCTCCAGGACAAACCGCTCTTCCCTTGCTCTTTCAATGTGGCCCATCAAAGACGGAACCGCGATCGCCAGCAGGACAGAGAGAATGACCAGGACTACGATCAGCTCTACTAAAGTGAAACCACGATTGGAATCTTCTGCTGCCATGATCTCACCTTCCCCTCTTACGAATCTGCCTCCTGTCGGAAGTGTTCCCCGCTCCGACAGGAGGCATACTATCAGTCAAACATTACGCAGCCGATAATGGTCTTACCCAAATCCTGAATTGCTTCCATTTCCTGTCTGACGGCTGTAACCGTAGACTCCCGGCTCTGCTCCACAAGAATGACTCCGTCACATCCCGGCAGTTTCCTGATCGTCTCCGCACACTGCAGGAGGTTTTCTCCCGCCAAAATCCGGGCTCCCTTTAACTGCCCCTCCAGCTTCTCACTGACCTGCGCTATCTTTTCTGACCCCGCTGTCCCGGTCACAAGAAGCGTCTCAACCCCTTCGGACAAATTCTCGATGTTTGCTGAAATCAACGCATACTCGGAATCCACGTTTACATTTACATTTTTACCTTCCAGGCGATCCAGCCATATGTCCACAAAGCATTTCTTCTTTTCACCGGCGGGAAGCACTCCCAGTACCTTAACTTTAAATTTATTTCTCAGCTCTTTTGGCGCATATATCCTGTCACTCATCAGGAATACAACACAGACAAAGAATACCGTCATAAACGCGCCGAGCACGCCTCCGAGTGCACCGTATTTGATGCCGCGCTTAAGCACCGCGGTAAAGGAAAGCGACGGCGCGGACGGCTCTTTTAATTCTGACAGCGCCTTCTTCTTTTCATCCATAGTTTTCTGAAGCTCAGCCAGTTTGCTGCTCTCCTGCTTCTGACGATCAGCTAATGCCAGATCCACAAGGGAACCCATCCCTTCATTTACAACCGTTATGCTGTGCTCCCCAATGCTTAAAACAACCTGATCATGCAATGTGTCGAGCTTTCCAAGCAGTTCCTTTAAAATTTCCCGTGCCGCATCCTCCTCCGGATGGCGTACGGTCAATGTCAGTATATTCTCAGCCTGTTCTGACTGTCCCGCACTCCCCCGCTCCGGCCGCTCCGCCG
>SFNH01000149.1 GCA_004554205.1 Clostridium sp.
CCGCCGGACATCTCCTCAAACCGCCTGTTTGCCGCAGCGAGGATTCGCTCCAGGTAGCAGCGCTGCACGAAGGTCTCAAGATCCATTCTGGCGTCGGTCACATTGCCGGACACAAGGCGGTAGAGCGTATCAAGCCTTGCGTGCTCCTTAAGCGCCCGTTTCCGATCGGAAAGCTTCGGCGCCAGCGCCTCATACGTCCTTTTATTTCCTTTATAATCCTCCCGGCACCGCTCCAAAATGTCCCCGGCCGCCTTAAGTTCTGCCTCCGCCTCGTCCATCCGGAGCTTCGCCTCCTCAAGCGACGGGCGCTCCTGATCGCCGAGAGCCTCCTTTGCGGAGCGGTACATGGCCTCCGCCGATGAGAATTTCCTCGTAGGCTGCCTGCCGCTCCCTGCACTCTGCCTTACGTTCCGGCAGCTCCTGGGTGTATTTTCGGATCAAAGTCTCCGCGTGATCCTTCGCCTCCTTCGCCCGCTCCGATTCTTCCGCCGCGATTTGACAGGAGCGGTTTTTCCGCTCTTTTTGCTCTCTCGCCTCCGCCAGAACGCGGCGCGCCTCGTCCTCTGTCGGGTATTCTTTTGCGGCTATAAGCGCGGCAAGCGTCGCCTCCCCTGCCGTAAATGACGCCGCGGCAGCCGCCTCCGCCTCCTTTGCCCGGTCAGTCTCCTCCTTTAAAATACTCTTTTTCTCACCTGCATTGTCCAGGCATTCCCGGATGCCGTTCAAAGTCCTGACGTCCTCCGCAAGCTTTTGTGCTTCTTCCCGGATCGACTGCGCCCACGCACCGATCTCCTTTACTGCCTCGTCCAGAGTAAAGCGCTCTGTTCCCGGCTGCCCATAAAGCCCCGGAATGCTCTTTTCCATCCGTCCGCGCAGCTTTAAGAACGCGTCCGTTTCCGTCCGCTCCCTCTCACTTAAGAGCTCCGCCGCCGCCCTCGACAATGCAGCCGCTTCCTCCTGTTTTCTTCCTGAAATCTCGACTTCTTTTCCATATTTTTCCAGTGATTCCCGCGTGAGATCCTCATGCTCCCCGCTCCATCTGTGCGGGTTCGGATGCGCCGTGGAGCCGCAGACCGGGCAGGGCTCGCCCTCCCTTAAATCCCGTGCCAGAAATCCCGCCTGAGCATCGAGAAATGTTTGGCGCATCAGATCATACTGCTCCTTTTTCGCATGATATTCCCGCCGCGCCGCCTCGTATAAAACGGACGCCTCCCCGGCTTTTTTTCTCTGAATCTCCACGTCACGACGAAGCTTTTTTACCCCCTCCGCGTCGTCAGAAAGAGCAGACGCCTCCGCAGCCTTCGCCTCCCGGACCGCTAGCAGCTGCTCTGCATTTTTAAGCTCATTTTCCTGTTTTCTCCACGCTTCCTCCTGGATTTCCAGCTCCGCAAGCTGCTTCTTTTTCGCCTCCGCATCCGCTCTGGCGCGCTCTAAATCCCGCTGTCTTTTCTCATTTTCCGCGCGTGCGATCCTGATCGTTTCAAAGAGATCGAGCGCCTTTTCCACCCGCTCGGAAACCCTGGAAAATGACGCAAGCTCCCGGTTAAACTGCTCGTTTTCCTCTTTTTCCTTCCGCGCCGCTTCCTCAAACGCTTTTGTGAGATCGGGAAGCTGCTCCGTCTGTGCTTTAAGCGCCGCCTTTAAGCGTTCCGCCGCCTCCTTCGCATCCCGGTATCTCCTGTACTCGCCCCGGATCTCGGCGGCAGCGCGCAGCCGCGTAAGGCGCAGCTCCGTCTCCCGCATCTGCGTCTGCATCGTTTTGCACCAGGCAAGATCCGCCTCCGCCCGTTCAAGCTGATCAAAAAATTTCAAACGGCTTTCCGCATTCGTAAACGCATCCCGCCTCTCATCGCGCACCCCGGCGGCCTGCGCATACGCCCGCTGCGCCTGTTCCACGTTCACTTCCTGCCACAGGTAGAGCGCCTCAAGCTTCTCCAAAAATGAGTCCATCGCCGCGATACCGCCGCCGACGATCTGCTCCTTTTGCGCGTTTAATTCCTCCGCCCGCTCATATCCCTCCGGCACACAAACGTGCGCCGCCTCGGTCCGGCACACCGTCTTTATCGTCTCAATTTCCTTTTCCCCGGCCCTTCTCCGGTTCCCCAGCTCGTCCACGATTTTCTGGTAAAATTCCGTGTGGAACAGCTTGCGGAAAATCACCTTTTTATCATCCGATTTCGCGCGCAGAAGCTCCATAAACTCCCCCTGCGCGATCATCGCCACCTGCATAAACTGGCTCTTTGTCAGGCCGACAATCTCCTCAAGCTTCTTGTCCGCCTCCTTCTGCGGATACTCTGAGCCGTCCGGCATTGTAAGCGTCACGGAGCCTGTGACCTCCCTTGCCGCGCTGCCCTTCGCCGACCTTCGCGTCAGCGCTTTCAAATGCCGCGGCACACGGCGCACCGTGTAAACTGCACGCCCGCCGTCATTTCCCTCCGAAAATGTGAGCTCGACAAACGGCTCAAGCGCGAAAGAGGAAAACTGGCTCTGCAGCACCACTCCGTCCTTTTTATTGGCAGAGGAGCTCGCCTCCCCGTACAGGGCGAAGACAATGGCGTCAAAAATCGTGGTCTTCCCCGCGCCGGTATCGCCGGTGATGAGAAACAGATTCTGGTTCAGCCCGTCAAAACGGATCGTCGTTTTCTTTGCGTAAGAGCCAAATGCCTGCATCGTAAGCTCAAGCGGCCTCATCTCACTTCACCTCCCGGAGCGTGTGAATCACATCGCGCAGGATCGCCTTCTCCTCATCGTCCGAATCCTTCAGGAACGCGCAGCAAAGCTCGTAAGGGTCGAGCGTCTCGCTGACCGCTGCGTTCGCGCTGTAATCCGCTCTGCGAACTGTCTCCCTCCTGATTTCGAGAAGACAGGGAAATGCCAGGCGGAGGCGCTCCTGCATGTCAATGATATCCAGATCGACCTTGTCCGTCAAAACCACCGTCACATAATCCCCGCAGGACTGCTGTAAGACTTCTTCCAGCTCGCCCCGGATCACGCGCACCCGGCGGAGCGGCTTTAACGGCAGCACCGTCGTCTTCACGCCCGCTCCCTTTTCCTTAAGCTCCACCATAATGACGCCCTTCTCCTGTCCCGCCTCGCTGACGGAACACGCAAGTGGCGTCCCTGAGTAGCGGAAGCATTCCTTCCCTACCTTCATCGGCTTGTGAATATGCCCGAGCGCGGCATAATCAAAGCGTTCCAGCACATCCGCGGACACCTCGTCGATATTGCCCACGGTTCGGATTTCCGAGTCCATCCGCTCCACGTCCTCCGGCTTTTTCCCGGCCGGCAGATAGAACTGGTGGCTCACCAGAACATTGCGCTCGCCGCTGTCGATATCCTCCCGCTCGATCAGCCTGTGAATCGTCTCATTGTACGAAAGATTACTGCCGTTTTCGTCCGTTCCCACCACCATCTTTACCATCGACGGCTTCACAAACGGAAGCAGGTAAAAATTCACATTGCCATACGCATCCGCCAGCGTCACCTTCTCAATATGCTCCTCACCGCTCTGCGGCGCCATTCCAACCATATAAACCTTCTGCCTGGAAAGGACGCTGCGGAAGCAGTTTACGCGCGGCGCACTGTCATGGTTCCCGCTGATCATCATCACAGCCGCGTCCGGCAGCGCCGCCGTCAGTCTCGCGATAAAATGGTCGAACACCTCCACCGCGTCCGCCGACGGCACCGCCTTGTCGTAGATATCACCCGCGATCACCACCGCGTCCGGGCACTCTCTGGCGGCAAGCCCGACGATCTGCTCAAAGATGTACTCCTGATCCTCGCCAAGATCGCGGTTGAGCAGCTTTAAACCGATATGCAGGTCTGATAAGTGGAAAAATTTCATGGAGGCTCCTTTAGCACTATTATAAATTTGCTTTGTATTCAGATATTTAAAATCTTATCCTCTTTTTAAATACAGCAGGTAATCGTATAAATTACCTGCTCTCGTTTTAATACATCGTCTATTTGTAACTGTTCAGTACCCTCACAGTTACGGGCAAAAATCCATGAAAATTGCCTTCGGCAATGGGATTTTTGCCTGTTTCCGCCGCGTT
>SFNH01000150.1 GCA_004554205.1 Clostridium sp.
ACAAATTGACATATGATGGACATCAAAGCTTCTTGTTTTCATGCTTTTTGAAAACAAGAAGATGTATGGCTGAACTGTTACCAATTCAATACCTCTTTTTTTAAACCTTGAGTTTCCGCACTTTGTAATTGAGGTATGATTTCCTGTCCATATAGCAATGAAATGCACCGTTAAAAAAACATTTTCAAAAATTTGTATGCCAATTACGGACATTTATGTCCGAAAGAGGCATACAAATTGAAGGAAATGTTTTTTGCCCGGTGTGTGAATGCTATATGAGTCAGGAAATCATATGTAACCGTAAAACTGCGGAAACCCAAGCATCTTCTATATTGTATTTTTCGCGCATATAAACTATAATAAACCCACTTAGGAGGATTTTAAAATGCGCGTAAAACATACCCGGATTCACGGTATTTTTCTGACTCTTGCCCTGACGGCGGCTGCGCTTTCAGGCTGTAGCTTTAAGCAGGGCGCTGCCACCCCGACCACCGCCGCCCCCTACGCGGACGAATCCACGGCGGAGTACGAGCGGTTTGAGGAGGCGCAGCTTAAGGAGCGGGAGCGCTTCACCCGCATGGAGGAGGAGCTTTTCCGCAAGGAGGTGGGAAGCTGCCGGCTCAATCTGCATTTCCTGCTGAAAAATCCCGAAAGCTACGGCATCACCTCCGTCGACAGCCTTTTCCCGGCGCTGACACCGGAGCAGATGGCGCAGGATAATGCGGAGCGCGAAGAAATAAAGAAAGAGCTCGAAAGCTTTGACCTGACGCTGTTAAACGACGACCAGAAGCTGACTGCCCGCATTCTGCAAAGCCTCTTAAAGACGTCCGAAAAGAGCGACGGGCTCGACCTCTACTACCAGCCTCTCGCCCCCACCATCGGCGTTCAGGCGGAGCTTCCGGTTTTGCTTTGCGAGTACACGTTTTACGGGAGGCAGGACATCGAAGATTACCTGTCTCTCTTAGGAGATTTAGACCGCTACTACGGGGAAATTCTTGCGTTCGAGCAAAAGAAGGCGGACGCCGGGCTGATGATGAGCGATACCTCCATCGACCATGTGATCGAGTCCTGCGAGAGCTATCTTCTGGTTCCCGGAAACAATTTTATGATCGACACATTTAACAGCAGGCTGGACGATGTCCCGGAGCTTTCCGGGGAAGAAAAAGCGGATTACCGGGCGAGGAATGAAGCCGCGCTCACGCAGCATTTTGTCCCGGCATATCAGCTCCTGATCGACGGTCTTCAGAAATTAAAGGGCACCGGCGTCAACGACAGGGGAATGTGCGGATACCCGGAGGGCAAAAAATATTATGAATACCTCGTTTTCTCCGGCACCGGCACCTCCTACGCTTCCGTGGACGACCTGCTCACCGCTATCCGCGAGACTATCAACGAAAGCCTGGAGGAGACCTCCGCGCTCCTTTCGGAGCACCCGGAGCTGTCCGAGAGCTTTTCCTCCTACAAATACCGCCAGACAGAACCGGCGGCGATCATGGAGGAGCTGAAAGAATTGTCGGCGGCGGATTTCCCGGAGCTTTCGGAGTGCAGCTACACCTTTAAAGATGTGCCGAAGGCGTTAGAGCTTTCCCTAAGCCCCGCCTTTTACCTCACCCCGCCGCTCGATGATATGTCAGACAATGTGGTTTACATAAATCACAACAAGGTCTATGAGAATCAGCCGTTATATAATGTCATCGCCCATGAGGGCTACCCCGGTCATCTGTACCAGACCGTATATCAGGGCTCACACTGTGACTCCGACTTAAGAAAGCTTATGAGCTTCCCCGGCTACAGCGAGGGGTGGGCAACCTATGTGGAGCAGCTCTCCTACACTATGGACAACGGGCTTGACCCGAATCTCGGAAAACTGCTTACCGCAAACTCCGTGGCGCAGCTCGGGCTTCACGCCTACCTGGATATCGCGGTCAATTATCTCGGCTGGGAGAGGGAGCAGGTAAAGGACTTCCTCGGCCAGTATTATGACAGCCCGGAGGATATCAGCGACGCCATGTTTGAGGTGATGGTTGATACGCCCTCAAACTATCTGTCCTATTTTGTGGGGTATATAGAGATTCGGAATATGCGCGAGATCGCTGAAATGCAGCTCGGCGCGAAATTTGACGCGAAAGAATTTCACAGATTCCTTCTGGATATGGGCGAAGCGCCGTTTGATGTGATCCAGTCGTATTTTGCCTCCTGGCTGATGGAGCAAAAACTGTGATCTTAGTATCTCACGCCTTTGCTCCGCGAAACCAGCGGTCGAGCTTCGCAAGGGCCTTCACAAGGCTGTCCGTCTCATCCGGCGTCAGGCCGTCTAACACCGCGTCGATCATCCGGCGGTGGAAGTCCTCATGATGCCGGTAGGCCCTTCTTCCCTTTTCAGACAGGGAAATGTAGACTACACGCCGGTCCTCACTGCTGCGCTCCTCCAGATCCATCACATCGCGGAACAGTCTGACCAGAGCGTCATTCAGTGTCGTGTAAGTATCCACATTTTTCCCCCACTTACATAAAGAAACAGTTTCTACATGATTATACATGATTTCTTCCCGTTCGACAACATCGGATTGCACGGGGTTTATCAAAATCCCATACACAGCCAGATGCTCGCCGCGATTCCCACCGCCGTCGCAAAAAGCGCTCCGGGGATCGCGTACCGCGTGCGCCTGACCCCCACCGAGCCAAAGTAGATGCTAAGGCAGTAAAACACCGTCTCCGTGCTGCTCATCAAAACGGACGCCGCCATGCCGAGCGCCGAATCCGGGCCGAAACGCCCGAAAATGTCAAGCAGCAGCCCCGTGGCGGCGGAGTTTGAGACCATGCGCACCAGCGTGAGCGGAATCAGCTCCGACGGCAGATGAAGCCATCTTGCCGGAG
Organism: Clostridium sp.; assembly: GCA_004554205.1. Lineage (GTDB taxonomy): Bacteria > Bacillota > Clostridia > Lachnospirales > Lachnospiraceae > Brotaphodocola. Next base: position 2,878 of record SFNH01000150.1, read on the forward strand.
CCGCAAGCGCCGCCCCGAGCGCGTCTAAAAGACCGGACGCGCGCAGGACCCCCACCGCCGTCATAAGCCCGACAAGCGTAGGCAGGATACCCGCGACCGTCCGCATCCCCTCCTTCGCCCCATCGAGGAAGTCATCAAATACCGGGCGCTTTGACAGCACTCCGAAACCGATAATGTAGCTGACCGTAAGCGGGATCAGAATCTGTGACAGCCATAAGATCACCTGCGGCGCACCCCCTGTCTGAAATCCATCGCTTTGCAGAATATCACCGCCGCCAGCGTGGAACACGCTGTGGAAAGAAGCGCCGGCCCCAGAACCGCAGCGGGATCTGCCGAGCCGTACTGACTGCGGTAGGCGATCAGATTGACCGGGATAAGCTGTAGGGATGAGATATTTAAGATCAGGAAGGTACACATGGAGTTGGTCGCCCTCCCCTCTTTTCCGCGCGCCATCGCTCTCATCGCCTCAAGCCCCGCCGGCGTCGCCGCCATGCCGAGCCCCAGCATATTCGCCACCATATTGACCGCGATGGGCTTTCGCGCCGGATGATCTTTCGGGAGCTCCGGGAAAAGGAAATCAAGCGCCGCTCCCATTTTCCCCGTCAGCCAGTCGATAAGCCCGGCGCGCTGCCCGATCTTAAGCACCCCGCACCAGAACGACATGATCCCGAGCATAGTAATACCCAGGGCCACCGCATCCTTTGACGAATCGAGAAACGCCTGGGTCACTTCGCTTAAGTTTCCGTTTGCCGCCGCCCAGAATATGCCCGCAAGGATCATAAAGCTCCACAGATAATTTAACATACACGGCCTTCCCTGTGTCTTCTTGCTTTAATCTATGGAGCTTTTCCCCGCTTTATGACATGCTCCGCCGGGGAAACGGCGCTTCCTTAAACCGCC
>SFNH01000151.1 GCA_004554205.1 Clostridium sp.
CGAGGAGATGCTTGAGATTGCGCGCGAGGCAGAGTATGAGGCAGATGCGTGGGACGAGTCGGAAGAGTCAGACGAGCCGGCGGGTCGGGGAATTCTCTATCTGCTCGAGGATATGCGTGAACTGGAACTGTACGGAAGCGTGTGCGCGGTGGTGTCGGTCTGCGATTCCATGAATTACATTTTGGAGGAAGCGGATCTGCGCGAGGTGTTTTCGCGTGTGCACGAGTATCTGGAGGAGGATGGCGTCTTTATTTTTGACCTGAATACGGTATACAAGTACCGGGATCTTCTGGGAGAGACGACGATTGCGGAAAACCGTGAGGAGGGCAGCTTCATCTGGGAGAATTATTTCGATGAGGCGAGTGCCGTAAACGAATACGATCTGACGCTTTATATCCGCGAGGACGGTGAAACCTACCGCCGGTTTGAGGAAGTGCATTATCAGCGGGCCTATGATTTAAAGACGATTGGCAGACTGCTTGCGGATGCGGGAATGGAATTGCTGGCAGCCTACGACGCGTTCACAAAGGAGCCGGTCAAGGAGGATTCGGAGCGGATCTATGTGGTGGCGCGCCCACGCAGGTAGAAGGCTTTGAGAAGATGCAGGAACAACGAATCCGAACTGAGCACAAAAAGATACAGTATATGAAAACGGAGCAGAAAGAAAAGATACCGTGCATGAAAACGGAGCAGGAAAAGAAGATGTAGCAAATCCGAAATACAGCAACAATAGAAAAGGAGAACGAAATGAGTCAGGATAGAGATTATATTGTAAGAGCTACCGCGGCGGAGGGAAGTATCCGCGCATTTGCGATCACATCGCGCCATCTGGTGGAGGAGGCGCGATTGGATCATGACACCAGCCCGGTGATCACGGCGGCGCTCGGCAGACTTCTCTCCGGTGCGGCGATGATGGGAACGATGATGAAGGGGGAGAAGGATCTTCTGACAATACAGATCCAGTGCGGCGGTCCGGCGAAGGGCTTTACGGTGACTGCGGATGCAAACGGACATGTCAAGGGATTCCCGATTGTTCCGGACGTGGAACTGCCGTTAAATGCAAAGGGAAAGCTGGACGTCGGAGGTGCGCTGGGGCTTGGCGTGATGAGCGTCATCAAGGACATGGGCTTAAAGGAGCCGTACGTGGTACAGATCGCGTTGCAGACCGGTGAGATTGCGGAGGATCTGACGTACTATTTTGCCACCTCCGAGCAGGTGCCGTCCGCGGTCGGACTCGGTGTTCTCGTGAATCCGGACCGGTCGGTCAGACAGGCGGGAGGATTTATCATCCAGCTGATGCCGTTTACACCGGACGACGTGGTGGATCGTCTCGAGAAGAAGATCACGGAGATTGCCTCCGTCACGGAGATGCTCGAGGACGGGAAGACGCCGGAGGAGATTTTAGCTCTGATTCTTGGCGAGTTCGGGCTTGAGATCAACGATACGGTGGATGCCGCATTCCAGTGCGACTGCTCCAAGGAGCGCGTCTCCCGTGCGATTGCGACACTGAGCAGAAAAGATCTGGACGACATCATCAACGACGGGGAGTCGATTGAGGTAAAATGCCAGTTCTGCAACAAAGCGTACCATTTTGACATCGACGAGTTAAAGGAAATGAGAAAATGAGAGATGGATTTGTAAAAGTTGCCGCTGTTACGCCGAAGATCCGCGTGGCGGACACAAAATACAACGCCGGCGTGATCGTGGAAGGAATCCGGGAAGCGGCGGCGGCAGGCGCGAAGGTGATCGTGCTGCCGGAGCTTGTTATCACGGGATATACGTGCAGTGATCTGTTTTTGCAGGAATATCTTTTGGAGCAGGCGAAGCAGGCGCTCGGGACGATCGCGGAGGAGACGGCAGAGGTGGACGCCATTCTTTTTGTCGGTCTTCCGCTTGCTTACAACGGAAAACTCTATAATGTGGCGGCAGCGCTCTGCCGGGGTGAGGTGCTCGGGTTTGTGCCAAAAACCTACCTTCCGAACTACAATGAATTTTACGAGGCGAGACATTTTGCCAGAGGAATGGCAGACCCGGTCGAGGTCGATTTCGATGGAGAGTGTGTGCCGATGGGCACGAGGCTTTTATTTGCCTGTACGTCCCTGCCGGAATTAAAGATCGGCGCGGAACTCTGTGAAGATCTGTGGACGCCGGAGCCGCCGAGCATCCGGCATGCCAGAAACGGTGCGACGCTGCTTGTGAATCTGTCCGCATCGAATGAGACCACCGGTAAGGATATCTACCGGCGGGAACTGGTAAACGGACAGTCGGCGAGACTTCTGTGCGGCTATATTTATGCGAGCGCGGGCGACGGGGAGTCCACGCAGGATGTCGTCTACTCCGGACACAATGTGATTGCCGAGAACGGTCATATTCTAAAGGAGTCCGGGCGGTTCGGAAGCGGTGTGATCTGCACGGAGATCGATGTGAAAAGGATCGAGGCGGAGCGCCGCCGGATGACGACGTTTGAGATGGCGGAGGACGGCTATGTGGAGGTTCGTTTTTCTCTTGAGACGGAGGAGACGGCGCTGACCCGCTTCATTGACCCGATGCCGTTTGTGCCGGGAAATGAAGCCGACCGTATCAGACGCTGTGATGAGATCCTTGCCATTCAGGCGGCGGGATTAAAAAAACGTCTGGAGCATACGCACTGTAACACGGCGGTTGTGGGCATTTCGGGCGGTCTGGATTCCACACTGGCACTGCTTGTCACCGTGCGCGCGTTTGATCTGCTCGGCATGCCGCACGAACGGATCAAGGCGGTCACGATGCCGGGCTTCGGGACGACGGACCGGACCTACGACAACGCGGTGTCCCTGATCCGGTGTCTCGGCGCGGACTTTACGGAAGTCGACATCAAGGAAGCGGTGAATGTGCATTTCCGTGATATCGGGCAGAATCCGGCAGTTCATGATGTGACCTACGAGAACGGTCAGGCAAGAGAGCGGACGCAGATTCTGATGGACATTGCCAACAAGGAGGGCGGTATGGTCATCGGAACAGGCGATCTCTCGGAGCTTGCACTCGGCTGGGCGACGTACAACGGCGATCACATGTCCATGTATGCGGTCAATGCCTCCGTTCCGAAGACGCTGGTGCGCCATCTGGTGCGCTACTATGCGGATACCTGCGGGGATGAGAAGCTGTGTGCGGTATTGACGGATGTGCTGGACACGCCGGTATCTCCGGAGCTTCTGCCGCCAGAGGACGGAAAGATCTCACAGAAGACGGAAGATCTCGTGGGACCGTACGAGCTTCATGATTTTTACCTGTACCATATGCTGCGTCTGGGATTTGCACCGAAAAAGGTGTACCGTCTCGCAAAAGTGGCGTTTGACGGCGTCTACGACGATAAGACGATCTTAAAATGGCTGAAAACTTTTTACCGGCGCTTTTTTGCACAGCAGTTCAAGCGTTCCTGTCTGCCGGACGGACCGAAAGTCGGTAGTGTGGCGGTCTCTCCGCGCGGGGACCTGCGGATGCCGTCGGATGCTTGTGCGGCTGTCTGGCTGCAGCAGTTGGAGGAGATCGGATAATCATGCAGTATCGCAAGGATAAAAACGGAAATGAGATTTCGGTGCTCGGCTACGGGTGTATGCGTTTTACCAAGGAGGGCGGGCATGCCGATATCGATAAGGCGGAAAAGGAGGTCATGGCGGCGATTGATGCCGGGGTGAACTACCTCGATACCGCATATGTCTATGCCGGAAATGAGGCGGCGGTCGGGGAGATCCTCGCGCGCAATCATTGCAGGGAG
>SFNH01000152.1 GCA_004554205.1 Clostridium sp.
GAGCTGCTGCGTCCCGGCCTCGGAAAGCTGTACCGACAATTTAACCCATCGGGCAGCGCTTGGGAGCGCAAATACCCGCGCCCTTTCGGCGTTGTGTTGGGCTGGCAGGAGCCGGAGGTGTTCCGTGAGCTTCTCAAAGCAGGAGAGGAAGCGCAGCATGAGGCAGTCGCTTTTCATCTGGAGGCGGTGCTCCGCAAGGCAGACCTTGGCAGCGCGCAGAAAATCGGCGATACGCAGGTCTATTCCGCGGTTGTGGACGGCAGCGATCCCGAGCTGCTGGCACATGGCGTCTGGCATATTCTCATGCAAAAAGGCACTCCCGTTCCGGACTGCGGCATTTACTATGCCGCGCTGCACCGTGCATCCGCAACCGAGGAGGAGCGGCGTGAGGTCATAGACCATGCTGACGAATACGCGGCGTGCATGGTCACGCTGAGTCAGGGGGTGAAGGAGAGTGCTTGAGCTTGATAAAGATCGCTTTGCACAGCTCTTGCGGGAGGTCCCGGAAAAGGATGTGCTGTTTCCCGAGCCGCAGTACAGCCCCTACATTCAATCGCTGATAGATCGGTTAAAGGAGGAAGAGAGCCTTGACCTTGCCGCGATCGATTGGTCCGCCTTTGAGATGGCGGATGTTACCATCCCCTTCTTTCAGGACAACGCTGACAACACCTCAAGGAGCTGGATCATGGGGCTTGTTGGAAGGACGCGAACGGCTCCGATCTTTCAGTCCCGACGACGCGTCTTCTTTTGAGGTGGCAGGATGTACGATTACGAATACGAGGCTGATATCCTCCTGTTCCTTCGCCTTATGAAGTTCCTGCACACGGAATATCCGTTTGTATTGGAGCAGATCATCAAAGATTACCCGACAGCGGATGAGGAAGATATTTGGATGATCCTTGATGAATTGTTGATGACCGTTTTCGATGAAGGTGCGCCGGACGAGGGTGACGATATGATGACCGTGCGTTTTTCCGATGAGCGGATCGACCGCCTCTACACGCAGGGCTGTAAGCATAGTGAAATACTGCCCTATCAGATCAACGCATGGCAGGAAAAGATCAAGGATGTCTTTCTCTTCTATGTGGCGGGGACTTCCTATTCCGTCTTTGATATTCGTTATCATTTCTCCGGTGACGGTGTGAAGTTTGACATTACGCTCTCGCCCGATTGCTATGAGCCGAGGATCTTTCTGAATTCTATCATCAACATGATCCTTTACTGCAAGAGAGAGCTTGCGCGTATAGAGTCTGCTGAAGCAAAGGCGCAGGCAGCTCATGCCAGCATTAGAAAGGAGGCCGCATAATGGCGGAGTATAAGAGAAAGGACATGCCGGAGGATATGATCGTCCGCATCTCGCCCGGTCGGAATACGATCACCGTGCAGGAATGCAGCGCAAACGGCGTGGTGAGCTATCGAGAGATCGACCCGATCGAGTTCTACTTTGCACTCAACGGGAGCTGCATCAGCAATGTGTATCAGCGCAGCGGGTTCCTGCCGGAGCACTGTCTCCACATTTCCATGAACGCGGCGGAGCGCCACTATGTCATCTGGAATCCGGAGCTGCGGGCGGATGTTATTTACCGCGACACCGAATACCGGAGCTTCCCGCTCCCGCGGCTGATATTTGGTCTCCGGGTCCTCGGCAACGGGAAAGTTGCAGACTGCTCTATGGGCGTCGTCGCTGATGAAACGCCCACCGAGGATACGCCGATGTTTTTTTATCCCTTCTCCAATGTCTATGAGGACGACCGTGTGTGTACGGGAAACAATGTGCTGCCCCGTTATAAAAAGCTTTCGGCGCTGAAAAACTTTCCCCGCTATCTGCTCGGCCTGCCGGATAACGATGATATGTTTGACCGCAGGCACAACCGCAAAGAGCTGGAGCACAAGGAGCTTATGGAGCTTTTGAGGGACAAGGACCCCGCGTATTACTATACGGATATTCTTGTTCCAAACGGACGCACACTAAGCGACTTTATCAACAGGAGGTAAGGATGGAAGCAAAAACGACAAGGGAAATGCAGGCGGCTCTCGCAAAGCCCTTTGCACCGGAGGATCTGGAATGGAGACTTCAAAACACTAACGAGGAAAAGATGCGCGGTATGGCAGTCCCCTATGTGACCAACCGCGCCATTCAGAACCGTCTCGACGAGGTCTGCGGTCCGGAAAACTGGTACAACGAGTTCAAGCCGTGGCACTCCAACGGGAAAAAGGATTCGCAGCTCTGCGGCATCGCCATCCACTTTGAGGGCAAAGGCTTTATCACCAAGTGGGACGGCGCCGAGGACTCGGACATCGAGCCCATCAAAGGCGGGCTTTCAGACAGTATGAAGCGCGCGGCATATCAGTGGGGCATCGGACGCGTTCTTTACAGCCTCGATACCGTGTGGGTGGACATCGAACGGCGCGGCAAAAGCTATGTCATTAAAGACAGCGAGCGCCGGAAGCTGGACAACGCCTACCTGAGCACACTCGAAAGTCTCGGGCTGGAGCCTGCCAAAGCGTGCGGCATCCAATCCCTGCTGACGCCCAAGACCGCATCGGAACAGAATACCGCCAACGATAAGGTCCCGCCGATTACGCACGGGCAGGAGCCGCAGCAGGCAAAAAGCGGCAGGGCACAGGAGCACCCTGCGCAGAGTCCGGCAGCACCGGCGCAAACGCAGCGGACGCAGCCCCCGGCACAGGATAGGAGCGATGGACAGGGGGGCAAGACCGTCTCCTTTGGAGGCGCAACGCAGATAGCGCCCGCAATCGAGCTCTACACGGTGCTGGGCGCTAAGGTGCAGGGCGGCATGAGCGGCAGCAATACATTAGTCAATCTGGAAACGCCGGAGAAAAAGCAGCTTTATGCCTATGTGCGTGGAGCGCGGCCCGAGCTGGTGTCAGGGGTGCAGCTTTCCCATGTGAAGCTCACGACCCGCAAGCAGGACACCGTGATTTTCTATGTGCTGGAGACCTATGAGGTCTTCCGGTCCGGGCAGCAGGCAGCATAAAGAAACCTATTTGGAACAACAGAAAGGAGCAGACAGTTGAATAAGATCGAACAATTCCGCATCACCGGCATGACGATTTCCGGCTTCAAATCCTACGAGGGCCCCACGGAGCTGACCTTTGGCGATCCCACTGTCATCACAGGCGGGAACGGGCGCGGCAAGACCAGCATCGCGGACGCCATCGCCTTTGCCGTGACCGGACTCCCCTTCTTCGGGGAGCGTGGGATCGACCGGCTCCACAACGAGAGCAACCCCGATGTTTCCATTCAGATGCGCTTTGTGGATGAGAGAGGCGCGGCCCATGAGCTGACGCGCACGAGAAGAAAAAACCGCATGACCATCACCTACGACGGCTATGAGATCCGCCAGCTCGATCTCACCGACCTTTTTGGTGAGCGGGATGTGTTTCTCTCCATTCTCAACCCCCTGTACTTCATCGAGGAGTTGGGTGAGGACGGCAAGAACCTGCTGGAGCGGTATCTGCCGCATATCCCGCAGGAAACGATCCTTGCACAGCTTTCCGAGTCGGTGCGGGAAACCTTGAAGGACGAGTTTCTTCTCTCCCCGGACGCTTATCTCAAGCGCCGACGTGAGGAGATCCGCGGTTTGGAGGAGCGCATCACCTACCTAAACGGTCAGAAGGACATGGCGGTATCGCAGTCGGAAAAGCGCGACAAGGCATGGCAGGAGCTGACCGATCAGCAAAAGGCTCTCAAGGAAGAAGCCGCGGCACTGGAGGAAAAGCAGTTTGC
>SFNH01000153.1 GCA_004554205.1 Clostridium sp.
AATGAGGATTTTCAAATAGAAACCGCTCAGACAGGGAATGGTTCGTCGGGGCGGCTGTTATCGCAAGATTTCTGTTTTTTCCGGCTCTTGACCGTCAGATGCGGATAAACGCGAACTGTCGGCAAGTACCAGTTTGAGCAGCTTGTCGCGGAATGTTTCTGTGCTGCTGTGATTGAAAAACAACTCCGCAACAATGGTCTGCCCGTTCCTCTGTGTCGTGATGATACTGTCGGGGGTCTGTTCTGCCATAACCTCCTGTGCGTCCATGTATGTGTCATTTACACTTAAAATTATGCACTCCAACGGGCGCTGCCGTACTCCAGATTTTTGCGGAATTTCTTGGCATTTTTGCCCTTGATATAGACCGCCAGCCGAATAGCGATGGCGGCGGCAACGCCCACGCACAGGTCAATGGGATGAAAGCTGGGGACAAGGGAGTGAAACGCTGTGTTCAGGCCGGTCATAATGTTCAGGAGCTTCGTGGAAGCGTCTGAACCGGGAGCCAGCCGCACCGCCTCGCTGACCTTGGTGGCCAGCAGCGCGATGAACACATACGGGATGTTGGGAAGGATGAGCTTTTTGACGTTGACTTGCTTCATCGTTCCAGCTCCTTCCGCTTTGTCCTGTCCACCACAGCCGCCTGAATGAGCGACTTGAAGTGTTGCAGCTTTTTCAGCACCGAGGGGCGTTCCGCCTTCCTGACTTGTTTGGCAGTGTATTCCTTGAACGCGGCGGTCATGGCGTCGGCGTCCGGCGCTTTGAAGAACACCATGTACCGCTTTTCGCCCTTGACCTTGAATGGAGCGAAGTCAATGCCATACTTCCGGGCGATCCGATTGAATGAGCCGATATTCTGATCGGTGACTTCAATGCTCTGCAATCCCTTATCCTTGGCGGCGAGCTGCTTGACGGTCATTTTTCCGTGGGGATTGGCCTTGCTGTACTGATGCTTCTGATGGCCGTTTTTTAGCTGCTCCAACAGCTTGGCAACGGCCTTACGAAATTCCTGTTCACCCAGCTTCCCACAGGAGATCATCAGGGATACGATTCTCTGTTCAACTTCTTCCTGCATGACTTATCACGCTCCTTTCCTTGGATTTGCAGGGAGAATGCCGGGACACTAAGGCGGTACCACCAGCCGGTGCAGAAGATGCTCATTCATTTCTGCGCCCCTGCCCCTTGACGGTCAGGATGCCGTCCAGCGTGGTGGCGGTGATCCGCAGGCGCTCGGCCACGGCGATGTCGTTTTTCACACTTTCATCCACGGTGCTGCCGCAAACCACCAGCACACGAGCGCGGCGCAGATACTCCCGCGCCATGTCGATGCAGTCCTTGTGCTCCTGCGGAATCTCATCGCGTAGGAACAGCGGCAGAAACAGCGTGGGGCAGACGGGCGAAAAGCCCGCGTCATAGACCGCCCTGCAATACTTGGCGGCATTTTAGGTGTTCTCAAACTCATTCTCGCTCCACGGAGCGGTGATGTAGGCAAGGGGGCGTTTCATCGGTATCAAATCCTTTCTCCCAAAATCGGGCATGAAAAAAAGCGGCCTTTAGGGGCCGCCGTGAAAATCGTGATTGACCAGCATGGCATAGTGGTTGTCGATGGTGGAAACGGAATTGAACAGCGCCGCCATGAGATAGGCTTTCGTGTTCCAAACGCGGGTAGTGTTCTCGCGGATACCGTCCATGACCTTTTCGATGTGCATGGAGGTAATCTTTTCAAAGCGCTGTTGCACGAAGCCGGTGGGATACTCCGCATCCCGCCCGATCTTGACCGTGGGGCTGCGGTTCATAGCAACCTCCAGCATAATCTCCACCAGCTCATCAAGCTGCATCCGGTCATACTGCTGACAGAGAATGTCGTATTCGATTTGCTCTCTGATCTCCGCTTTTTTCTCAAATCCGTCCGTCATTCCGTCCGCCGCAGGCAGAAAGAATGAATGAGTGCTTGATAGATCAGTATTTGATTTTTGAGTATTAGATTTCTTAGTATTTAATTGCGCGGGATTATCCGTATCCGGTGCCTCCGTATCCGGGTTATCCAGATACGGGTTTTCCGTATCTGGTAAAGTCGTATCCGGTGGAGAGGGCTTTCGGGGCTTCTCGAAGATGGTGTACTCCGTGTCGGAAATGCGCCCGTCCTTGCCGCGAAGCTGACGGCGGATGATGTAGCCCGCCAGCTCCAGCTCCTTGAGCGTTTTCCCGATGGCGTCCACGCCCTCCTTGCAGATCGCAGCCAGCCCCCGCGTGGTGTAATTCCACTCGTTGGGGAGGGAGAGCATCATGGAGAGCAGCCCCTTGGCTTTCAGGGAAAGATTGCTGTCTTTCAGGTGATGGTTGCACATCACCGTGTAATCCCGCGTCCGTTCAACGCGAAATACAGCCATATTGCTTCAATCCTTTCCGCAGGGCAGTCAACCTGTTTGGCCGTCCTCCTCGGCAAACCGCGTATCCAGCCGCTTTACGCTCCAGTTCTGCTTGAACTGTCCCAGCGGGCCTGTGCCGAACTGCGCCAGCGCACGGCGATCCAGCTCCAGCAGCTTTTCCCACAGCTCCGGGTGATGCTTTCGCAGCTTCCGCAGCTCGTCGATACGCTGGAACGGGCAGCACCAGCAGGACGCACGGTGGTAAATCTCATACAGTCCGCCGAAGTCAAAGCCACGGTCGTAACAGGCTTGGAGCGCCTGCGCCTCCGTGATGCCCCATTCCACGAGGGGATACCGCTCATTCTTGCAGCGCCACGCTTCATCGGCGGCGATGCCAACATAGTGGATCGCGCCCAGCTCGCCTTTGAGCCGGTTGACCTCCTTGGTGATGAGGTGCGTTTTGAGCTGCCCGGTACACCAGCGGACGCGGATTCCCGGCCAGCCGTTGCCGTAGGGCGGGATACCCAGCTTTGCACGGTTTTCCAGACTGCGGGGCTTCTGCTTGGGTTCATCGAACATCAGGTATTCAAAGCCCTTGGGATGCCGCAGCGTGGTGATATGGATGCCGCGCTCCCGGAAAAGATGCTCGTCCAGTTTGGCAAGGTGTTCATACATTTCCGGGAACTCCATGCCGGTGTCCGCTGACAGCACCATATTGATGGGCATATCCCGTTCGATCATCAAAAGCAGTATGGCGGTACTGTCCTTGCCACCGGACAGGCTGACGGCGTGAAACTGCTTGCCGTTTGCGTTCTGAATGGTTTCCCGCATGGGGAAGCCGCTCCGTTTTCACTCCTTTCCCACATCACAGCTCATAGATGGGCTGCTCGTGTTCGTAGTAGGGATCGCACAGGGCGGCAAGCTCAGCCACCAAGTCCTCCAAATCCAGAGAAATCTCGCTGTCAGCCCAATCGCTGCCCTTGTAGACGCGATACTCGGTGACGTATTCGCCTTCTCCGGCGTTCACGCTGAATTTGGCAACGACGGCAAAGCCCATATCCTCCAGCAGCCACAGCTCCATCGACCGGGCAGCAAACACCGCGCCGATATAGCTGTCGCCTACGTCCTCATAGAGAAGCGTCGCTCGCTGCTTGAACAGCTCCGCGCTGCGATAGTCCAGACTCAGCGCATTTTTGCCGTCTGCGCGGTAGGCATAGACCGTCTCAGCCTTGTTCCAAACGGCTTGCAGCAGGGCGTGATAGTCGATGTTTTCCAGAAACTCGTCGATCTCCGTTTCCGT
>SFNH01000154.1 GCA_004554205.1 Clostridium sp.
GGCGCTGACGCTCCAAATGTTTGTTGTAAAACTCCATAGCCTTGACAAGCGTCTCGGTCATCTGTTTCATAGAGGTGTCCGGACGGAAGAAACTGCGGAGCTTGTCCACCGGCACCTTGACATATTCCACCTGATTGCCCTTGACTTCGGACATCAGCTGCATCACTGCACTGTCAGTAAACCTCTGCTCCTCGCTCATGCGTCGCAACCGCTGAGCCTGGGACAGCGACGGCGTCACCTCGTCGCAGTCCATAATGGAGAAGAGCGTTTCCTGCTCGGGCGGCTGCAGATACGACAGCTCTACCGCCGGAGTCAGGGCAATTTTTCCGTCATCCACCATCTGGAGGATTTCGGGGATCAGATTCGTGAGGCGGATATAGCGCCGGACTTGATCCTTACTTTCACCAGCTGCTTCGCCTACGATCTCAACTGACAACTTCTGCGCAACTTGCGCAGAAGTTTTGCCTTGGTGTTTCAAGGCGTCAAGCTTCATCTTATACGCGAAGGCCTTCTCCGACGGCAGAATGTGCTCCCGCTGCAGGTTACTGTCCACCATGGTAATGACGGCCTCCTCGTCGGTCAGCCTGCGGACGATCACCGGCATGGTGTCCATCCCCAGCGCCTTGCAGGCGACAAGCCGCCGGTGACCGGAGATCAGCTCGTACCCGCCGCCCTCCCTGAGCCGCGCCAGGGCGGGAGACAACACGCCGGCGTCGGCAATGCTTTTCATCAGCTCCGCCATTTCAGCGTCGTTTTTCACCTTGAAGGGGTGGTTCTTGAAGGGCGTCAGTTCCGAAAGCTGTAGCTCCTCCACCTTGGGCTTGCGGGTGTCCGCCCGCTCCTGCTCGGTCATGAACAGCTCATCATAGCCGCTCAGACCCAAATCAACGGTTTGGTTTTTCAATTTCATCATCTCTCTTTCTGCTGTAACCAGCGTTCATATTGTTTTTCTTCTCTCATCGAAGCGGTCTGCTGCCGCAGGGCGCTTTTCTCCCGCTCCGAGAGATAGGGGTCGTTCTCCAGTCGCGCCTCAAATTCGCTCTCCAGAAGCTCCCGGAGCTTTGGATGGTCCTCAATGATGTCGCAGGCTGTTTTCTTTTTCTTCCGCAGATCGGCCAGCACCGCGGTGCAGGCGGCACACTGCTTTTTGAGCTCCGCCATCCGTTCCGGATCGGTGCAGTTTCGCTGCTTGTTGCGAACCTTGCTGCGGGTAGCGGTCACCTCGTCGATCTCTGCGTTGACCCGCGCGATATAGCGCTGCAGGTCCTGTGGCGTCTCCAGATGCTCCTTCTCCACCAGCGTCATTTCAGCCGTGTACCGGTCCAATCGCTGGCAGGCCTCCCGGCACTCCGCCGACAGCGGCTGCTGGTGCTCCTTTTCGTACATGGGCGCAATGCCCAGCACGATAGCGACGGCGCGGAAAAAGCTGACGTATCCGGTGATGCGCGGCGCCTTGCAGTAGAAATCCCGCTTGCGGTAGTACGCCTCCGTGGGCGGGTTTTCTCTTGCGTAGCTCTTGGAGTAGGGCTTCAGAAAGGCGTAATAGCTCTGCGTGACCCGGTAGTCCCGCTGGTTTTCCAGCAGCCGCTCCCGCATGGCCTCCTTTTCATAGGCGGGGCCGAGCCGGAAGGTACGGGTGCACTTCTTGGAGCGGAAGGGCCGGATCGTAGCGTACTTGTGGGTTGGGCCGCACTCGAACTCGTAGCCCAGCTTACGGAGCACCGTGGTCATTTCCGACCAGCTGCTGCACAGGTTTAACGCCTTGTCCAGCGCCTCCCGCATCAGATTGAAGCGGGTGGGCTCGCCGTTCTTCTCGGCAAAGTAGACGGAGCGTGCGGTTTTGTGCCGCTGCGGATCCCGGATCACGGACAGACCGTGCTCCTTGCAAATGCGGTCCGATGTGGCGCGCAGGGCGTAGTAAACGCCGTATTTGGCCTCCAGCTTGCGCCCGTCCCACATGCCCACGGAGTTCACGACGAAGTGGTTGTGGTAGGTTCCCGTGTTGAAGTGGGTCGCCACCAGCACCTGGTAGCTGTCGCCCCAGAGCCGCCGCGCGGTCTCCAACCCGATCCGGTGACACTCCGCCGCCGACACCTCGCCCGTCTTGAAGGACTGGTATGCGTGGTATGCCACGTTGCCGCCGGTTTTGCCGAAGCGCCGCTGGGTGGCTGACATCTCCTGCGCCGCCGTTTCTGCGCGGCAGTTGACGCCTGTGACCGCGTAGCTCTGCTCGCCCTCGTCCAGGGTCTTGGCCTTATTGGCGGCGTAGATCAGCACCTGCTCCAGATCCGTCAGCCGGGTCTTCTCCGGGTTGCTGCAGTAGTCCACCACGCGGGAAACGCTGTCATGGATCGCCCAGATCTTCGTCACCGCCATCGGTATCATCCTCCTCTCCGTGATAGGCCTGCAAAAGCAGATCCTCGATCTCTGTCAGCGCGTCGCTGAACGCCGCCATGGAGACCTCGTAGCGGATTCCGTCATGCAGCCGCGTCAGCTTCCGGTAGGCCTGCATCAGTTCCTCGCGGGGTGCCTCTCTGACCACCGTGTCCGTCCCCAGGGTGCGGAGATATTCCGACATGTTCATGCCGCATTTCCGTGCCTTCCTGCGGATCAGATTCTTCTCGGTCTTAAAGACGCGCACATTGATTTCCTCCGTGCGATTGCGCATAGCATTCACCTCCTTCGTGCGGGGTTACAGGGGCCGTCCCCTTTCGTATCGGCGGATACGGGGGAATTGGGAGCCGGGCGGCTACACAAATCCCATGCTCGTTACCCTTACGGATAAAAAGCCTGCGTATAGCCACGGGGATTTCAGCACTGTGATGCTTCATCCTCGTTCACCTCCCTTCGTGACGCAGATGACGGCTGTGACGGTAAAAGGGGAAGCGGGGCGTTACCGTCATTTGAGTTTCTCTGTGACGCAAGCCCCCCGCTCCCGGAAGCATCGTCATGACCGTCAGCACCGTCATGCAGCTCCAGGATGATCAGCCGGGCCGCCGCTGTTTTGCGGTACTCATAGCTGATCCCCATGGGGAGGAAAACATCGCTGTAGTACCGCGTCAGATACTTGCTGGCAATGTTGGGCTTCAGCTCGGTGTTGCCCACGGCGGCCAGCAGCTCGGTGGCGGTGCCCTGGAATTTACTGTGCTCAAAAAGGAACTCCACGACCTCGTACACGAAATCGGGAATCCGTTCCCGGCGCAGGTCGTCGGCATTAAGCTCCTCTGTGATCTCCCAGCGGACGCCGCACATCTGCATTTTCAGCTTCTTTTCCTCCACGTCGCGCCCGGTGATACAGAGGGCTGCAGCGTCCCCGAAGCGCTCCTCCTTGCGAAGAATCATCACCGTGTCCGCCACGCCCATGATGCCGGTGGAGCCGGTCATATCGTTGAAGATATTGCTGCTGTCCCGATCCTTCCGGGTGTGGTGCACCAGAAAGATACAGATGCCGTGATTGTCGGCGATCTTCTTCAGGGAAGACAGGTCCCGGTAGTCCTGGGCATAGGCGTTGGCCTTCCCGGAGACGTTGTCCCGGATCATCTGCAGCGTGTCGATGAAGATCAGCCCCGTGGAGGGGTAATCCTGCAGCACGGCCTCGATCTGGCTTTCCAGCTCAGAGCCCAGAGAGCCCAGCTGACCGCAGGAGAAGCCGAAATGCAGGTTCTCTGGCGGCGCTTCGGTCAGTTCTTGCATCCGTTGCTGGATACGCCACTCCCGGTCCTCCAGCGCCAGATACACCACGTCGGTTTTTCGTGTGGGGATGCCCCATACCGGCTCGCCCTTGCTGATCTGCAGGCAGAGCCAGAGGACCATCCAGCTTTTGCCGATCTTGGAGTCGCCGGCCATGACCGCCAGCCCGTCGGCGAGGATGCCATCAATGAGCATCCTCGGGTGTGCCAGCGGCTTGTAGTACAGCGTCTCCGCGTCAATCAGTTGAATCTTGTTCATGTGTTTCACCTTCTTTCTTTTTAGCTGGTAAGTTTGTTTTGTGGTTTGCGCCGTCCTTCCGATACCAACGGTTTTTCTATGCCTGCCCCGGGATCTCCGCGGCGTCGCTCCGCTCATGTCTTCGCAGAGTCATATCTCTTTTGGTGACGGCTATTCAGTTGTCAAGGTGCAATGTGGGGAAAGAACCCTTCACTAGCTAGTAAGTTCAGAGGGGTGCTTTGGAAGGTGCTTGCCGAAATTCTTTCTCCCGATGATGGCTATTCAGTTGTCGATTCGTTATCACCTCCTTGTCGGGTGAGGGAAATCGGATGCTCCTGAGGAACCCCTCCACTAGTTAAGCCATTTGAGAGGCCTTTTTTCAGGGTGCCGGAGAATACTTTTTCTCTCTCAAGTGGTAGATCACGAGAACGGTGAAAAATTAAGCCATGGAGAAAATATTTTCTTGTGATCGCCATTTTTCGATATATCCCCTCACTAAGGGATGAGTGGGAAGGGTCGGTTTTATGGGTGTCGCCGGAAAAATTTGTCCCTCAAGTGGTAGGTCACGAGAAAGGCGAGAAATTAAGCCTTGCAGAGTTTTTTTGAGTCCCCTCACTAACTTAGGAATGGGAAGCACCGTTTTTACGGGTGTCACCTGAAAAAAATCTT
>SFNH01000155.1 GCA_004554205.1 Clostridium sp.
CAAGTGCAAAGTCCTACTTTAAACTGTTATCATCAAAGCGCACTGTCCGAGCCGTAGGCGAGTTTGCGCGACTGGCGGCTAATAGGCGCGCGGACCGAGCCGGAAACGCAGCGTGTCACATGGGGCTGTCTTGCCGGGACTGCGGCGTAAAATCCGCCGAAATCGCCGCGCGGCTGATCTGTAACACAATCAGTATCGCTACTGACCGCACTTCTCCAGCTTCGCGAAGGAGGCAAACATTTTTTTGACGCCGAAACGGTCAAAAAGCACCGTCACCTCAAAGTCCTTAGCGCCATCCTCGACTGCCTGCACCGTCCCCTCGCCGAATTTGATGTGGCGCACGCGGTCGCCTGCGCCGTAATCAAGAGCGGTCTGCTTTTTTACGGTAAATGTCCTGCCAAATCCCGGATTTGTCGGCAAAACAGTGACGGACGGCCTGTCATAGTGCGCGTTTGCGCGCCTCAGATTCAGTTTTTCCGTCTCAATCAGTTCCTCCGGTATCTCGTCAACAAAGCGGCTCGCCCTGGAATAATGCGGCTCGCCGTTGGTCATGCGCATTTTCGCGGCCGTGAGCACAAGACGCTCCCTCGCCCGTGTAATGCCAACATAGCAGAGCCGTCTCTCCTCCTCAAGCTCCGTCGGGTCATCGGAATTGATCGCCGCCGCGCCGGGAAAAAGCCCCTCCTCGAGACCGCTCAAGTACACCGCCGGGAATTCCAGTCCCTTGGCGCTGTGCAGCGTCATAAGCGTCACGCGGTTCTCCGAATCATCCATCCGGTCCACATCCGCCACCAGGGCTACCTCCTCCAGAAAACCGGCGAGGTCCGGGTTCTCTGTGTCCTCAGTGTAGCTGACTGCCTTGTTCTCGAGCTCCTCAATATTTTCCAGACGGGTCTTTGCGGTGGTCTCGTCCTCCGCCATAAGCTCTTCATAATATCCCGTCTCCTCAAGAACTGTCTCTATCAGTTCCCGGATGCTGCACCCATCCTCAAAAATACGCCTGCGGAACCCCTCAATCTGCTCCGCGAACGCGCAGATTCTCCCCGACGCGTTTCCAAGCCCCGGGATCGCGTAAGCCCGCACACACGCGTCGTAAAAGCTCATGTCCTCCCGGGACGCCCACGCGATGACCTTGCCCACGGAGACAGCTCCGATGCCCCGCTTCGGCACGTTGATGATTCGCTGCGCCGCCAGATCGTCCTGACCGTTTGCGATCGTCTTTAAATAGCACAGGATATCCTTGATCTCCTTCCTCTGGTAGAAGTTCACGCCGCCCACCAGACGGTACGGAACATTGTGCTCGATACATTTCTCCTCAAGAAGGCGGGACTGTGCATTGGTCCGGTAAAGCACCGCATAGTCCTGGTACTCCCTGCCGTCCAAGAGGATATCGCGCACGATCCCTTCCGCCTCCTCATATGCCTGATCATACTGCTTAAACACCACAGCCGGGCCTTCCTCATTCGCCGTCCACAGCGTCTTGCCCTTGCGCCCTTTGTTGTTGCGGATCACCGCGTTTGCCGCGTCGAGAATGTGTCCGGTGGAGCGGTAATTCTGCTCAAGCTTTATGACCTTCGCGCCCGGAAACGCGTTCTCAAAATCAAGGATGTTTCCGATATTGGCCCCGCGGAATTTGTAGATGGACTGGTCGTCATCGCCCACCACGCAGAGATTTCTGTACTTTCCCGCAAGCAGGGCGATCAGGTGGAATTGCGCCGTGTTGGTGTCCTGGTACTCATCGACCATGATGTAGCGAAACCGCTCCTGATAATGCTCCAAAACATCTTTGTCAGTGCGCAGAAGATCCACGGTCTTAAAGATCAGATCGTCAAAATCGAGGGCATTATTTTTCTTAAGCTCCTCCTGGTAATTCTGATAGACCTCCGCCACCTTCCGCTGCCGCCAGTCGCCCTCGGCATTCGCGAGAAACTCCTGCGGGCCGATGAGCTCATTTTTCGCGGCGGAGATCGCCGCCAGCATGGCGCGCTCCCTAAACTGCTTCGGATCGAGATCCATCTTTTTGAGCACCTGCTTCATAAGCGTTTTCTGGTCGTCGGCATCGTAGATGGTAAAGCCGGTGCTGTAGCCCAGGTTTTCGATAAAGCGCCGCAGAATGCGCACACAGGCGGAGTGGAACGTCGATACCCAGACGCTCTCCGCGCCGAAGCTCACCAGATTGTTCACGCGCTCCCGCATCTCTCCCGCGGCCTTGTTGGTGAAAGTGATCGCCATGATATTCCAGGGATTCACACCCTTTTCCTCGATCAGGTAGGCGATCCTGTGGGTCAGCACGCGGGTCTTTCCCGATCCTGCGCCCGCCAGCACAAGCAACGGCCCCTCCGTACAGAAGACAGCCTCCCGCTGCCTGTCATTTAACATATCGTATGCTTCCATTATCATATCCCCTTTTGTTACCAGTTTACATAACTGCACAGACCTACTGAATAGTTATTAGTGTACCACAAAATCGGGGCCTACGCAAACAATTCTGTCTGCATAAGCCCCGACTGCTTTTCAATACTGCTTTACAGGTGCGCTCACTCCGCGCAGGCGATCGCCTCGATCTCAACAAGCGCCCCCTTCGGAAGCGCCGCAACCTCAAATGCGGCTCTCGCCGGACACGCACCCTCAAAGAAGGTTGCGTACACCTCGTTCATCGCGCCGAAATCGCTGATATTCTTTAACAAAACCGTGGTCTTGACCACATTCGCCATGGTCAGTCCGTCGCTTGCAAGAATATTTTTGATGTTCGTCAGAGACTGCCTGGTCTGCGCCGCGATGTCATCTCCCGCGAACGCGCCGGTAGCCGGGTCGATCGGAAGCTGACCGGACACAAACACCAGCTTGTCCGCGCGGATTGCCTGGGAATACGGCCCGATTGCCGCGGGCGCCTGAGTAGTTGCCAGTACTTTTTTCATGGTAAATCCTCCCATATTTTCGTATTTCAAAACCTTTATCTTTATTATACAGAAATTTTTTGTATAATTCAATGGCTTTTAAAAAAACTTTCATGCTCAGGCAATCTGCGCCGGCGTCCCCTCGCTGCTGAGCATTTCCTTCAGATCGTCAAGGGACATATTCTGCCCCTCCAAAAGCTCGTTGACCTCCTTAAACTTCTCTAAAAGAATCTGCTCCTGAAGCTGCTTTTCCTTTTCCCGCATCGTCTCCAGACAGCTTTCATACTGGGCGATCGATGCCATCACGCCCTCAAGCTCCTCCTGATACTTCTCCAACGGTGTCTTTCTCGCTCGTCTTGCCACTCTTAAATCCCTCCTTGAAACAAATTTTCCCATTAGTAGGATTATATGCCGGAGTCAGCGGTTTTATTCAAAACACGCTTATTTGAGCAGACTCCTGCGCCTGTTTTCCTCGCATCTGTCCTCTGTTTTCTCCGCGTAAGTGACAAGAAACGGCTGCATTTTTTCTTTTTTTCCAAGCCAGTGAATCTGATCCGGCTGCATGGTCTGCGCCTTTTGTCTCGCTTCTCTCTCCGAATCCGCCTCCACCCTCGCATAGCCAAACCGGCACACAGTTACCTTGTAGTTCTTCATCGCTTCCCCCTTCTTCTTGCGTGAGTTTCATGTTTGATAATCCCATGATAGCAGGG
>SFNH01000033.1 GCA_004554205.1 Clostridium sp.
CGGCGTATTGCCGAAGATTCCCGGAAACTTAATGCTTTAAGTGTATTCTAGCATAAGCCGTCATACAATGCAAGAAAAAATTTACACCCGGCGACCGAACAAAAGAGGAATCCCAGCGCGCGGCTATAATCTCGCCGTGAGTGAGACCGGTGAATGCGTCAGCAGACATAGCTTTTCAGAAAGCGCATATGCTCGCTGATCTTCTGCTCATACCCGTTTTCCGACGGGCGATAGAACACAGTCCCCTCCATCCCGTCCGGGAGGTACTGCTGCTTTACATAGTGGTTCGGGTAATCGTGGGCGTACTTGTAGTCCAGGCCGTGCCCGAGGCTCTCGGCGCCCCTGTAATGCGCGTCCTTAAGGTGCGGCGGCACCGGCATGGAACGCCTGGTCTTTACCGCCTCCATCGCCTCATAGACCGCGATGCACGCCGAATTGGACTTGGGGGCCGTCGCCACATACGTCACCGCCTGCGACAGGATGATCTGCGCCTCCGGCATACCGACCCGCTCCACCGCCTGCGCCGCGCTGACCGCCACCACAAGCGCCTGCGGATCCGCGTTCCCCACGTCCTCCGACGCACAGATCATGATCCGGCGGGCGATAAATTTGATATCCTCCCCGGCGTACAGCATCCGCGCCAGATAGTACACCGCCGCGTCCGGGTCGGAGCCCCGCATGCTCTTTATGAAAGCGGAGATCGTGTCGTAGTGGTTGTCCCCGTCCTTGTCATAGCGGACCGCCCGCTTCTGGATACACTCCTGGGCCACGTCGAGCGTAATGTGAATCTTCCCGTCCCGCGCATCCCGCTCTGTCGTCAGCACGCCTAACTCCACCGCATTGAGCGCCGCCCGCGCGTCCCCGCCGGATACGTCCGCCAGGAATTCGGCGGCGTCCTCGTCGATCACCGCGTGGTAGCTTCCCATGCCCTTTTCCTCGTCCGTCACGGCGCGGTAGATCAGCTCCTTCACATCCTCCCGCTCAAGCGCCTTAAGCTCAAAGATACGGGAGCGTGACAGGAGCGCCCCATTCACCTCAAAGTAGGGATTCTCCGTGGTCGCCCCGATGAGGATCAGCGTGCCGTCCTCCACATACGGGAGCAGGTAATCCTGCTGGCTCTTGTTGAAGCGGTGGATCTCGTCCACAAACAGGATCGTCCTCTTCCCGTACATGCCGAGCGCGTCCTTCGCCTCGCTCACCACTTCCTCCATCTCCTTCTTGCCCGCCGCTGTGGCGTTGATCTGGCGGAAGTTTGCGCTTGTGGTGTGGGCGATCACCTTTGCGAGGGTGGTCTTTCCGGTGCCCGGCGGGCCGTAGAAAATGATGGAGCCAAGCTGATCCGCCTGAATCGCCCGGTAAAGCAGCTTGTCCTTCCCGATGATATGCTTCTGGCCGACCACTTCCTCTAATGTGGTCGGCCGCATACGCGACGCCAGGGGAGACTCCTTTTCCTGGGTGTTCGTCCTCATATAGTCAAACAAATCCATGATGCGCCTCTTTTCGCGTTCCGATTGGTATGATAGCTTCCTGCGGTCATTATACCATAATTCCCTCCCCCTAATCAATCATCAGTTCATCCACGGTCACGAACACATAGCCCTGCGCCTTAAGATCATCCACGATCCGCAGCGCCGCTTCCACCGAGGTCGGGAAAATATCGTGCATCAGGATGATCGCGCCGTCATCCACGCTTTTTTCCACCCTGCGCACGACCTTTTCCGTGTTTTTCAGTTTCCAGTCGAGGGAATCCACCGTCCAGAATACGGTTGTCAGATCCACGCGGCACTCCAGGTTTTCGTTCCAGTCGCCGTAGGGCGGGCGCAGATACTGGGGGCGGCTTCCCGTGATGGACTTGATCAACTCCTCTGTCTCCTCCACCGCCCGGCACACCTTCTCCTCCCCGGCATGCGTGAGCTGAATGTGGGAATAGCTGTGATTTCCGATCAGGTGTCCCTCCTCCTGCATCCTGCGCACCAGGTCTTCATTGCCCGGTATGCTCTGTCCCATGAGGAAGAACGTCGCATGGACGCCCCGCTCCTTAAGCCCGTCTAAGAGCTTCGGCGTGCAGCTCTTGTGGGGGCCGTCGTCAAAGGTCAGCGCCACCATTTTCTGCCTCCCGACCTCCGGGGCGCTGACCTTAAGGCTCGCCGCCGATCCGGGGTGCATCGTCCCGACCGCCGCCCCGAAAATGGCTCCGTCCAGCAAAAGTACACACACGAAAAGCACTACATTCCGCCGAAACCGGTTTACGCGCACGCCTCTGCCCCCGCTTCCCCCATATCACCACATTATATGCGCACCCTTCGCGCACAATGCTTCTATTCGCATCTGTTTAACACTTCATCATAGGCCTTTGCCATGCCGTCCCTCCCGATCGCGTCATACCACCTTGAAACCTCCGGGAGCATATCGCTCAAATCCTGGCCCCAATACTCGGTCTTCTTCAGGATATCCGCCACCGGGGCATTCTTCATAAATGCCATGATCTCCTCGCCGTCGTTTGCCTCATCCGTGCGGTAGAATGCGATCAGAGCCGCAAGCGAGAAGGTCAGCCCCCGCGGATAGCTGCCGTGCGCCTCCTTAAACTCCAGGATCGTCGGCAGCACTCTCGCCTTGAACTTGGAAACGGAATTTAAGGCGATGGAGAGCAGGCGGTGCTTGATAAACGGGTTTGAGAAACGCTCCAGGACTGCCGCGCCGAATTCCCGGTTGTCCTCGGTGTCGCCGATCGTCGGGATGATCTCCTCAAAGATGCACTTCTTAAGCAGCGCGGATACCTTCTCGTCCTTTAAGCACTCGCCCACGGTCTCGAGGCCATACAGCCGCGCGCCCAGCACCATCGAAGTGTGCGCGCCGTTTAAAATCCGCACCTTTCTCTTCTTGTACGGATCCACGTTGTCGGTCCAGATCACATTGAAGCCCGCCTTCTTAAGCGGAAGCTCATCCTCATGATGACCCTGAATCACCCACAGATGAAAGATCTCCGCGGTGTCCATCATATCGTCCTGCTCACCGATGCGCGCGCACAGCGCCTCGTGCTCGTCTCTCGGAAAGCCCGTGACGATACGATCAACCAGCGTGGAGCAGAAATCATTTTCCTCCTTAAGCCAGGTCTTAAACCCTTCGCCAAGCCCCCACAGATCCGCGTACTTAAGGCAGCACTTTAAGAGCTCCTCGCCGTTGTGGTCGATCAGCTCGCAGGAGAGTATGATAAAGCCTCTTAAGCCCAGCTTGTAGCGCTTATACAGAAGCTGGGTGAGCTTCCCCGGAAAAGACTTCGCCGGGGCGTCCTCAAACCGGTTCTCCGGCACAAACTCAATGCCGGCCTCGGTTGTGTTGGACACGATAAAGCGAAAATCCGGGTTCTCGGCCAGAGCCATGTAGCCTTCATTATCTGTGTACGGATTTACACATCTGGAAATGACGTCGATGTGGGTGTGTTCGTCCACGACCTTCCCGCCCTCAATGCCTCTTAAGAACAGGTTGTACTCGCAGTTCTGCTTTTCCAGCGTCTCGCACATACCGCGCTCGATCGGCTGAACCACCACTACGGATCCGTCGAATAATCCCTGATCCTTTAATTTCTGGAAAAAATAATCCACGAAACCGCGCAGGAATCCCCCCTCGCCAAACTGAATCACTGTCTCTTTCCTTCCCATTGCCTGAAACCTCCCCTTTTTTATTTGTTCTGCCGCTTTTTGTAAGCGCTTACATTTTTGATCCTATAAAAGAGGGCGGTCGGTCAACTTTAAGTCCGCGCGTCCTCTTTTACGGGTTCTTCACTGATCCGTGGATTAACCTACAACGTGAACGTTTACAGCCTGCAGACCACGGTTGCCCTCAGCAGTATCAAAGGTAACCTTCTGGCCATCCTCGAGGGTCTTGTATCCGTCTGCCACGATGCCGGAGAAATGTACGAATACCTCCTCGCCGGTCTCATCGTTGGTGATGAAGCCATAACCCTTTGTCGCGTTGAACCACTTTACTGTACCGTTATTCATGACTGGTACCTCCTAAATAAAATTTATGTGTATTTTCTATGATATTAAAAAATCACATATTTTTGTGAATCATGAGATGGTCTTCATGACTTACAAAAATATGTGAATCAAAAGCTCATATCAAAACACATTCCGTATTTTACCACCACGTTTTTCATCTGTCAAGAGATTTTTCAGACTTTTTTCACAAAGTGGTAACAGTTCAGCCGGGCGGCGTATCCGAGAGCAAAACAAAGGATTCCAATCATGGAATCCTTTGCCCGCCCCCTGCTATGCCGGGAGTAAATGTTTACTTTAAGGTAACCTTTGCGCCCTCAGCCTCAAGCTTCGCCTTGATGTCCTCAGCCTCTTCCTTGGAAGCGCCCTCCTTCAGAACCTTCGGAGCGCCGTCAACTACGTCCTTAGCCTCCTTTAAGCCAAGGCCGGTAGCCTCACGCACAACCTTGATAACCTTAACCTTGTTCGGGCCAACCTCAGTCAGCTCAACGTCGAACTCGGTCTTCTCCTCGGCTGCCGCGCCGCCTGCCGCCGGGCCTGCCGCCGCCACAACAACGCCTGCTGCTGCGGATACGCCGAACTCTTCCTCACAAGCCTTTACCAGCTCGTTCAGCTCTAACACGGATAACTCTTTGATTGCTTCGATAAACTCTGCAGTTGTCAACTTTGCCATTTTCATTTCCTCCATATGAAATAATTTTTTGATTTTACACTTGTTTCCTCAAGCTGTCCGATTCCCTCCGGTCATCGGACGGACATCACGCCTCCTGCTTCTCAGCGATCTGATTAAGCACACGGGCGAAGTTCGTGATCGGGGACTGGAAGCTTCCCAGCAATCTGCCCAGAAGAATCTCTCTGGACGGAATGCCCGCGATCGTCTTCATCCCATTCGCGTCGTAGTAGGTGCCTTCCACGATACCGGCTTTGATTTCCAGCTTGTCAGCCTTCTTGGCGAATTCCGCCAGAATCCGGGCCGGAGCGGTAGCGTCGTCCCTGGATACCGCGATCGCGGTCGGACCCTCCAAATGCGGATCCAGCGCAGCAAAGTCAGTACCCTCAGCGGCACGCCTGATCAGGGTATTCTTATAAACCTTATAAGTAATACCAGCCTCCCTGAGCGCCTTGCGAAGCTCGGTATCCTGGGCAACGGTAAGACCGCGATAGTCTACCGCAACTGCGGAAGCCGCGCCATTCAGCAACTCGGAGATCTCAGCAACGACAGGCTGCTTTAACTCAACTTTTGCCATGAATCTTTACCTCCTGTTTTTCTATAATAACTGGAGACTGCAAGGAAAAACCTCTCTGTCGCGGGACAGAGAGGCTCTACAAATTCATAATATCAGAAATTGTATGTTCCTCGGCAGGTGTTTTAACCTTACGCCTTGCGGCACCTGCTGTCTTCGGCAGTCAATACTTGTGTATAATACCATATGGTATTCGGATTGTCAATCATTTTTTAGGCCATCAGCTTAACCACGTTCAGCTTCACGCCGGGACCCATGGTTGAGGTCAGGGTCGCGCTCTTAATGTAAGCGCCCTTTAAAGATGCCGGTTTTGCCTTAATGATTGCATCCATAAGCGTCTGGAAGTTGTCCGCTAACTGCTCCTCAGTGAAAGAAGCTTTACCCACTGGCACGTGGATGATATTTGTCTTGTCGAGCCTGTACTCAATCTTACCGGCTTTGATGTCGCTGATCGCCTTCGCTACGTCCATCGTCACGGTGCCCGCCTTCGGGTTCGGCATTAAGCCCTTCGGTCCGAGCACACGGCCCAGACGGCCCACAACGCCCATCATATCCGGGGTGGCTACGACTACGTCAAAGTCTAACCAGCCCTCATTCTGGATCTTCGGGATCAGCTCCTCGGCGCCCACATAGTCAGCGCCCGCTGCCTGTGCCTCATCAGCCTTTGCTCCCTTTGCGAATACCAGGATCCTCGTAACCTTTCCGGTGCCATGCGGCAGAACAACCGCGCCGCGGATCTGCTGCTCCGCGTGACGACCGTCACAGCCGGTTCTGATATGCGCCTCGATGGTTTCATCAAATTTTGCCACAGCAGTCTTCTTTACCAGTGCGATTGCGTCCGCTGCGTCATACAGGGTAGCGCGGTCTACGGATTTTGCCGCCTCTACATATCTCTTTCCATGTTTCATAATGAATAACCTCCTAGTGGTATTGTCGGGGATGTCCCTCCCACGTAATTGTTGTCAGCTGCTTATTCCTCTACGGTGATACCCATGCTTCTCGCAGTACCTGCGATCATGCTCATAGCTGCTTCCAGGCTTGCCGCGTTTAAGTCAGGCATCTTGGTCTCGGCGATCTTCTGAAGATCCGCTTTGGAAATGGTAGCAACTTTCGTCTTGTTCGGGGTTGCGGAACCGGATTTGATCTTGCAGGCCTTCTTGAGCAGAACAGCCGCCGGCGGAGTCTTGGTGATGAAGCTGAAGCTCCTGTCCGCGTAAACCGTGATGACAACCGGGATGATCAGGTCGCCCTGGTCTGCGGTCTTCGCGTTAAACTCCTTGGTGAACTGCACAATGTTGACGCCGTGCTGACCCAGCGCCGGACCGACCGGCGGAGCCGGGGTCGCCTTGCCTGCCGGAATCTGTAATTTGATGTAGCCAGTTACTTTCTTTGCCATGATAATGACCTCCTATAATGTGGTATTGTCGGGGATGTCCCTCCCACGCGCCGGCTCTCATGCCGGCCTTGTCTTGTTACAAGGAATTCACAGGATACTCTCTCCCATGAACTTATAAATGCTTCACTTCCGCGAAGCTCAGCTCAACCGGTGTCTCACGGCCGAACATCTCAACACTGATCGTAAGGGTCTTCTTGCCTTCATTGATCGTCTTGACCGCGCCGACGGTATCCTTCCACGCGCCGGCAGTCACCACAACGGGGTCGCCGACCGCGAAATCAACCACAACGTCCTTCCTGCCGAAGCCGAGGCCCGCCATCTCCTCATCGGTGAGCGGAACGGGCTTGGAACCCGGCCCCACGAATCCGGTGACGCCGCGGGTATTGCGCACCACATACCATGTATCGTCGTTCATGATCATGTGGACGAGCACATAGCCGGGAAACATCTTCTTGTCTGCCAGCTTCTCCACGCCGTTTTTCAGCTCTGCAACCTCTAACATCGGGACGGATACCTCCAGTATCTGATCCTGAAGCTTGCGGTTCTCAATGGTTTTCTCAATGTCGACCTTAACCTTGTTCTCGTAGCCCGAGTAGGTGTGCACTACATACCACTTTGCCTCTGACATCCTATCACCCTCGCCTTACTTAATGATGAAGCTCAAGCCCCACTTGATAATGAAATCCAGGATTGCAATGATAGCTCCCAGCGCAGCGGTAACAACGATAACAACAATCGTCTGTTTGCCGACAGTCTCCTGGTCAGGCCACACGATCTTATTGAACTCAGCTTTCAGCCCCTTGAAAAAGCTCTTCTTCGGAGCTTCCTTAGTCCCTGTGGTTTCGCCCATTGTTCACACTCCTTACTTGGTTTCCTTGTGCAAAGTATGAGTTTTGCAGAATCTGCAATACTTCTTTGTCTCCATGCGGTCCGGATGCGTCTTCTTGTCCTTCGTCATGTTGTAATTGCGTTGCTTACATTCTGTACATGCCAGTGTAATCTTTGTGCGCACGACTTCCACCTCCACTTGATTTCTCGTTGTTTTCCGGTCTTTTTCCCATCTCTGTCAGGCTGATCCAAACCTGATTTTTGAGCATAAAAAAAAGACCTAAGCTCTTCCATTCGCTATATTACTATAACACAGGAATCGGAATGCGTCAATCTTTTTTTATATATTTTTTCATGTTTTCATGTGTTCGGGCGCCTCGCAAATGTGTTCACCGGTCTCCCTCACAGTATGGTTTACATAATGCGCCCTCACGGCTGGGCAGTATCAGCCGCGACGCCCGAAAGAAAAAGACACCCGCTTAAAAGCAGATGCCTTTTTGTAATTTACTCCTTTTAGTGCTGCAGCTCCAGACGCACCAGTGCCCGCTTGAGGGCCGCCTCCGCGCGCATGACGTCAAGTCCTGGCTCGCGTGAGGAGAGGCGCCGCTCCGCGCGGATACGAGCGTCCTCCGCCCGCTTAAAGTCAATCTCGTCCGGCCACTCCACAGTCTCCGCCATGATCGTCACGGTCTCCGGCAGAATGGTGATAAATCCTGACATCAGCGCGGCTTCCTTCACCCCGCCCGCCTCATGGATCCTTAAAATGCCGGGCGCCACAACGGCGGTCAGCGGGATGTGATTCGGATAGATACCGATATTCCCCTCCGTGGTGGTAAGCTCCGCCATAGTCACATCGCCCTCATAGAAGCGCCCCACCGGAGTGATGATCTGCAATTTCATTTCATCAGCCATAGACGCACCCCCTATTTCACGCGGGCAAGAACGTCATCGATATTACCTGCGTTTAAGAAGAGCTGCTCCGGAATGTCGTCGTGCTTGCCCTCCAGGATCTCCTTGAAGCCCTGAATGGTCTCACTGAGCGGAACGTAACGTCCGGTACAGCCGGTAAACTGCTCCGCAACGTGGAACGGCTGGGACAAAAATCTCTGAATCTTTCTCGCGCGGGATACGGTCAGCTTATCCTCCTCGGAAAGCTCGTCCATACCGAGCATTGCGATGATATCCTGCAGCTCCTTGTACTTCTGGAGAACCTCCTGCACGCCGCGCGCCACCCTGTAATGCTCCTCGCCTACCACACGCGGGTCAAGGATGCGGGAGGTGGACTCAAGCGGGTCTACCGCCGGGTAGATGCCGAGCTCTACGATGGAACGGCTTAATACCGTGGTCGCATCCAGATGCGCGAAGGTGTTTGCCGGAGCCGGGTCCGTCAGGTCATCCGCCGGCACATAAACGGCCTGTACGGAGGTGATGGAACCGTTCTTCGTGGAGGTGATGCGCTCCTGCAGCGCGCCCATCTCCGTCTGTAATGTCGGCTGATAGCCCACCGCGGAAGGCATACGTCCCAAAAGTGCGGACACCTCGGAGCCTGCCTGGGTGAAACGGAAAATGTTGTCGATGAACAAAAGCACATCCTTTCCGCTCTTATCGCGGAAGTGCTCTGCCATCGTAAGGCCGGTCAAGCCCACTCTCATACGAGCTCCCGGCGGCTCATTCATCTGCCCGAATACCATCGTCGTCTTATTGATAACGCCGGATTCCGACATCTCGTGATAGAGGTCATTACCCTCACGGGTACGCTCGCCCACACCGGTGAATACGGAATATCCGCCGTGCTCCGTGGCGATGTTGCGGATCAGCTCCTGAATGAGCACCGTCTTGCCTACGCCGGCGCCGCCGAACAGACCGATCTTACCGCCCTTCTGATAAGGGCAGAGCAGGTCTACGACTTTGATGCCGGTCTCAAGGATCTCGGTCTCCGTGGACTGTTCCTCAAAGGTAGGAGCTTTTCTGTGAATCGGAAGATACTCTTCCGCCTGTGGCGCTTCTTTATTATCAATCGGCTCGCCCAGCACGTTGAAGATACGCCCGAGCGTGTTCTCGCCAACCGGAACCGTGATCGGCGCTCCGGTCGCAATGGCGTCCATACCACGTCTCAGACCATCGGTGCTTCCCATCGCGATACATCTCACGGTATCGTCGCCAAGATCCTGCGCAACCTCGACGGTGAGAGAGCCGCCTGCCTCGAGCGGCACCTTGATCGCCTCGTTGATCTCGGGAATCTTGCCCTGGGAGAACTTGATATCCATAACCGCACCGATGATCTGTGTGATCTTACCAGTATTTTGTTCTGCCATCTTGCTTCTCCTTATATTTATTGTCGCTATTTTGTTATCCAATCGCGTTTGCGCCTGCAATGATCTCCGTCAGCTCCTGGGTGATGGAACCCTGGCGCGCACGGTTGTACTGCAGCTCCAGCTTATCCAGCATCTCATTCGCGTTGTTCGTCGCCGAATCCATTGCTGTCATGCGGGCGCCGTTCTCGCTGGCGACTGCCTCCTGCAGCGCACCGAAGATCAGGCTGCTCATATACTTCGGGATGATCATATCTAACACCGCTTCCTCGTTCGGCTCATAATTCATCAGAGCCTGCGCTTTCGGCGCCTCGCCCGCGTCCTCTTCCGCCTCCATCGTAAACGGGAGCAGCTTGATCAGCTTCGGAATGTGGACGACCGTGTTTTTAAAGGAAGTGTACGCCAGGTAGATCTCCCCAAACTCGCCTCTGCCAAATGCGTCTAACAGTTCGACTGTCAGGTCTGCGGCGTCCTGATACAGCGGTTCGTTGATGACCTCGGAATAATCCGCTTTCAGCTCGTACCCCTTCTTCGTCAGTCCGTCGCGGCCCTTGCGGCCGATCGCGTAGATAAGTGTGTTTTCCGGCGCAAGCTCCGGGTTCGCCGCGATCAGCTTCACAATATTGTTGTTGTAGCCGCCTGCGAGGCCGCGGTTGGAGGTGATCGCGATGACCGCCTTCTTCTGTGTGCTGCCCGCTTTTAAATACTTGTGGTCGATGATCCCGGACTTCTTTAACATGGATGCGATCGTCTCGTACATCATGTCGAAGTAGGGCTTGGAGCCCTCCGCCTTCTGCCTGGATTTCTGCAGCTTTACAGTAGAAACCAGCTTCATTGCCTTGGTGATCTGGCCGGTGCTCTGGATACTTGCTTTTCTGCGTTTAATATCTCTCATGGATGCCATGATCAGTCACCTGCCTTATCTAGCGCTGCTGTTTGCACTCTGTGATTGCCTTGACTAAAAGCGCCTCGTTCTCCTCCGTCAGCACCTTCGTGTCACGGATGGACGCCGGAATCTCCGGATACTTCGTGTCAATGTACTTAAACAGGTCTTTCTCAAACGCCAGCACATCCGCAACCGGGATATCAAGCAGATACTTCCTCGTGGCTGCGTAGATGATGATCACCTGGTACTCGACCGGCATCGGCTGGTACTGAGGCTGCTTCAAGACTTCGCGGATGCGCTCGCCCTGTGCAAGCTGCTCGGTGGTGGCCGCGTCTAACTCAGAGCCGAACTGCGCGAAGCTCGCCATCTCACGGTACTGCGCCAGCTCGGTACGGATCGGAGCCGCGATCTTCTTGATCGCCTTGATCTGCGCCGCGCCGCCCACACGGGACACGGACAGACCCGCGTTGATCGCCGGGCGGAAGCCGGAGTTAAACATCTCCGTCTCCAGATAAATCTGGCCGTCGGTGATGGAGATCACGTTGGTCGGAATGTAGGCTGATACATCGCCCGCCTGCGTTTCGATGATCGGAAGCGCTGTCAGCGAACCGCCGCCCAGCTCGTCGGACAGGCGGGAAGCGCGCTCAAGCAGTCTTGAATGCAGGTAGAATACGTCGCCCGGATAAGCCTCACGTCCCGGCGGTCTCTTAAGAAGCAGGGACAGTGTGCGGTAAGCTGCCGCGTGCTTGGTCAGATCGTCGTAAACGACCAGCACGTCCTCGCCGTTCTCCATCCACTCCTCACCGATCGCGCAGCCGGAATACGGCGCAATATACTGAAGCGGGGCGAGGTCAGAGGCTGTGGATACCACGATGGTGGTGTAATCCATAGCGTCAAACTCCTCCAGGGTTCTCACAATATTTGCGACTGTCGATGCCTTCTGGCCGATCGCAACATAGATACAGTGGACGCCCTGGCCCTTCTGGTTGATGATAGTGTCGATCGCGATCGCGGTCTTTCCCGTCTGGCGGTCGCCGATGATCAGCTCACGCTGTCCGCGTCCGATCGGGATCATGGCGTCGATCGCCTTGATACCGGTCTGGAGCGGGGTGTCTACGGATTTTCTCTCGATTACGCCGTGCGCCACACGCTCAATCCGGCGGAACTTATCGGTCTCGATCGGTCCCTTGCCATCGATCGGCTGGCCCAGCGCGTTTACTACGCGTCCGGTCAGCGCGTCGCCTACCGGAACCTCTACCACGCGGCCGGTCGTCTTTACGATATCGCCCTCGCTGATGCCTTCGGCATCACCCAGGAGTACGACGCCTACGTTGTCTTCCTCCAGGTTCAGCACCATGCCGTAGATCTCTCCGGGAAACTCGAGGAGCTCACCCTGCATGGCTTTCTGAAGCCCATGAATCCTGGCGATGCCGTCCGCCACCGTGATGACGGTGCCGACGTCCGAGACTTCCAGTTTGGTAGAATATTTCTCAATCTGTTCTTTGATTACCGAACTGATTTCTTCTGGTCTCAAATTCATTGTCTGTTCCTTTCTGACTTATTATGTCAACTGAAGCTCCAGGAGTTCCTTCTTCAGTCCATAAAGCCGTGTTTTGATGCTGCTGTCCACCACCCGGTCTCCGATGCGGATCACCATGCCGCCAAGCAGCGACGGGTCAGTGTCATAAGACGTCTCAAGCTCCCTGTAAGAAGTGGTCTCAAGCAGCTTTGCTTCAAGACTGGCCTTCTGCTCGTCTTTAAGCGGTACTGCGCTGGTCACAAAGGCGGAGCCGATCTTTTTGTATTCCTTCACCCTGCGGACAAAGTGATCCAGGATCGGAATCATATCGTTTTGTCTGTCTTTCTCCAGCATGATGCAGAGGAAGCCCATAAGTTCCTCCGTGAGCCTGCCGGAAAAGACCCGGCGTAAGATGGCGGTCTTTTCCTCCTTGACGATCTGCGGATTTCCAAGCAGCGCTAAAAGCTCCGGGTTTTCCTTCAAAATGGGGATCAGCGCCGCAGCCTCCTCATAGAGACTGTCCACCATATCCTTTTCCATGGCCGCCTCAAACAATGCATCGCCGTACACCTTTGAAACTAGCTTTGCCATGTGCTCTCACCCATCTCTTTCAAAGTCTCGTCAATCAAGGCATCCTGAACCTTCACATCGATGGAGTTTCCGACCGCCTTTGACGCCATCAGCGCCGCGATCGTCACAACCTCCTGCTTCATGTCGTCGAGGGCTTTCTTTCTCTCCAGCTCGACTTCACGGTTTGCCCGCTCGATGATCTTTGCTGCCTCTGCCTTGGCTTCGCTCAGCATCTCCTCCTCGCGCGATTTCGCCTTGCGCCGCGCAGTCTCCAAAATGCTTTCCGCTTCTCTGTTTACGTCCTTTAGCTTTGCCTCGTACTCTGCCTTAAGAGCGCCCGCGGACTCCTTGTCCGCCGCCGCCTGGTCAAGCTCGCCGGCAATCTTCTGTCTTCTCTTCTCCAGCACATCGCGCACCGGGTTGAAAAGCAGGTAGGACAGCGCAAAGAACAATATGAAGATATTGATGCCGGTCAGTATCGCGTCATGCAATAGCTGGGGATCAAATCCTATCAGTCTGTCCAAGTCTTAAGCCTCCTTTCGTCACGATTCCTGCCATACGCGGAATCCGATCAAGCGCCGAAGGGCTTAACGAACATCAGGATAATAGCGACAACCAGGCCGTACAGACCGGTGGTCTCGGCAACTGCCTGTCCAAGAAGCATCGTGGAAGTAATGTCGGATTTTGCGCCCGGATTACGTCCAACCGCCGCTGCGCCGTGACCTGCCGCGATACCCTGACCGATACCAGGTCCGATACCGGCGATCATCGCCAGACCTGCGCCGATTGCGGAACAACCAAAGATAAAGTCCTGTCCTGAGATACCATTCATAGTAATTTCCTCCTAAATAATATAAAAATATATTGTTTCTTTTCCGCCATGCCGCCTCGAGCGCCATGTCACCTCGATTCCGCATGGCTCATTGCTACTCCATCTTGTCGTTAATGTAAACCATCGTCAACATACAGAATACATACGTCTGGATACATCCAGAGAATAAGTCACAGTAAATGTGAAGCGCCGCCGGAATACCGATGTTCGCAAAAATCGGCATCATGCCGTACCACAGGCCCATGATGATAACGCCCGAGAGCAGGTTTGCAAACAGACGCAGCGAAATGGACAGCGGATTGGCGAGCTCTCCGATCAGGTTGATCGGAAACAGGATTGGCGTCGGCTCAAACAGGCTCGTGAAATGATGCACGCCGCGGTTCTTGATGCCCTGGTAATTCACAATGAAGAAAGTAACCATACCGAGCAGAAACGTCACGCCGTAATCCGCCGTCGGC
This sequence comes from Clostridium sp., assembly GCA_004554205.1. Lineage (GTDB taxonomy): Bacteria > Bacillota > Clostridia > Lachnospirales > Lachnospiraceae > Brotaphodocola. Next base: position 14,044 of record SFNH01000033.1, read on the forward strand.
GCCCGAAGGCCGAGCAGTCCGCTCAGGTTGCAAAACAGGATAAACAGGAAGATAGTCCCGATATAATTGATGAACCGTCTTGCATTGCCTCCCAGGATGCCGGATGCCATACCGGATAAAGCTTCATATGCCATCTCCAGCGCATTTTGGAAGGTTCCCGGCACATCCGTCGCCTTTTTCAATGTGCGGTTTGCCAGGACAGCGATGATCAAAATGATCGCGGAGATAATCCACATCCCTATGGTAGTTGTCGTAATCCAAAAGTCCTGACCGAACATCTGATACTTCAAAACGCCGTGTATCATAAAGTCAGGCTCATTGGAAATCAGCATTCCCATACACAGTCCTCCTTTCTTCTAAAGTAGTTGTGAATCCGCGTCGCCGGATGAATCTGTCTGCTCTGCGGATTCTTCGTCCCCGCCGCCGGAAAGCCTGCGGAACAGGGGCTGCAGATACGCGCCTGCCTTCATGCCCATGGCGCCGATCACCGCGGCCAGCAGATCGATCTTTAACGCGCGCCAGAGAAAAAATAATGCCGCCACAAACGCCACCTTCCGCAGAAGGCCCTGCGCTACAGTGAGTTTGTTGGCGTATTTCTCGTCCTGGCTGTCGATTGCCCGCTCAGTCATGACCGCCATGTGGGACAGCATCAGAATCGCTCCCACTGCGCCCGCCAAAAGCCCCAAAAGCACCGGCTTCACCGGGTAGGAAATCTTCGGAAGCAGAGCGCAGGCAAGAATGCCGAGTAGCAGGTTGTAAAGGGCGATGCCGAGCGACATCTCGAAAAGCATCCGTTTTGTCGGCTTGCTAAGCCACCTCATCTTTCCTGCCTCCTTCTCATATCCTGTCTGAATCCTTCTCCGCTTCCTGCCCGCCGTTCCTGATGCGGCTTGGCTGTTTCGGCTTGCTGATCCCTGTCCGGCTGGGGGCCGCTGTCTGCTCCCTGCGCAGACGTTCGTCCTCCTTCTTTTCCTGCGAAAGAGTCGTCCCCGCCATCTTCCATGCACACCGCGCGCCAGCCAGCACGCCAAGAATCAGCATCGGAATCATAAGTTTCGTGCCAAAACGGGCGTCCGCCTGATATCCGATAAAAATGCAGAGAAAGATCGGCGTGATCATGCACAATCCAAGCTGGGTCACCATCATAAGGCTCCTGAATACGCTCTTTTTGTAATGCACCGCGCCCACCTCTTTCCGCATTTTTGCATGTAACTACTATTATAACCATTAAATCTGATTTTGTCTATTATTGATATTTTTTTCACCCATTTTCTGTATACGGCGCCCGGTTGATGCCTTCCTTAACCGCCGCCTTCGCGACCGCGTCAGCGACCGCCGGCGCCACGCGCCTGTCAAAAGCGGACGGAATGACATTTTCCGCCGTCAGCTCGTCCTCCGGTATCACAGCCGCAATGGCATGCGCCGCCGCGATCTTCATGGACTCGGTGATGTCCCTTGCGCGGACAGACAGCACGCCCTTAAACAGCCCTGGGAATACCAGCACATTGTTGATCTGATTCGGATAGTCGGAGCGCCCCGTACCGACTACCGCCGCGCCGCCCGCCTTCGCCTCGTCCGGCATGATCTCAGGAACCGGGTTAGCCATGGCAAACACTATGCCTCTGTTCATGGTCGCGACCATTTCCCTCGTCACCAGATTCGGTCTCGACACGCCCACGAAGATGTCCGCCCCTTTTAAGGCGTCTGAGAGGCTCCCGTGCTCCTTATTTAAATTGCTGATGTGCGAGATCTCCTCCTGGCCGGAGTTTAAGCCCGCGTCGCCCTCGCAGATGATGCCGTTGATATCGCACATGATGATGTTTCCGAAGCCCATGGCGATGAGCTGCTTTCCGATGGCAACACCCGCTGCGCCCGCGCCGTTTATGACTACCCGCAGCTCGCCCATCTTCTTTCCGGTCACCTTCACCGCGTTAAGCAGCGCCGCGCCGACCACGATCGCTGTCCCGTGCTGATCGTCATGGAAGATCGGGATATCGCAGCGCTCCTTTAGTTTTTTCTCGATCTCAAAGCAGCGCGGGGCCGCAATGTCCTCCAGGTTAATACCGCCGAAGCTCTTGGAAATGAGGGCGATGGTATTGACGATCGTGTCCACATCCTTTGAGTCCACGCACAGCGGGAATGCGTCCACATCCGCGAAGGTTTTAAAGAGGGCGCATTTCCCCTCCATGACCGGCATCCCCGCGCTGGGGCCGATGTCGCCGAGGCCGAGCACCGCTGTCCCGTCAGTGATGACCGCCACCAGATTGCCCTTGCGCGTGTAGTCGTACGCCAGCTCCTCATTCTCAGCGATCAGCAGGCACGGCTCCGCCACGCCCGGCGTGTATGCGATGGAGAGCTCCTCGCGGTTGGTGATGGGCGCGCGGGAGATGACCTCTATCTTACCCTTCCATTCTTTATGTTTCTCGATCGCAAGCTGTTTTTTGTCCATGCCTTTT
>SFNH01000156.1 GCA_004554205.1 Clostridium sp.
GCCTGCGCCGCCTCTGCCGCAATCTGCGCCGTCATCTCCGGATACTGCGCCCGCAGTTCCTCCATCGTGTTGATCTGTTCCATGATTTCTCTCTCCTCCGTTTCTCTCTCCGTCATATCCTGTCTCTCGTTTCTCATGCGTCTGAGATCTTCGATCGGCGGCAGTGCATTCATCACCATCGGCATCACCGCCCTTCCGATGCTCGCCGCCGCATCCGCCGGATCCGCTCCCGCCTCTCCGTCTCTCTCGATCATCTCATCCGCAAGCCCGATTGCAATCGCCTCCTCCGCCGTGAAAAACGTCTCGTTCTCCATCATTCCGCGCAGTTTCTCCCGACTGCATTTGTCTCCGACCTTCCGCTCGTATGCGCTGAGAATGCTCTCGTCAATCGCGTCGAGCATCTGTGCGTCCTGTTTCAACTGCTCACTATTTCCGCCTGAGTTCCGAATGCTGCTCCGGTGGATCATCATGTTCGCCACCGGACTCATCCGCACCGTGTCACACGCCGAAGTCACCACGCTCATCGCGCTCGCCGCAATGCTCTGTACCTCCGCGCATACACGCTTCTTGCTCTTGCTGATCAGACTGTACATCTCAAATCCGCTGTAAACCGATCCTCCTGAACTGTTGATCTCAAATACGATCTCGTCGTCCGTGTCGCTCTCCAGCGCATCTCTCACGTCCGCCGGACAGCACAGGTTCTGATAACCAAACCATCGGTATAGTTCCGCGCTGTCGTTATCCATTACCGTTCCCTGCAGTTTGTGTCTCGCCATCTCTGTTCACCTCCCTCATCATCTCGTTCTCCATCTTGAGTTGTCTGATGTTGTCCATAAAGTCCGTTCCGGTCAGCTCCATCGCTTCCTTGCTCCGCGTGGAGAATCCGCTCTGAATCCGGTATTCCGCCGCCTGAACTTCCTTCACCGGGTCGAGCTGACCCTGTGTCGGACCGTACCACTGCGCCGCCGTATATGCTTTCCGCATCGACGCATCCGCAAAAAATCCCGGCGCGCTGATCCGTCCCTTTGCGACCGCCTCTGTCATCCACTCCTCGTAGATCGGCTGACAGAATCGCTCCGTCATCCAGTCCCGCCACATGGAAAAACTCTTCCACGCCTCCAGCAGTGCCGCGCGGCTCGCGCTGTAACTCGCCGTAAACTGCTTCATCAGCAGCTCGTATGGAAGCTCAAGCGCCGCACCGATCTGTTTTGCAACCGCTGTCACAAATCCCTCAAAATTCGCGTTCGGTCGTCCCGGTGTCACCGCGTTTGCCTTCTCTCCCGGCGCCAGATCGATGATCGATCCATTCCCGAGCTCGATGCTGTTCTCGTCCTTCTTGTCTACCAGCATCGTCTCTTCGTTTTCTGTCAGCTCTCCGATCGGCAGATCCGGCGATGCCTCCGTCGTCTCGATAAACACGGAAAAATATCCGTTGACAACCGCCGCCACCAGCTCCGCGTCCGTGTATCGGCTGATCTGCTTGATCGCCTCAATCACCGGCGCCAGCATCGGAACGCCTCTCCGCTGTCCGATCCGCTCTCGGCTCAAGATGTGCAGGACGTTTCTCCGTCCGGTCTTTCTCCCGAACGCCGGAACCCGTACCCAGTCCCGCGCCTCGTTTCGGTTTGACAGCGGATGGTGTTTTGCGATGTGGTATGCAATTACCTCTCCGTCTTTGTCTACCTCAACACCTCCGACAATCTTGTTGTCTGTGTCAATTCCTGTCTCGTTCCCCGGTGTACATACCCGGTCTGCCTCGATCATCCGGATGCATAGCTCGTATTCACTTCCAGCCCGCTTCTTCATCGGCAGGAGCGCGAACACATCGCCGCTCATCATCCAGTTTAGAAACGCCAGCTGTTGAAGCTCGTAGAACGTGGACAGTCGTTCCGCGTCGCAGTTCACACTGTCCGCCCAGAGGTTGAACTCCCTCGATATCTGTTTCTCCAGCTCTCCCGCCTGTTCCTCCGTCATCCCGAGCGCTTCCGCGTCAATCGTCGGCTTCGGCGTCAGTCCAGATCCGACTACGTTCGTCCGGTATGTCTTGATCGCGCCATTCGCCAGCGGCGCACCCATCGCAAGATCGCGGCTCCGCACACGAAGCGTCTGCAGATTGTCGTGAATGTCCTCGTGTGCGCTCCCGCCTCCGGTGATCCATCCCTTGAGGCTCTTCTTGCTCCGGCTCGCGCCGTAGTTTCCGTACCCGCTGTTTTGGATCGCGTCCAGCTTATACCTCGCATGCTCCCGCCTGAGTGCTCTCTCCGGGCTGAAATAACCGATCACTCTGTCCAGTCCATTCAATCTCTCCCCTCCTTTCCCGCCGTTATGGTCTCATTGTATTACCGCGCATCGGCATTGGTCGGCAGTGATATCTGCATAAAAAAAAGAGCGCACGCTGCAGCGCACGCCCATTTCTGATTCAGAAATCCCTCGGCACCGCCCGGAACATCCGGCTTCTCCCGCCTCGTTCCTCCGCCGCCGTGAGGTTTTCCACCTTGTTCGACCAGTATTCAATCTGCTTCCGGATCTCTCCCAGATCTGCTCTCGTCAGCTGACGTCCTCCGATCTGATAGCTTTGGCTCGTCGTCACCGCCATCTCTGCCTCAAGCCACGCATTCAGATGCTCTTCCGCGATCTGTTTTGTGATTCCATAGCTTTTTGTTTTCCTTCTCGCCATTCTCTTTCGTCCCTCTCTTATCCGTCAATTCCTCTCGATAGCTGTTTTCTTTTCCTCTTTCCGCTCTTGATCTCCGTCCTTGGCTCAAGCGGAATCCGCGCAATCTCCATCGCCGCCTGCGCATAGTCTCTGATATCCAGCGGTTCGTTCCTCCGGAATCCCTGGTCCTTGAGCACCCACGCCCATGTCGCGCGTCCCTGTTTGTATGTCACAATCCGTTTTTCCGCCGTCAATCCCTTGAAATACATCTCGTCATATCCCCTGTTTCCCTTCGGGAAATGGCAGTATCCCGGACCCGGATGCTCCACGCTTAAACGGTCATAGATCAGGCTCTTTCCCGTGTCAACGCCGAGCGTAAACAGCGGCACCTTGACGCGGTTGTTCCGGCTCGGATTGCTGATATACGGCAGGTCCGGCCGGTTTCCGCCCTTGATCGCCCATACATTCCGTCCCCATCTCGGCAGACAGAATCGGTAAACTTCCAGCGTATAGTGTCCGCCCGTGTCGATGCATGTCGCGGTCAGCGCCATCTTGGTTCCGTCCTTTTTCTCCCATGTCCGGAGCAGTACAGCGTCCAGTCTCTCCCAGATGTCCTTTTGTTTGAGATCGCCGTAAATCGCACCTTTTTCGATTCCCCAGCTCTCCTTACCGATACCCCATCCGACGATTTCGTACTCGAATCTGTCGTCCTGTGTATCTACTCCGCACGTGAGCGCAATCACGCCGTCCGGCACTTCGCATCCGTAGTCCTCCAGTCGATCCATCAGATCGCTGTCTTCAACCTGCGTTCCGGCCTCGTCCCATGTCTGCGCCATTACTGTATTTGTCCACGCCTTGAGCAGTTCTCTGTTTCCACGCTTTGCCTCATCGCTCGCCTTTAGGAAATCTGTCACAATCTCCGCCCATGTCGTAA
>SFNH01000157.1 GCA_004554205.1 Clostridium sp.
TACAAACCTTGCTATAAAATGTACATATAGCTTCGGCGGTTATAAAACATACTACCAGGTGGGTACTGCAGAGAAGGTGCAGGTTCAGATCCCGAAGAATGGCGGTGTGTTTGAAGGCAATGGTGTGGAAGTAAAGATCAAACTCTCCCCCAGTTCGGACAATAAGTATATTCTGGTGGATTATTATGTCTATGAAACTCAGGGTCAATCTAAGACAGTTAAGCTTGGTTCCGGGGCGGATGTTATGATCGACACTCAGGATAGTGCGACAATATATAAGACCAGCAATGGTATGCATATGGTAGATACTGATACTAAATCAACCTTTGACTTTATCGCAATTGATACAAGACTTGGATTGACACCTCCAGACAGGCAATGGATAGGTGCATTTTCAGGTTGGGATGGCCATGTTTTTGACCAAAGCACTGTATCTCAGTTCGGTGGTAGCGATTCAGCGATGACTTATTCATGGAGCATTTCGCTTCGCCCTTACGAGACAGTGCATAAGCGGGTAGCATTTATAGTTAAAGCCAGTTCTTACTATGTATCATATACTTACGGTTCGGATGGTAATGACGGACTTAATACCTCCCCGCTCAAGACGATTGAGGCGGCACGAAATAAAATCGGCAATGGTAAGGGATTTATTTATATTATGGATTATCCGGAGATTTCATCCCCGATTGCTTTTTCAGGAAGCAGCCAGGATATTACCATCGCCAGCACGGATTATGACAGAAACAACAATCCTCAGACTGAACTGTCCGGCTATATCAAGCCCCTGATCCGCTCCGGTACGAATTCCATGTTTACAGTATCCGGAGGAGCCAGATTGAAGTTTACGGATATCACACTTGACGGTGGTTCTTCGAGTGGAGCGTCTCCCCTGATCGATGTCACAAACGGTACGCTCAATGTAATCAGTGGCGCTACGATTAAAAATGCCAAGGGCGGCGACGGAAGCGCGATTAAGGTTACGGGGAGCGCCTCCGGCCTGGAGATAAACGGCGGCACGATCACCGGCAACACCTCGACCGGAAACGGGAGCGTTTACTATAACGGCAGCGAAAGCGGCTTCAAGGTGCAGAATAGCGTCAGCATCACCGGAAACACCGCGAGCGGGGATACTGCTGCTCCGAACATCTACCTGCCGACGGGCAAATATATCACGGTCGCGGGGGATCTCGGCAACAGTCGGATCGGTGTCACGACCCAGAATAAGCCGGTTTCCTCGCCGAATGGCGTTTCCTCAACCCCCGATCAGGAGATTCTGATCGCAAAGCCGGGGTATGCCACAACCGGAGTGCCGTTTGCGGACAACTTTGTCACAGATACTGCGACAGACCTTCATTATTATATTACAGCGGGCACGCAGAGCCTTCAGAATGCGAATAATGCTGTCTTAAAGCGCGATGGTATGACACTGAGTTTCCAGTTCCTGGATTCTGATACCGGAGGCGATGTGGTCGGTGCGCCGGAGACCACAACGGGCACATTTGCCCCGCAGTACAAGGCCGGAGGAGAGGCGATCACCGCTGTCAGCGCACCTGCAATTTCGAACTATACATTTAAGGAAGTCCAGATCACGCCGGCTGATCACGGCCTGACGGTCGATTCTCAAGCCGGAAGCGTGAGCGGCAATATGCCGACAAAGGATGTGGAGGTCACTTTCCTCTACCAGAAGAATCAGGGCATATTTAAATTTGTAGCAAACGGCGCGACGCCTGCGCCGTCGGATGTCAGCGGAGCGATGGGGGATGCGGTCAATGACAGAAGCCTTCCACGGGTTACGCGCTTTGCCTACCTTTTTAAGGGGTGGAGCAGCGCCGCGAATGATGACCGGGCGAACCCGCAGCATACGGTTGACACTCTCCCGGAAAATTATCCACAGGGAACGGTCACCTATTATGCGATGCTCACGCCGGATACATCGAGGACCTTCCCATTAAATGTTCTTCACAAGAACAAGGCGGGGACAGTTACTTTCCAGACAGAGCCTGCTTTCCAGACCGGGACACATGTGGAGGCACGGATTGAAAAAAATGGAATTCAGATCCCCGGCTATGCCTTGAGTGCAGCGGACTCGGGCACAAGCCCTGCCGAATATGTGTTTACGGGCGATGCTCCCGAGACGCTCGGAACCTTTAATGAGGATACAAATAAAGGAACCTTTAAGATGCCGGCGCAGTCCCTGACCGCGAACTTTGTCTATGTGCCGGATACAGGCGTGAAAAAGACGCTTAAGGTTGAGCACTATCTGAGGATCAACGGAGAGACGCGCACCACACCGATGAGGACCGACACAAGCCAGCTTGCGGCAGAGTCGGAGATCAGTGCAGCGCCGATCACGGGGCGCGGCTATGAATTTAAGGGTATAAGCTACACCGATGCGCAGGGCCAGACGCAGAGCGGAGGCGAGCTGATCCCCGCGGCTGCGAACCTGACCGCGAATGCGGTGGACGGTGTGCCGGCATGGAGCACAGGTATTGCGCTTGCGCCCACGAGCGGTGACCTTCCTGACGGAACCTTTACCGGCGTGTTTGCCGGGGACGGCACATTCACCGGAACGATGCCGAACCAGGACGTGACGATCAAGTACTATTATGAGTCGACCGGAGAGGGCTACCCATACTGGGTGGAGCATATCGATCAGGATGCGACGGACACAGCGCTCAAGAACATGGAAAGTGCCGGTTTGGCGGGAGAGAGCAGCCCGATCAGGCAGAATATGGTAGCCGATACGAGTGTCACGGCAGACCCTCTCAGTGCCTACGGCTACACACTCGTGACAATCGGAAGCAATGCGCCGAAGGCTGATCCTGCGACAGTCACAAATGAGGAAGGCGCCACTGTTCCAACGGGAAGCTTTGATACTGCGAAGCAGTTTGAAGGTACTATGCCGAAGAGGAAGCTGACCGTCACATATACCTATACGAGGGATCCAGCCTACTGGAAGACGCTGACCTATACAAACGGCGACAACGGCACCATAACAAATACCGGAACATCATCTATGCTGACAGGCACTCCGAACAACTACACGGTGAGTGTGCTGGCAAAGATCAATGAAAGCACCGGGTGGCAGCAGAGCTGGACATGGGCGGATTTAAAGAACAAGAAGCTCGTCCCGACGGCAGAAGCGGATACTTATTATCTGTTTGAGGGCTGGTTTAATGATGCTAATAATAACCGTAAGCGTGATGATAATGAGCCGCTTTATACAGGGGCTGAGCGATTTGCGGACACCATGACCCTGACTGCCTCCTTCGTGGAGGATCCGACAAAATGGATCGATGTCACGCTGAAGGCAGGCGAGCACTGCACGGGGGCTCCGGTCACCGTCCATATCCCGTATGACAAGACATGGGGAGATATCGGAAGCGTCGGCACCGGAAGCATTCCGAGCTACCTGGCAGACATAGAGGCGAATTATAAGCCGGACGACTGGTACGATGTAGAGACCGGTACCCCTGTGGAGGATACGGCACGGCTTGCGGATGGCAAGGTTTATGAGTATCGTGTTTATGCGGATCCGGCTGTATTCGGCACGGATGTGG
>SFNH01000158.1 GCA_004554205.1 Clostridium sp.
CCGCGGGGACGAGGAGACGCGGCAGAAGATCTTCCGCAGCACGGTCTCCGGGAACCGGGGCAAGCCGACAAACGGCGAGTTTATCGCCATGATCGCCGAGCATGTTTCCCGGCAGATCACGCTGTAAAACACAGATCCGGAATCCGGCAAATTTTCCGGCGCGCCTCCCCGTCCGGTCCGGCGCGGCCGGGAAAGGCTTCTGTTGTTCCCGGACGTAAGGCAAATACCCCCGGCGTCAGCCGGGGGTATTGCCGTGCGCTCTTTTTTGCTGTAAGCCCTGTTTTGCCGGAACTGTCCGCCCATCAGGGCTTCCAGTCGCCGCCGTCATTGTTCTGGCCGTAAGAGTTCTGCTGATAGGTGCTCCGGTCATAATTCCCCTGCCCGTAGGGATCCCGGCCGTATCCGCCCTGACCGTACCCGCCGCCGTAACCGCCGGAGGGGTACTTGGGGCTGTCGCCGTACCGGTTCCAGCCGGGCTGGCTGTCCCCGCAGAGCCAGATGATCAGAATAATCTGCCCGACGACGGGGATGAGATTCAGGAAGAACCACGCGCCGCTGCGCCCGGTATCGTGCAGACGCCGCCAGCATACGCCGAGACCGGGCAGCAATACGCCGATGTTCCAAAGCGAGAGGAGCAGCGAAGGGAAGCTGCTGTCGGTATAGCGGGTAAAAGCGGTGAGGACCGCGCTCACGGCCCAGTTGAGCAGCGCGAAGTACCAGTACTCACTCCGCCGCGCCCGGCCGGAGAAGCAGACGTACTTTTGAAATACGGATGTGATAGCGGCTTGAAAGCTCATGGTTTTCTCTCCTTCTGATTTGTTTTTTGCGATCGGCCCCGGAATGCTTTCCTTTTTTCGGATATTCTATCACAGGTTTTTCGTATAATCTATTCTATCTTAAAAACGTGGAAATGACAACGCACACAGAGTGGAAAAATCGCGTCTCCGTCGTCAGAATTCGTCACGGCGGCGCGAAATGCGCATAATCTCCTGCGGTTGGTAAACAATAGGTTTGCCGGACATTAAAACACAAGGGAGAAGATAAATATGAAAGCAACCGGAATTGTTCGCCGTATCGACGATCTCGGCCGCGTCGTCATCCCCAAGGAGATCCGCCGCACCCTGCGCATCCGCGAGGGTGACCCGCTGGAGATCTACACGGAGAAGGACGGCGAGGTCATTTTCAAAAAGTATTCGCCCATGGGCGAGCTGAGCAGCTATGCCGCGGAGATCTGCGAATCGCTCTACAAGTCCACGGGCGGGACAGTCGCCGTGTGCGACCGTGACAGTATGATCGCCGTTTCCGGCGGTGGGAAAAAGGAGCTGCTGGAGAAACCGGTAAGCAAGGCGCTCGAGGAGGTCATGGAGAACCGCCGTGCCGTGCGCACGGAATCGGGCGGCCGCGCGCCCCGGCCGGTCGAATCGGCGGAGGATTACTCCATCGCGGTGGCCGCGCCGATCCTGGCCGAGGGAGACGTGCTCGGCTGTGTGATGTTCCTCTCACACCCCGGCTCTCCGGCGGCGACGGATCTGGAATTCAAGCTCGCGCAGACGGTGGCGGGATTTCTTGGACGGCAGATGGAGGGCTGACGGCGAAGGCCGTCGAAATATTTTTCCGGTTGGGTGTTGACGGGCGGCACAAACTGTGGTAATATAACTTCTGCAATATCGCGGGGTAGAGCAGTTGGTAGCTCGTCGGGCTCATAACCCGGAGGTCATTGGTTCAAGTCCATTCCCCGCAACCATTAAGAAAACCCTGTAATCTCAACGGTTACAGGGTTTTCTTCTCTTCTTATGCGCCGAGGAAAAACCGGCGTAAAATCCGAATTTGGGGAACATTTGGGGAACAGCTATCCTAAAATGCCCCTTTATACTGTGCGGTTCTGCGTGTGCGGAGCCGCTATTTTTTATGCCCTGCGGCGTATGAGAACATCCGTGATTGTGTCCGACGCGGCGGCCTTTGCTTCTTCGATCAAGTGCGAATAATAGTTTTCCGTTGTGGTAACGCTTGCGTGTCCCAACATCCGCGAGACGGTAACGACATCCGTACCACTCGCGATCAGTACCGACGCAGCGGTATGCCGGAACGCGTGCGGGTTCACGTGCGGCAGACCGTGGCGCTTGCTAAAGTCGCTCATCCATCGTGTCCATGTCTGCGGATTTGTCGGCTTGCCGTCGTCCTGCGTGAAGATATACCCATATTCCTGCCAACGGTCGCCGTTCTTTAGGCGCGTTTCAAGCTGTTCACGCCTAAGCTGCTTCAAAAGCAAAATCGCTTCCTGCGGTATCTTCATAGCGCGGTGGTCGCTGGTTTTCGTCGTGTCCTCGTATACGCCGCGTTTGACGGAGTAGTACAGCGCCCGGTCAATAACGACTGTGCCGGTTTTCAAATCGATCTTTTCCCATTTCAGCCCGGCGATCTCGCCCCGTCGTGCGCCGGTAACGGCTATGAGGTAAATAAAAGCGCGATACTTCAAAGGCTCTGAGTCTGCTGCATCAAAAATCGCGTGCACCGTTTCCGGCTGGTAATAATTGGGCGGTTTTCTTTTCGGTCTCGGCGGAGAGGCTTTTGCGGCGGCATTGTACGGTACAAGCATCTCTTTTTCCGCTGTCGCCAAAATTGTTGATATTAACCTGTGGTGCTCCAGAATCGTCTTAGCGGCAAGCGGCGATTCGTCCCGCTCAAAGGTGAATAGCGCTTCCGGCTTCTTATTCAGCGCCTGCGCGATCTTCTCGGCGGTTTCGCGGCTGACGGTCTCCGTAAACGCTTTCCGCAGCGTACAGGAGGAAACCCCGGCACGCTGCGCCGCCTCTGTCCTTGTGAGCTTCTGCGCCTTTATAACGGCTTTTATATCCGTTCGCGCTGTAGCCGTTCCCTTGTCTTGTCTGCCGCCGGATTTTGACAGCTTGGTGTAAAGGTTGTTCAAGTGAGCGGGGCGGATATCCGAGAGCTTCAAATAGCCGATCTCCGGGAATATCTGCGCGAGCATGGCGTTGTAGCGCTCCAGCGTGCTTTCCTTGACGCCCTGCCGCCGTTTTAGCTCAATGACATAAGCGGCGTATTCTTCAAACGTCTGGCGGTTATCCAACGCAAAGCCTTTCTTGATCTCTTCCTCGAAAAGAGCGGCTTGCCGCTGTGCTTCCCGCTCGGCTTTGGCTTCGCCCCATGTTTCGGGCGGGGTAAAGGTCTTGTAATGTCGCAATATCTTGCCGGATGCATCGCGCCCCACGGTAACGGTGATCCGGTAGGATGTGCCGCGCTTTCCGGTGCGCTTCTCAATGCTCGCCATAGCAGCGCGTCCTTTCCTGTCTTTTTTCTCGCGCGTGGGTGAACAATGGTGATTTTTTCATAGCTTCATTCTGCCTGTTATATAAAACAAACCATAAAATATAACAAATATACGATATAAAGTATATATTATTAGCTATTATTCGCGCTATTTTGAACGTTTTAATATATAAGCATATATCGGCGCTGTTGGCGGCGGGGTTTGAGATAGAAGTGAGTTAACTGTTCTTCTTCCTGACTTCTTCACGAAACCGCAGAGCTTCCT
>SFNH01000159.1 GCA_004554205.1 Clostridium sp.
AAAGAAATGACTGGTCATGGCATTTTCATTATCTCGCCTGTAAAAATACAGCACATCCTCTAATACAGCCATCTGTCTACAATGATATGCACAATCCCGAATATAGCAATAGTCCTCTGCAAAACGGATGGGAGCAAACCGTTCTTTACGCGCAATCGGGGAACGGATCATGGAATTGCATATAAAATGATTGTCTGAATTGGAAATCACCTGTTTCAGCGGTTCCTCTTCCACAATTTCCACGTTTCCCGCGCGATTTTCTTTTGCCGACGGCAATGGTCCCGTAAACGCCGTGTGCCTGGAAAATACGATATCGCACGCCGGATGATTTTCAAAAACCGAAACCATCCGTTGCAACCGATCCGGATGATACACATCATCACTGTCGATAAAGGTGACAAGCTCCCCGCTTATCTTGCTTAAGGCAAAATTTCTGGCTGCTGAAACGCCTTCGTTTTTGTTATGAAAGGATTGTATGCGAACATCTTTTTGAGCATAGCGATCTATGATTTCCGGAGAATGGTCTGTGGAACCGTCATCCACAATAATCAGCTCCCAATTCTCATAACTCTGATTCCGTACGCTTTCGATTGCTTCCGAAACATACTTTTCCGCATTGTAGACCGGCATGATCACACTTACCAGCGGCTGATTCTCGCGCATGGCCATCGCATCCTTTCCTTACCATATCCATTCGATCTGTTCTTCCAGCACCTTCGCCGGGCAGCCCCCCAGCAGCAGTTTTTCCCCCGCAAACCGCCCTGTTACAACGCTGTGGTAGGCAACAATACTGCCATCCGGGATGGTGCTGTTCTTCAAAACATGAGAAAACGCAGCCACCCACACATGATCGCCGATTTTGATGGGGCCACGGCCGGGCGTCGGCGGTTTATGGGGATGGATCACCTGATGGTTATCGGAATCCAGCAGCTCAACATTCCAGCCAAACAGCACGCCGTCTCCGATGACAATGTGATCGTTACAGGAAATCGTGCAGTTTTTATTGCAGTAGAAGTTCTCCCCGATCTCCAATTTTCCCAGATCCAGTATCAGAGAAACCCCGGACGACATGGTGCAGCGGCCGTTAAATCGAATCGACGCATTTTCGTTCAGGTGCAGGTAGTTTCTTTTTCCGGTCTCCCGGCCCGCCGTGCCGCCCCATCCAATACGAACCATAAAGGTGGATGGCTCACAGCCAAAGGTGATGTTTTTGCTCAACTGGTCAATGCGCGTGCGGTATCCCACAAAGAGCGGGAGCTTTAGGGCCGTCCGAAAGGGAAGGCAGCGAAAATTCACATACAGTGTCATCGGCAGGCTGAGAAACAGAGAAAAAATCTCGCTCGCCTTCAGAGAAAATAGTTGTTCAAGTCTCATTTCTGTTCTCCCTGTTGGCATCCAGTATGGTATGCATCAAGCGCACAAAATTCCGATAATAGGCCGATTCATCGTATTGCCGGCTCTGTGTTTGCGCCGCCTGTGCCATCTGCTTTCGCAGCGCGGGGTGCTCTTTCAGGTAAAGAATTGCCTTTTGCAGATTGTTCACAATGCCGTCGCGTTCCACAAACAGCGCCGCATCGCCGCCCACATACTCCGGGATACCGCCCGATCTTGTCACGATCAGGGGCAGCCCCTCCGCCATAGCCTCCAAGACAACCAGGGGCGCCGCCTCCTCGCAAAGAGTGGGAACGCATTGCACATCCGCCGCCGCGGCATAAAGAGGAACCTGGGCATTGTCCACATAGCCGGTAAAGAGGATGCGATCCCGATTGTGCGCAAAGAGCTTTTGCACCTTTTTCTCATAGGGCGAAAAGGCCCATTTTCCGAAATTCGCGCTGCCCACACACAGCAGCTTGCAATGTGGATCCCGGATGGCAAGAACGGCCTGCATCAGTTCCAGCACGCCCTTGATCGGTATCATTCTGCCCACAAAGAAAACAACAAAGTCCTCCTCCTGCAAACCCAGCTTTTCTCTGATCGATCTTCGTGTTTCAGAAGGAACCGGCTTGCCAAACCGCTCGACGTCAATGGAATTTTTCAGAACATGGGCATCGACCGGCATCTTACAGACCTTCTGATACTCCCGGACGACAAACTCGCTTACGCCGATCATGTGGCCAAAGCCTTTGACCACGGCTTCCTTCGGGATAAAATGAATATGGGCATGAAACACAAGCTGATCCCGTGTGTACCCCTTGGCAATGTCAAGAACGGCCTGTTCATCGCCGCCTTCCACAAGGAGCAGGTCAAATTTCTCCTTTTGGAGCACGGGGGCGATCTCGTTGTAATGCCTTTGCCACCCCCGAATGGTTTTTCCCGTCAGTCCTCTGACCGCTAAAAACACCGCATGCCGGGACAGATTCCAAAAGGTATTGGTATGTGTCCATACAAATCGAACATCCGGATACCGCTTTGCCGCTTGGACAGCCTCTTTGTGATACACAGAAAAAATGGTCAGGCGAAAGCCATCCTCTGCGGCGTACTTCTTTGCAATACTTGTCATCAGGGTTTCGATGGCGCCGCCACATACGGCCGGAACCGGCATCACGCCGCCCATGATGATCCCTATGTTATCCATATCCTTTCCTCACCGTCCCCGTCTGTCTGCCCTCTATAAAAATCTCTCCAGCAAGCCCCGGAAGCGAATGCCAACCGCAAACACAAAGCACGGATCGACTTCCATAAAAACAAGGGAAGCCTTTTTGATGGCAGACAGGTTGCTGCTTCGCAGCCTCTGAATAAGCTGCCTGGTTTGACGTTGGGCCTGAAGGAATTGTGTTTTCTCCTGCCCGGTATGAACCAGCCTTTTGCATTTGACCAGATATTCCAGAGAATAGACCAAAACTGTAAAGGCCTGCTCTGTATATTCCGGTTTTTCCAGATAAACAAGGATTCTTTCCCGCAGGGCTTCCAGAATGTCAAGGTGTCTGGCAACGCTCTCCCTGCCCATGATGCTGCCACCGCGCTGCCTGTAATAGTACAGACAGTCCGGAATGGTCACGACCCGGATATCCAACTGGTACATATCGTTGGCCCAAAACTCATCCTCGTGATATTTTCCTGAGCGGAATCGCAGCTTCCCAAAGGTTTCCCTCTTATACAGCTTGTTCCAGGCAACCGTCCAAAAGCCGTGGCTGCGATCATTTTTCCGGTTGTAGAAGATTTCGGCCCCCCGCAGGATCTCCGCAGTCATGGCGGTGGAGAAGTCCTTTTTTTCCTTCGTATCGAAGGTATAGCGAAAATTGCATATTGCCAGATCGGCTCCCTCGCGCTGCGCACCGGCATACAGGCGTTCGAGCATCATGGGCGCGATGAAATCGTCGCTGTCCACAAACAGGAAATAGTCTCCTTTTGCCTGCTCCAACCCTGCGTTCCGCGCATCCGACAGGCCCCCGTTTTCCTTGTGGAGCACCCTGACCCGTTCATCCCGCCCGGCATATTCATCGCAGATCGCGCCGGAGCGGTCCTGGGAGCCGTCATCCACCAGGATCAGCTCGAAGTCGCGAAAGGTCTGGGCCAGAATACTGTC
>SFNH01000034.1 GCA_004554205.1 Clostridium sp.
GTTCCCCATCCGCCGGACCAACCGCAATGAGAACTGCCATACAAAGCGCAACAACCCGGCCATCGATTATTCAAAGATTGGAGGGAACACCTGATGTATAACTCTTTTTATGGTCTTTCCTTTAATCCTTTTGACAAACAGCAGTTAAAGGAGAAGGATCACTTTGTATCCAATGACTTTCGGGAAATGACAAACCGCCTGAACTATCTCAAGGATATCCGGGGGATTGGTGTGTTTACCGCCAGACCCGGTATGGGAAAGTCTTATGCCCTGCGATGCTTTGCTGCAGGTTTGAATCCCAGCCTGTTCCACATGGAATACCTGTGCCTGTCCACCATCAGTGTGGCCGACTTTTACAAACAGCTCTGTTGCATCCTCGGCGTTTCGGATAAAGGCGGCAAAACCGGCATGTTCAAGGCCATCCAGGAGCAGATCACTTATCTCTACAAAGAGAAACGACAGCCCCTGCTTCTTGCCATTGACGAAGCCCAATATCTCAGTACCGGCATTCTCAATGATATCAAGATGCTCATGAACTACGGCTATGATTCCGTGAACTACTTTACACTGATTCTGTGCGGGGAATCCCATCTCAATGACACGCTCCGCAAGCCGGTACATGAAGCACTGCGCCAACGCATCACCGTCCACTATAACTATGCCGGGCTTTCTGATGATGAGGTTTCAAAGTACATCCTCCACAAGCTTCAGCTGGCGGGTGCCTCATCCACCATCATTGATCCGGCGGCACTGGCAGCTGCACACAGCTTTACACATGGCAATCCCCGCCTCATTGATAACCTGATGACGGATGCCCTGACCATTGGCTCCCAGCAGGACAAAAAAGTCATTGATGCCGAAATCATCCGTGCTGCCGTTGACAGCCAGGGGCTCTATTGATGAAGTTTTCAAAGTACATTTCTAAGGCTGTGACTCCTGTCATGGCCTTATTTCAAAAGCAGCACAGCTGCCCTTCAAACAAGGCTACGACAATCTGCGGTTATTCCGCTGAAAGCCTGCGGCAAGTTCCGATATGGCACAATCGGGGAGGCAAGTCCACCGAAAATAAAATGCGATTTGCACCTCCCACAATGTGCCGTCTGACAGTCAAACGTCCGCGAATAGTTTCTTACACCCCTATGGTCTAATTCACCCTATATTCATTTTTTCTTGCTAAAAACACAGGTACATATTTTCAAAAAGTGTCCTCAATCCCGCATAAAATCAAGGTTTCTTCGAGAGCAAGCAAACACTCTCCACATGTACCCCCCACCCGAACATATCAAAACACCTTGCCTTCCTCACGGCATACCCTCTTTCCCCCAGGTACTTCACATCCCGCGCCAGAGTCGCTGAGTCGCAGCTCACATACACCACCCTCTCCGGCGCCATGCGCACGATCGTATCCAGGCAGAGCGTGTCGCAGCCCTTCCGCGGCGGATCCACCACGATCACATCCGCACGGATGTGGTTCTTCTCATATTGCTCCGGCAACACCTCCTCCGCCTTGCCGACAAAAAATTCCACATTATTGAAGCCATTCAGCCTTGCATTCTCCCGGGCGTCCTCGATTGCCTGAGGTACGATCTCCACGCCGTAGACCCGCTTCGCCCTCTTAGCCAAAAACAGGGAGATCGTCCCGATTCCGCAGTACAGATCCCACACTGTCTCATTTCCGGTAAGGCCCGCATACTCAAGCGCGGTGGCGTACAGCTTCTCCGTCTGCGCGGGGTTCACCTGGTAGAAGGACAGCGGAGAAATGCGGTATTTCACATCGCCGATGTAGTCCGTAATGTATCCCGGCCCGTACAGATTTACAAGCTCTGCCCCCATGATCGCATTCGTCCTCTCCCGGTTAATGCTGCAGGAAATGCTCGTCATCACCGCATCTGCCCGCCGACCGTCGTCAAAAGAACGCTCGCCCGCTCCGCCCGGAAACAGCCCGCGCAGCCGCTCCACGAGCGTCTCCGGGGCTTTGAGCTTTCTCACGCTTCCATTCAACACCAGACACACCATCAGCTCGCCGGTCTGAAAGCCCTTGCGGATCAGCACATGGCGCACCAGCCCCGCATGGCTCTCCTCGTCATAAGGTTCGACCGCGTACTCCTCCATGAATCCCCGGATACAGTCGAGAATGGCTTTATTCTCCTCCACTCCCAGCAGGCAGTCCTCATTCTCAATGATAGAATGCGTCCGTCCCGCATAAAATCCCGTGATGATCCGCCCGTCCCTGCTCCTCCCAAACGGGAACTGCGCCTTATTGCGATAACGCCACGGCTCGTCCATGCCGAGAATCGGGTACATGACAGCCGCTCCCGCAGGCACGCGGCCCGGATCGTCCTGCTCCTTAAGCATCACCAGATCGGTCACACCCCCGATCCGCACCAGATTGTTGTACACCTTATTTTCCTTGAAATCAAGCTGCGCCTCATAGCTCATCGCCTGGAGCTGGCAGCCGCCGCACCGGCGCGCCACGGCGCAGCGGGGCTCAACACGGCATTCGGAGGGTTCCAATACCCGCACCAGACGGGCGAAGCCGTAGGTTTTTTTCATTTTCATCACCTTCGCCTCTACCACATCGCCGATTACCGCGTCCTTGATGAACCAGGTAAACCCATCCGTCTTCCCGATGCCCTCTCCCGCGTCGCTCATATCCTCTATTCTTACCTGAATCAGATCATTCTTCTTTAAATCCATACAACACCTTTCCGTCCTGTCCTCCGGCAAACGCAGCATCAGTCGCCGGTCAATTACCTCTATTGTACGGTATTTTCTCCCGTTCCGCAAGATTTCTTACAATTCTTCCGCATTGCCGGGCGCAAGGTAAAGAATGGCATCAAAGCGCCGTCTCCTGATTCTTTTCCTGCACCGCTTCCAGCCAGTTTTTTTCGTCCATGTTTTCCCTCCTTCTCCTGTGGAAGGTAGATTATAGCACCTGACCGACCCTATTACCAGTCTTGATTTTTTGCCCGTTTTGTGCTATCATATATACAGTAAAAAATATCCCTGCCGCGCTGGCAGGGGTATTTTTAATTTCCCGAGGTCTTCCTGATATTCGTCTCCAGCAGCCGGTTGAAGCCAAGCCAGCCCTGCTTATCACCGGCGCCCCGCAGCGCCTCCATCATCGTCTCCATCTTCGCATCCGCATTGTCCGCGAAATTGAGCGCCAGCGCCTCTAAGAGCGCGGGCTTCTTCGGAGAGCCGTACTCCAGCTCGCCGTGGTGGGCGAGAATGCAGTGCTTGAGCTCCGACGCCAGCCTCGGCGGAAATCCCGGTATCGTCCGAATCCGCTCTCCCACCAGCTCCGTGCCGATGATAATGTGTCCCAAAAGCTGCCCGTCGTCGGTGTAATCATTTTCCGGAAAGGCGGAAAGCTCCCTCATCTTTCCGATATCGTGAAATGCTGCCGCCGTCAAAAGCAGATCACGGTTGATCATCGGATACGCCGTCGAAAAATAATCGCACAGCTTCGTCACGCTCAAGGTATGCTCCAAAAGCCCGCCGACAAAGCCGTGGTGAACGCTCTTTGCCGCGCTGTGCGATTGAAACGCCTTCACAAACGCCGCGTCCTCCGCAAAAAAGCTGTTAATGAGCTTCTTCAAATACGGATTTTTCACTGAGGAGAGCAGCTCTGAAAGCTCCGCATACATCTGCGGGATATCCTTAGACGACACCGGCAGGTAGTCCGAGGGAACATACTCGCCCTCGTCCGCCTTCCGGATCCGCTTTACATTGAGCTGGTTCGCCCCCATAAATACCGTCACGTCCGCATCCACGCAGACATAATCTAACGCATCAAAATCCCCCACGCCCGGCGAAGTCAGATCCCAGATCTTCGCATCCACTGCCCCGGTCTTGTCCTGCAGCGTCAGATTGCCGTATTCCTTCCCCGCCTTTGTAAGTGCGATCTGCTTCGCCTTGCACAGATACACCTCCGAAATCCGCATCCCTTCCTTCAAGCTGTCAATATACTTCATGGTTCTTCCTTTCCTTCTATCTAAACAGACGTCTCTATGTATAAAAAGCGATCGCTGCGTGCTACACAGTAAATTCGTAACTGTTCAGCGTGCGCCCACTGTCACCTGGAACTCCAACTGCGTGTACTGGTCGCGCCCGTTCCTCTCAAGCGTCACATGGATCAGTTGTCCGCACTCCAGATCATCCATCTTGCCAAGATAATCCTTCATGGTCGTCATCTTCGTATTGTCGATTGCCGTGATAATGTCGCCGTTCTGGATACCCGCATTGTAGGCGGGCCCATCCGTCACTGCGTTCACAACATAAATGCCCTTCGGCATTCCCCGGGCAGCCATCGCCTCCGACAGCTCCTGCCCCACGATCCCGACACAGGGCGCGCCCAGACCGTTGCTCAGCCTCTCGAGGATTCCCTTGTAGTCGGAGACTCCCATGATCTGTGTGACTCCCGACCGGCCCTCTCCGTCGCCCGGCAGCGGCTTCATCGCCCATCCGATCAGCTCCCCCGATGTATTGATAAAAAAGGTTCCCTTGTCCACATCCGCAAGGATATCCGAGTACAGCACACGGCACTGGCTGTCCACCATCTGCGCATTCTTTAAGACATACGAGACAAAGCCGTAATCCACCGAACTCACAATGCCCGCCGGTCCGCCGACTGCCGCGATCAGATCCCCTTCCCGCACCGCGTACGAGTTGCCGAGCGGCATGATCTCCACTGATTTTAATGTGGCCTCGTCGAGCTCCTCCACATTCACGCTGACGATCGCCATCCCGGAGATCGTGTCCTTCTGCTTCATGCGTGCATCCACGTCTTTTCCGTCCCCGAATGTCACCTTGATGGAATCCGCCTGGGAGGCCGCCGCTTCCGGCGTCAGGATCAGAAGCTCCTGGCTGGTATCCGCGATCACCACTCCCGCATACACACCGGTCGTCTCCACCGGATTATCAAACCAGTCTACCTCCTGCTGCACAGAGTGCACCACGACGATCCCCTTCGCCGCTGTCTGCGCCTGCGCGCGCAGGTTGGCGAGCAGGGAATTCACATCATCCATCGTATAGCGGTAATTCTCAAGCGCTAACTGCACCTTCTCCTCGATCGGTTCGCTCTCCGTCTCCGCGGCTGTCTCTGTCGGCGCCTCCGCGGCTGCACTCGCCTCCGCCGGTTCGTCCTTCGGGATGGAGACAGACGGCTCCACGACTTCTGTTCCTCCCGCCAACCGGTCTGCATACGGCTTCGTTACCGCAAAGCTCACCGCAGCCACCGCCCCGAAAATAACCGCGGTGAGAAGCAGGACAAGTATGCGCCTTGCAATCTGCCCCCTGGTAAGCGACGGCTTCACCACCTTCTCCGTAATGAAATGCCGCTTTTCGTTCTCTTTGGTTCCCTTTTCCGGATCACGCATTTCAGGCATGTGCTCCTCCTTACTTTCAGTCCTCCCCCGGACTGGCGCTTTGTGTTTTCCGTGCAGATTGCCGCATGGATGAACTGTTACTTTCTATTATAAAGTCCTTATCCCAAATGTGCAAGACAAAACTTCTGTCAGAAATTTCTGTCAGGACTTTCACGGGACAGAAAAACGTGTTATACTTATCTGGTAGACACAGTCCTGTCACACAGGGCCAACAGAACAGGTAAAATGAGGGACAGCATGAATCAGAAAGCATTAAAAACTTTAGAATATGATAAGATCATCAGCCAGCTCACCGAGTACGCCGCATCGGCCCCCGGCAAGCTTTTGTGCAGAAATCTTGTTCCCTCAGGCGACTATGGCGAGATCGTCCGGGCGCAGGCGGAGACGACAGACGCCGTGACCCGCGTCCGCATGAAAGGCGGCTTGAGCTTAAGCGGCGTCCGCGATATCCGCGACTCCTTAAAACGCCTTGAGATCGGCAGCGCATTAAGTATCCAGGAGCTTCTTTCCGCCAGCTCCCTGCTGACTGTCGCCGCGCGCGCAAAGGCATACGGCCGGCACGAAGAGTCCGAGGAGCTTCCCGGCGACTCCTTAGAGGGGATGTTTGACTCCTTAGAGCCGCTCACCCCGGTCAATAACGAGATCAAGCGCTGCATTTTGTCCGAGGACGAGATAAACGACGACGCGAGCCCCGGTCTGCGCCGTGTGCGCCGTTCCATAAAAAGCATCAACGACCGGGTTCATACCCAGTTAAACAATATTTTAAATTCCAGCCGCTCCTACCTGCAGGACGCGGTGATCACCATGCGCGACGGGCGCTACTGCCTCCCGGTGAAATCCGAGTATAAGGCGCAGGTAAGCGGCATGGTTCACGATCAGTCCGCCACAGGCTCCACGCTGTTTATCGAGCCGATGGCAATTATCCAGCTCAACAATGAGCTGCGCAGTCTGGAGATCGAGGAACAGAAGGAGATCGAGGCGGTGTTGGCAGCCCTAAGCAACCTCCTCGCGCCCCACACGGAGGAGCTCGCGCTCAATCTTGAGATCCTCACGCGCCTGGATTTCATCTTTGCGAAGGCAGCATTATCACGCCACTATAAATGCACCGAGCCCAGGTTTAACACCGAGGGACGGATCCACATAAAGGACGGCAGGCATCCTCTTCTCGATCCACAGAAGGTCGTTCCCATCACAGTATGGCTTGGGACGGATTTTGACCTGCTTATCGTCACCGGGCCGAACACTGGCGGCAAGACCGTTTCCTTAAAGACGGTCGGGCTGTTTACCCTGATGGGACAGGCAGGGCTCCACATCCCCGCCTTTGACGGCTCGGAGCTTGCCGTATTCGACGAGGTGTTTGCGGACATCGGCGACGAGCAGAGCATTGAGCAGAGCCTGAGCACCTTCTCCGCCCACATGACGAACATCGTGGAAATTTTAGGCAAGGCGGACAGCCGTTCCCTCTGCCTCTTTGATGAGCTGGGCGCGGGGACGGATCCGACCGAAGGCGCGGCCCTTGCCATCGCGATTTTAAATTTCCTGCACAATATGAATTGCCGCACTATGGCGACTACACATTACAGCGAGCTAAAGGTGTACGCCCTAAGCACGCCCGGCGTGGAGAATGCCTGCTGCGAATTTGACGTACAGACCCTGCGGCCCACCTACCGGCTGCTCATCGGCATTCCGGGCAAGAGCAATGCGTTCGCCATCTCAAAGAAGCTGGGACTTCCCGATTACATTATCGACGATGCGAAAAGCCATCTGGAGGCGGAGGACGAGACCTTTGAGGATATCATCAGCCACCTGGAAGAAAGCCGCCTGACCATCGAGAAAGAGCGGGAGGAGATTCGCTCCTACAAGGCGGAGATCGCACGCTTAAAATCCGGTCTGGAACAAAAGGAAGAGAAGTTCGACGAACGCCGCGACAAGCTGATCCGCTCCGCGAACGAGGAGGCGCAGCGTATCCTGCGGGAGGCGAAGGAGACCGCCGACCGCACCATCAAAAATATCAACAAGCTGGCTTCCGTCTCCGGCGTGGACTTAAAAGCGCTTGAGACCGAGCGCACAAAGCTGCGCGACAACTTAAAAAAGGTGGAGGGCTCTCTCTCGTTAAGGCAGGAGACAAAGCCCCGCAAGGCGGTCGATCCGAAGACGTTAAAGCTGGGTGACGGCGTGATGGTGCTCTCCATGAACTTAAAAGGCACGGTAAGCACTCTCCCCGACGCACAGGGAAATCTGTTCGTGCAGATGGGAATTCTGCGCTCAAAGGTCAATATAAGCGATATAGAGCTGATCCCGGAGGCGACGGTAAGCGGCCCCGGACTTGAAAACAGGCGCAGGGGCTCCTCAGGCGGCGGAATCAAGATATCGAAGTCCTTCGGCGTCTCGCCGGAGATCAATCTGATCGGCATGACCGTGGACGACGCCGTCGCCCGGCTTGACAAATATCTGGACGACGCCTGTATCGCCCATTTACAGCAGGTGCGGGTGGTACACGGCAAGGGTACCGGGGCGCTTCGCGCCGGAATCCACAGGCATTTAAAGCAACTGAAAAATGTCAAGGAGTTCCACCTCGCGGAATTCGGAGAGGGCGACGCGGGCGTTACCATTGTAGTATTTAAGTAAAGACGAGGGGAGGTTATCGTATATGGCTGAAAAACAGCGGATTTTAATTGTAGACGACGACGAGAATATTGCGGAGCTGATCTCTCTCTATCTGATGAAAGAATGCTTCGAGACGAAGATCGTAAGCGATGGTGAAGCGGCGCTCACGGTTTTCCCGGAATTCAAGCCGGATCTGATTCTTCTTGACCTGATGCTTCCGGGCATCGACGGCTATCAGGTCTGCCGCAGGCTGCGCGCCTCATCCCAGGTTCCGATCATCATGCTGTCCGCGAAGGGCGAAATCTTCGACAAGGTGCTGGGACTGGAGCTCGGCGCCGATGATTACATCATCAAGCCCTTCGACTCCAAGGAGCTTGTCGCACGGGTCAAGGCAGTGCTCCGCCGTTATCAGGCCGCTCCCGCCGTAAACCCGCCCGCCGCGACAGGGCAGGGCGAATGTGTGGAGTATCCCGATCTGACCGTAAACCTGACGAACTACTCCGTGACCTACTGCGGCCGCCCTGTGGATATGGCGCCGAAGGAGCTGGAGCTTTTATACTTCCTGGCATCCTCGCCTAACCAGGTCTTTACCAGAGAGCAGCTTTTAGACCACATCTGGGGCTACGAGTATATCGGCGACACCCGCACTGTGGACGTACACATCAAACGGCTGCGTGAAAAGATCAAGGATCATGCCAACTGGGCACTGGCTACAGTGTGGGGGATCGGCTACAAATTTGAAGTGAGGGCAACTGCTCAATAGCAACAGGTCAGCGCACTTACCGCGCTGACCTGTTGAACATAATGCCTCTGTACCGCTCCAGTGTAACCAGAAACATATTTCCCAATACGCCGACTGCCAAAAACTCACCGATTCCCACCGTCGCCATCATAAGCGGGATCAGATCGGCAGAGCCATAGGCATACCGCAGTACCCAGGGAATAATGAGCGTGTTGGACAAAATCGGCGGCACGCAGACCAGCCATTTACTTTTTCTCCCGATCAGACGGGAGCCGATGGCTCCGATAAGCGTCGCCAGACTTCCGAACACGATATCGAGCGGCGATGCTCCGCAGAGCAGATTAGAGAGCAGACAGCCCACAAACACTCCCGGCACAGCCGCCGGCGTAAAATACGGAAGGATACACAATGCCTCCGAGATCCTAAGCTGAATCGGACCGAAACTGATGGGTGCGAATATCATTGTAAGTACCACATAGATCGCGGCGATCGCCGCCCCCGACACGATCTGCCTGACCGGCTCCCCGTCACCGGATAGCAGCGAACGCAGCGAACCTTTTGTCTTGCTCTCTTTCATCATTCAATTATCTCCTTTAGTTTTGTTTTAGGTCAGGAAGGTCTCGAACTGACCGATCTTTTCCGGGGAGGATATCCTCCCCGGCCCTTTACTTCGCCTGATCCAGCGCCTGCCCCACAGCCTCGATAATACCCTTGCTTGTGTTGGTCGCGCCGGAAACAGTATCTACCTCTGCCTTCTGATTCCTGATGATCTCGGCAGTCACGCCTTTCACAGCTGCCTCATAGATGCCCGCCGTCTCACCGTGCTCCTTTAAGACTACGGAGGTAACAGCGCCGCCCTCGACCTTGACCTCAACAACGATATCGCCGTTGTTGCCCTTGCCGGTGCCGGTGTATGTTCCGTCCTTGTACGTCACCTTCGGCGCGGCCTTGGTTTCGGAAACGTCTGCCCCCACATTCTGGAAGTCCTCAAATGTATACAGGCGCTCTGTATTTCCGCCGTTTGCCAGAACGTACTTTTCCGCGGAAGATCCTGCGATGCGTCCGAATACCACGATATCGGTCACAGCGTTGCCACCCAGACGGTTTGCGCCGTGGACGCCTCCGGTCACCTCACCTGCCGCGAACAGACCCGGGATTGCGGTTCCGTCCTCCTTTAATACCTCGCAGGAGGTATTGATCTTAACGCCGCCCATGGTGTGATGAATTGCCGGCGCGCAGAGGGCCGCATAATACTTCGGCTGGTTAAGCGGAAGCTCCATGCTCTCGCGTCCGAAGTCCTTGTCGTTTCCTGCCGCCTGATAGTCAGCGTAGGTCTTTAAGGTCTTAGCCAGCTCAGCGCCGTCAACGCCGATTGCCTCGCCAAGTGCCTCCGGAGTGTCCGCCTCCGTCACGATGCCCGCCTTAACGTAGGACTCGATTGCCTTTAAGCTGTCCCTCACCGCCTGGTCAAACACCAGATAGCACTGCATATCCGTCTGCTCAAGGATCGCCGCGGATACAACGTCGCGGGTCTCCAGCTCATTTACAAAGCGCTTGCCCTCTTTATTCACCAGGATTGCGCCGTTTCCGCGCACACCCTCGGTATACATGGTCTGAGTATCCGGATTCACAGTCGGGTGCGTCTGAATCTGATCCATGTCAACAAATGCCGCCCCCAGCTCCTTCGCCATGGTGATGCCGTCGCCGGTCGCGCCTGCATGGTTGGTCGTGCCAAATCCTGCAAGATCCGCCTTGTACTCGGTCACCATCGTCTGGTTCGCGCCGAAGCCGCCGGTGGCGAGGACAACCGCTTTACAGTTGATTTTGAGTGATGCGCCGGCCTTGTTCGTCGCTTCAACGCCCGCTACCGCGCCCTTATCATCTACAAGGATCTGCTCCGCCTTCACCTCTGTGAGAACCGGGACGCCAAGCTCGTCTAATTTGCTGTTAAGCGTCTTGACAAGCATCGGTCCGACAGCGGAGGTATCGCTCGGGCGATGGATTCGCTTCACACTCGCGCCGCCGAACATGCCGACCACGCTTAAATCCCCGCCGATCTCATTTACCCAGTCAACGGCTGCCGCAGAGTTCTCCGCCATCACAGTGACAAGCTCCTTATCGTTTAACTCCTTGCCGCCCTTCATCGTGTCCTCAACAAAAAGATCTACGGAATCCTCAATGCCTTCTGCCTCCTGGTACTTCGTTCCGCAGGCGTTCAGGCCGCCGGTAGAGCGTGTGGTATTGCCTCCGGTAAGCGGCATCTTCTCCAGAACCACAACATTCGTTGCGCCGTCCTGGACTGCCTGGATGGCCGCTGTCATACCGGCGCCTCCCGCTCCGATGACGACGATATCCGCCTGCCACTCTTTCTCTGGCTGAATGTCGCCCTCGGCTACCGTCTCCTCCTCCTCACCCGGCTCCACGCCCGTCATGAGGATCGGATCCTTTTTCGCGCACGCTGTGAGCGAAAAGAGCATCGTCGCCGCCAGTGCCGCGGAAATCAGTTTCTTTGCTGATCGTCTCATTATCATTTCCTCCCTTTTACACATTTCATTACTGACTGAACTCGCCCATAAGGGCAACAACAGTTTAACACATCGTCATTTTTCTGTCAATCCGATAAACGCTTGAGTTTCCGCACTTTGTTATTGAGGTATGATTTCCTGTCCATATAGCAATGAAATGTTTTTTGCCCGGTGTGTGAATGCTATATGAGTCAGGAAATCATATGTAACCGTAAAAATCGCCCACATAATAGTTGTCCGGCGTCCGGCAGTTCACGAGCATAGCGCCGTCAGAACCGGTGTAATACCATTTCCCATTCCAGTTGATCCAGCCGTACCGGAGATATCTGTCCTCGCCGAAGCAATACCATTTTCCGTCGATCTGCTCCCAACGGTTGACCGGATATCCGCCGCCCGCGTACTGATACCATCTTCCCCTCTGATCGAGACACCAATGGTTCCCGCCTGTGGAAGCCACTCCGCCCACGCCGGATCCCGCCCTCGATCCGCCGGGGCCGCCTTCCACGTATCCGCCGCCCGGTCCGCCGCTCTCGCCGGGGCCGCTGCCCGTATGTCCATAGCTGATCTCATCCGCCTCGCGCGAGGAGACATACCAGGAATCCGAGCTGTCCCAGTCCCCCTTCTCCGATTCGCTTCCCACAGCCCGAACCGTGAAATAATAATCGCCCTGGCTGGTGATATCCCCGGCAAAATCGTAGTAATTATCATAAGCCGTGCAGTTTCCCGTGACGGAACGCCCATCCCGGTACAGCCTCACCTGATAATATTTCGCGCCAGGATTTGTGTTCCAGGAAGCCGTACCGTCCGAGCCGCTCCACTGTGCGCCGCTCACGGACAGATCACCGTTTTCCAGCTTCCCGAGCTTGATTATAAGGATCATGGTCTCCCTCTCGTCCTCCCTGCGGGCTGTCACAAAGGAAGCGTCATCGCCAGACAAGTGGAATGCGCTGCTGGCTGTTGTATAGAAATAATAGCCTGAAGCCGCGCGGATCGTCACTTCCACCCGCGGGATCATCCCGCCCTGCCAGTCGTCATCGTCATTCAGGATTTCCGTGCTCTGCACCCAGTAGTTTCCGTCGCCTGATGTCACATACACCTTCCCGGAGCTGCTTCCGGCCTCAATGGTAGAGAGCACATCCAGATAAATATCCGTAATCTTCTCCCTCGTCTCTTCCGCCGCGGCGAAAGAACTCCCGGCGAGCGCCAGAAGACCCGCAAGCAGGACTCCCGCAAGCCTTTTTCCCCATCTTCTCTGTCTCATAATACTCCTCCCTTCCTACAGATTTACCGCACGGGGCAGGGAAAAGATAAACTCCGTTCCGACGCCCTCCGTGCTGATCACATCTATGTTTTCTCCATGTGCCTGGATGATCTCCTTCACGATCGCAAGTCCGAGCCCTGTGCCCTTCTTGTCCTTTCCGCGGGATTGATCCGACTTATAAAACCGCTCCCAGATCTTTTTCACGCTGTCCTTCGCGATCCCCACGCCCGTGTCCTTCACCGAGACAAATATTTTCTCATTCCGCGTGTACGCCTGAATGTAGATCGTCGAATCATGGTGGCTGAACTTGATGGCATTGTCAATCAGGTTGTAAAGAACCTGTTGAATTCTCCCCATATCCGCATGAACCATCTGGATGTTATCCGAGAACGTCAGTTCGAAGCTGATATTCTTCGCGTCGCAGGTTCCCTCGAAGGACGCCGCCGTATCCTTTATGGCCCGGTTGATATCAAAATTGGTACGCGAGAGGTAGCCCTTGCTGTCTAAAGAATTAAGCGTCAGCATCCCCTCCGTCAGCTTAGTCAGGCGCTCCGTCTCGGTAATGACCCGGGTTAAATATTTCTCGTACATCTCCGGCGGGATCGTCCCATCAATGATCGCTTCCAGATACCCCTTGACGGAGGTTAAGGGGGAGCGGAAATCGTGGGAGACATTGGCGATGAAATTGCGCTGATACTCCTCCAGACTGTTCAGCTCGTCGGACATATAGTTTAATGTTGCCGCGAGATATCCCATCTCGTCGCGGCTGTCCAGCTCAATGTGGTGCTCCAGATTCCCTGCGGCGTACTCGTTTGCTCCCGCCGTGATCTTCTTTAGGGGAAAATACACCGTCTTCGTAAAGACCAGCAAAATGATCAGCGACAGCACAAAAATGATCGCCGCCGAGATATAAACCACATTCAGGTTTCCGTTGCTCTCATCTGATATCTGCGACATGGGAAGATGGATCAGCACATAGCCATAGGTATTGTAATTGCCCGTGATGGGCGCGGATACGCTTAGAACCTCATACGGAAACTGCCCGTAATAATCTCCGATACAGTAGGATTTGTTCCCTGTGGCTGTCGGGTCAAAGCCGTCAATCGCCGTACCGGAGCGCTTTGAACGGGCGCTGTCCGCAACCACGACCCCCTGCCGATTCACCACCCAGATCTCCGCTTTCGCATACTCCGCTACTGCCTCAAGCTTAGGATAGATCGAATCAAGATCCTGTTTTTTTCCCTGGTACACGCTGCTGCACGCCGAGGCGATCACGTTTGCCTCATCGTACATCGCCTCCGCCCGGCTCTCCACCAGATGCGCACTCATCAGCTTCGCGGAAAGCGTGGATATGGCCGCCACCCCAAGCAGGCCGAATACCAGGTATCCCAAAATAAACTTATAGTAAAGGGAATGCTTCATGCCTCACCTCATCTTCCCGCCGCCGCACGGTTTTACATCTCCGAAAGGCCTACTCCCCCCAGCTCAGGCGGTGCAGGCGCCCCTCCATCGTCATATTCTCAAACCCGTTCTGGCGCAGCGCCTCGTAGAGCACGATCGCCACCGAATTTGCCAGGTTCAGCGAGCGGATATCCCCCCACATGGGAATGCGCACGCAGTCCTCCTTATGCTCCAAAAGGATCTCCTCCGGGATTCCCGCGCTCTCCCTGCCAAACATGATGTAGCAGTCGCGCTCGTAGGAAACGTCGGTGTAAACCTTTTGCGCCTTGGTGGTCGCCATGTAAATTTTCGCCCCCGGATTCCTCTCCAGAAAATCCTGAAAATCACAGTACACCGTCACGTCCAGCTTGTCCCAATAGTCCAGCCCGGCGCGACGGATCGCCTTTTCATTCAGCTTAAAGCCCAGCGGCTCAATCAAATGCAGCCGGGTGCCCGTCGCCACGCAGGTGCGCCCGATATTCCCCGTATTTAAAGGCATCTCCGGCTCATACAGTACGATGTTCATTCTTTCCCATCCAGCCTGTCCACGAAGCGCTTGATCCGGCCGAGCGCTTCCTTTAAGCTCTTTAACGAATATGCGTAGGACACGCGCAGATATCCCTCACCGGAGTCCCCAAACGCGGTCCCCGGGACAACCGCCACCTTCTCCTCGCGCAGCAGCCTTGTGGCGAACTCATCGGAGGTCATGCCAAAGCGCTTGATGCTGGGGAACATGTAAAATGCGCCCAGCGGTTCAAAACACGCAAGGTTCATCTCCTCAAACGCGTGGAGCAGATAGCGCCGCCTCTGGTCGTAGGACTCCCGCATCTTTGCGACATCCTCGTCGCTGTTGTTGATCGCGTCGATCGCCGCATACTGGCTCGTGGTCGGCGCACACATGATAGCGAACTGATGAATCTTTAAAAGCTGCTTTAAAATAGTCTCGGGCGCGCAGACATAGCCGAGACGCCAGCCAGTCATCGCAAACGCCTTGGAAAATCCGTTGATCAGCACCGTCCTCTCACGCATCCCCGGCAGTGAGGTGATCGACACATGATCCTCCCCGCCGTATGTAAGCTCCGAATAAATCTCATCAGAGATCACAAACAGATCGCGCTCCTTCACAATCTCCGCGATCGGCTCTAAGTCCTCTCTCGTCATGATCGCGCCCGTCGGATTATTCGGGAACGGCAGCACCAGGATCTTTGTCTTCGGCGTAATCTTTTCCAGAAGCTTCTCCGGGGTCAGACGGAACTCGTCCTTCTCCTCAAGCTCAATCGGAACCGCAACGCCCCCCGCAAGCACCGCGCAGGGAACATAGGAGACAAAGCTTGGCTGCGGCACTAAGACCTCGTCGCCCGGGTCGAGCATCGCGCGCATGGCGATGTCGATCGCCTCGCTTCCGCCCACCGTCACAAGAATTTCCTTGTCCGGGTCGTAGGACACGCTGCATCTGCGCTGCAAGTAACCCGCAATTCCAACGCGCAGCTCCTTTAAGCCTGCGTTGGCGGTATAAAAGGTCCGACCTTTTTCGAGAGAATAGATACCCTCCTCGCGGATATGCCACGGCGTATCAAAATCCGGCTCACCCACGCCCAGGGAGATCGCGTCCTTCATCTCGCTCACAATATCAAAAAATTTGCGGATCCCGGATGGCGGGATCGCGGCAATCGTCTCGTTTAATGGATTTCTCACGGCGTGATCAACATCCTTTCGTCCTGAACCTCGTCGCAGAGCACCGTTCCGTGGTCCTTGTATTTTTTCAAAACGAAGTGGGTCGCCGTGCTGAGAACAGAGTCTAGCGGCGCCAGCTTATCCGAGACAAACTGCGCCACCTGGCGCATTGTCTTTCCCTCGATGATCACCATAAAGTCAAATGAGCCCGCCATCAGGTACAGCGCGTTTACCTCGCTGTACTGGTAGATGCGCTCTGCCAGCTTGTCAAAGCCCATGCCGCGCTGGGGAGTCACCTTTACCTCGATCATTGCGTTCACCTTCTCCTCACCGGTATTATCCCAGTTGATCAGAGTATGGTAACCGCAGATAATGTGCTCCTTCTCCATCTCGGCGATCTCATTCGCAACGGCGGCCTCGCTCTCCCCCAAAAGGATCGCCAGGTCATGGATATCGATCCTGCTGTTCTTCTCGATCACCGTCAAAATTTTTTCTCTCATTTCCGACTGCCTCCTTCTTTCTTCTGTTTTAAGTATTCAGTACCTTCCACATCTCGTCCGGCTGCGGGCGCTCCAAAAATCCGCGCCCATCCTGGACGATCATCTCCCTTGCAATGCCGTCCTTCACCCTGCCGATCACCTGCGCGAAAATCCCTTCCCCCGCAAGCTTTTCCACGAGCTGCCCGCCGTTATCCGCCGCCAGGAGATAACACCCCTCGCTGTAAAGGCGATACGGATTCAGCTCAAGCCGCTCGCAGACCTCGACGGTCTCCTGCCTGAGCGGGATCTTCCGGAGCGAAAACTCCACTCCCGTCTCATAAGCGCCCGATAAATTCCAGATGGCGGTCAGAATGCCGCCCTCCCCCGCAGGCTCCCACTCCGAAGCGCCAAGACCGCGCCAGAACGCCGCGTCGCGCTTCTCCAGAATAAGCGTCCGACAGCCCGCAATTTTTTCCATGTATTCGTCTGAGAAAAAGAGGGACAGCTCCTGGGACCTCGCCTCCGCCAGCGCGAGCGTCCCCGCCAGTCCCGCGTATCCGGCCACCGCCAGATCCTGTCCCGCGCGCATAAGACCGGTATTCTCACGCTCAATCTTCCGCATCATAATTTATCTGTCACTCCCCGTTTCGACCTGGCACATTCGATGCTGCTCGCTTAAGCTGCGCCTATACCCCCGGCCCTGCCGCGGACGATCCCGGTCCCGGGGCCGCTTCCTGCGCGGAGGACGGTTCCTGCGCCGCTTCTGTCTGCGGCTGCGCCGTGCCCGGCGCTCCGGCAGTATCCTCTATCACGGTAGGACGGGTCTGCGGCGGAGCCTCTGTCGGCTGCGGCCCGGCAGGCTGCGTCTGTTCCGGCTGATTCCCAGCTGTCTGGTTCCCGGCAGACTGGCTCTCGTCAGGCTGCGTTTCGGCGGGCTGTGTCTCGGCGGGCTGTGTCTCGACAGGCGGCGTCGCTACAGGGCTTACCAGAACGATTGCCTTGGAGGGATTGTAGGTGTCCGTATGAAGCACCGTCCGCTCCGTCTCCACCCCGTCCACAGTCACGACCTTCCACAGTCTGGATTTAAGGCCCTTGTGCGCCGACTGCACCTTCTTTGTCTGCCCCGGCGGCAGGGACGCGTCCACGCGCGTCTGAGGCTCCCCCGGATCCGTCACGCTCAAGGTCTCGGAAACATACTCAACCTTCCGGTTTGACGGGCGCGTCTCCCTGCCGTAAATCGTGAAGGTCAGGGTGCGCCCGGAAGTGCCGCCCTCCACATAGATGGGCGTGCTGTAATTGTTTGTGATCTTGATATCTTTATAAGTACCGGCGATCGCCGCGTCCATGGACGGTTTTACATACGACACGATCATGGAATGGTTCTGCCGCTGGGTAATCTCAAGCTCCGCGTTAAGCGCCGCGTTATACAGAGTTGTCGCGATCTGGCATACGCCTCCGCCCACGCTGTCGACCACCTGGCCGTTTTCATACGCCGCCGCCGTGTAATACCCGTTTTCCGTAGTGAACGGATGCATACACTCATAGCCGGACAGGGTCTCGCCCGGCATCAGCAGATGTCCGTTGATCTTTCCCGCCCCGTTCGCTATGTTTGCCGAGCGCGCCGAGCCGCTTGTGCTGAAATCCGTCGAGAATGTCCCCAACACGTCATTTATCGTCGCCAGGTCCTGCTCCGTGATGTCGGGCTGCTTCTCCTCCACAACCGCCTTCACCGTAAGCTGCCCGCCTGTCGAATTCTGCGCGATCGCCTGATCCAGTGCTTTTTTCGTGGCCTCCGCATCCAGCGAAAGTCCCGTTTTTCCGGGCGTGATCTCAAATTTCCCACCCGCCCGGGTAATGGCCGCGTTCTGCGGCGCGTCCCCCAGACCTTCACAGTTCTCTAAGAGGAAATTCTCCACCTTCCCGGCGTCCACAGCCGTCTCAAGAGGAATGTGAACCGGCTCCTTCTCCAGATCCTTTAACTCCATATACTGGCGGACCAGGTTCCCTCCTGCTGCGTAGCCGGCAGCTTCCTCCACCGCCTCCGGATTGCTCCACGCGAAGCCTAAGTCCGAGGCCCTTGCGGTAATCTCCCGCGCTCCGACCTCCAGCCGGATCTCCCGTCCGGACTGCCCCGCCACATATTCCTCAATATATTCCCTTGCCTCCGCCTCCGTCATACCGCCAAGGCTGAACTCTCCGATAAAGACTCCCTCCGGTATCTTCATATCCTTTGCATATACCGGTGTCGCCGCGAGCGCACCCACAAGCGCCGCGGCCGCCAGCCCCCCAAGTATGCTCCATTTTTTCATAATCGCTCCTCTAAAATGGCAACCGTTCAGCCACAGAACGTTACCTATAACTTCCTACATCAACGCGGAAAGCGCCACCGGCACAACCATAGCGACAACCAGTATCACAGCTACGATCGCCGTAATAATGCGCTTCGTTTTATTATTATGCATATTCATCATAGTCAAATTCACCTCTTCTCAATTTCTTTTGATTTAATGGATTCTCCCGTACTTTAAAATGATCTTATCCGTGATCCGGGAGACCTCGTTCCTGCTCAGATAGTCTATTTGCGCAGGTAAGTCTATTTTATGATATTTTAGCAAATACCGCAAGTCCTCTTTTTGCTTTTTCGACGCGGGCTGCTCCCTCTTTACCTTATAGATCAGCGGCTGCGCCGCAAATGCCTCCGGCGCCTCCTTCCCATGGCGGGAGATCAGCGCCTGATACAGCCTATGCGCATCCAGGGCATCCCCCAGCGCGCGGTGCGCGCTTTCGCGGCAAACCCCGTAAAACGCGCACGCCGACGCGAGATTCCTCCGCTCTCCCTCCGGCATAAACCTCCGGCACAGCCGCAGGGTATCAAGACCCCGGCGTTCAAAGTCAACCTTCCGGTTTACCGCCGCCTGCTTCAAAAAGCTATAGTCAAAGATCACATGATGTCCCAGAAGCGGGAGGTCTCCGCAGAAGTCCACGAAATCCCCGATCACATCCCCGATATCGGGCGCATTGTCCACCATCTCCCCGGAGATTCCTGTCAGCTCTATGATCCGCGCGTCAAGATCCCGCCGCGGGTTCACCATTGTGTGAAATTTCTCCGTCTCCGCGCCGTCCACCACACGGATCGCGCCGATTTCTATGATCCTGTCCCGCTTGGGGTCAAGCCCGGTCGTCTCCAGATCCACCGCAAGATAAGTCTGTTCAATCGTATTACACATGGATCTCTATCTTTCTTCCTGTCTTTTCATACTGGTAATACCGCACTCCCGCCGCGTTCAGCATGCGCTTGGACGCGCGAACCGATGGAGACTCCGGGTATTTGTCATCCTTATAGACAATCGTCTTGATCCCCGCCTGAATGATCGCCTTGGCGCACTCATTGCAGGGGAAGAGCGTCACATACAGCTTGCTCCCCTCGAGGCTTCCGCCCCGGTAGTTTAAGATCGCGTTCAGCTCGCTGTGTGTCACATACAGGTACTTGGCGCTGTACGGGTCGGTCGCCTCAGCGTCCTTCCCCCATGGGAACTCATCGTCAGAGCAGCCCTTCGGGAAGCCGTTGTAGCCCATCGACAAAATCTTGTTATCCCGGCTTACGATGCACGCCCCCACCTGGGTATTGGGATCCTTGGAACGCCTGCCCGATAAATCCGCCACCCCCATAAAATACTCATCCCATGAGATATAATCCGCCCGCTTCGCTGTCTCACTCATTTTCCTTTCCTCCTTATCGCCGTCTCACACACGAATCACGTGATACCCCGCCGCCTTTGTCAGCCGGTTCATGATCGCCTGCCCCAAATGCTCCCCGGAAAAGCTCTCCGAGTAAATGTAATCGACCTTGAGATCGTCGAACTTTCGCAGCACCGCAAACAGGTTGTGGGCAATGGTCTCCTCCCGCGCCCGAAGCCCGACGCTTAAGACTTTTCCGTACCGATAGCGCTCCCTCGTCTCGTCCGTGCAGATCACGCCCACCCGGTAATTTTGCTCCAGCTTCTCCCTTACCAGGGAATTGATCCGGCTGACTACCGCGTCCGTCCCGCCCTCCACCAGGATCAACTCCGCCTGTGGAGCATAATGGCGGTACTTCATTCCGGGAGCCTTCGGACGCAGGTCGTCGCGCGGCGGCCCCTGGATCGCCGGGTCAATGTCCACCCTCCCCACAGTCTCACGAAGCATCTCAATGGTGACGGCCCCGGGCCGCAGAAGCACCGGAACGCTGCCGGACACATCTACGATCGTGGATTCAACCCCGATTCCCACCGGCCCGCCATCAATGATCATATCAATCTTTCCGTTCATATCCTGCCACACATGCTGTGCCGTGGTCGGGCTCGGCCGCCCGGAGGTGTTGGCGCTTGGCGCCGCGATCGGCACACCGGCAAGCGCGATCAGGCGGTTTGCCAGCGGATCGCCGGGCATCCGAACCGCCACCGTGTCAAGGCCGCCCGTAGTGCCGTAGGGGACACGCCCGCTCTTCGGGAATACCAGGGTGAGCGGCCCCGGCCAGTACGCCCGGGAAAGCTTTTCCCCCGCTTCCGGGATTTTTAAAACCAGCGGCGCAAGCTCTTCAAACGATGAGATGTGTGCGATCAGCGGATTGTCCGATGGACGTCCCTTCGCCGCGTAAATCTTCTTCGCGGCCTGCTCGTCAAGGGCGTTTGCACCCAGTCCGTACACGGTCTCTGTTGGGAATGCCACCAGCCCCCCGTCGCGGATGATCTGCGCCGCACAGGAAAGCTCCTCATCCTTTACATTCTCCGAATCTTCTATCTTGATCAGTCTCGTCTCCATGGTGTTAGAATCCCCTTTGGCAAATGCGCAGACCTACTGAACAGTCAGCCCCTCTGCATATGTTTTATGATAGCACAAGACGCCCCGCGGTGCAAGGTGTACCGCAGGGCGTCATACAAACCCGGCAACTGTTCACCGGTCTCCCTCACAGCAAGGTTTACAGCGCGCCCTCACGCGCGGGCACGGTTTCCCTCCCCTTTTGCGGAGCTCCCGATCCCGTGGATGATCACACTGACACGCTTATATACAAGCGCCGTGATCAGCGATACCACAATTCCCTTCACCACATTGAACGGGCCGACACAGATAAACGCAAAGGTCCAGACATTGCTGATCGCGGGATTGATCGCCGCCCCCGCCGCGATGATGCTCTCAAGCGGCATGAAATTGGAATAGAACGGGATCATCACAAGCGCATTCCCGACAACGCCCGCTGCCGCCATCAAAACCGTGCCGACAAAAAGACCCGTCATCGCGCCCTTTTTCGTCCTCTTAAACTTATAAATGAGACCCGCCGGAATCACCATCGCGCAGCCGAAGGTCAGATTCGCGAACTCACCGACAAACCCGGTGCTTGTCGGCTTGAGCACAAGCTTGACGAGGATCTTTACCACCTCCATCACAGCGCCCGCCACCGGCCCCAGCGCAAAGGTTCCGACAAGAATCGGTACCTCGCTGATGTCCAGTCCGTAAAAGCTCGGCGCAAGGAAGGGAAGCGGAAATTCAAAGATCATCAGCACGCCCGCCAGCGCGCCGAACATTCCCATCAGCACCACATTTTTCGTTGTCAAAAGCCTGCTCTCTTTCATTTCTCTCTTCCTCCTGAAAATTCATTTTTTAAGTTCATCTTTAAGAGGAATCGTGTGTTGTCCCGAAACAGACATACAAAAACCCCGGACTTTAGCATCCGGGGCTGTGTCTGCTTTTCGCACTCCAAAACAGGTGTTCACACAATTTCTTCTCTCATCCAGACTATACTGTCGGTTCCGGAATCGCACCGGATCAACCGCTTTTCGCGGGTCGCGGACTGTACCGCCGGTGGGGAATCACACCCCGCCCCGAAGAACTTATAGTTATTATATATCACTTTTTCAAGCCGTTTGCAAGCGCTTTTTATCTGCTGTTCAAATACTCCATGATTCCCATGTGTATCGTCCACGCCAGCCGGTCCTGGTACTCATCGGAATTCAGCGCCGCGGCCTCCTTCCAGTTGGAGAGAAATCCGCACTCCACAATGACGATCGGCTGTTTCACATGCAAAAGGAGGTAATAGTTTCCGTTCGGCTTAGCGAGACGGGTGTTCTTTTCTCCCAGGACAAAATCAAACCGTCTCTGGAGGATTTCCGCCAGCCGCTTCCCCGCCTCCGAGGTCTTATAATAAAAGACCTGACCGCCGGATATGGCCTCCTCGTGATAGCTGTTCTGATGAATGCTGACTACGATGTCGGGATCCGCCTCCTCAATCTTCGCGCAGCGATTCCTCATATCCGCCATCTTCTTGTGGCTGTCCGTGGATTCATAAAGTCCCCTGTCGTCCTCGCGTGTCATGACGACCTTCACATCCGACGCTTCCAGATACCCCCGAAGCTTCTTTGCAACCCGCAGATTGATGTCCTTTTCCAGGCTCTTATCCACGCCGATCTTCCCCGGATCATTGCCGCCGTGCCCCGCGTCGATCACCACCACCGGCCTCTTTACCCCCGCCGTCACATTCTGACCGGACGCCATCAGCCCCGCATGACGGGAAACCAGAAACACAAACACAAGAAGCAGCGCTGCCATCAGCATTTCCGCTCTTTTTTGCTCCACTGCCACGCCTCCCCATTATCGCCAATCCTCACCTCTGCTCTAATATATCCCGCGACAATGGAAAAAAGACACCTTTTTACGGCAATTTCACCACATCCCAGATCTCCTCCGGCTCAAATCCAAGCTTCCAGCAGGCCACGCCCGCCAGCTCATTGTCCCGGATCAACTGCATTTTCAGACCCAGCGAGCGCTCGTCCTCCAGCCAGATCGAGTACAGCCCCCCGTCCTTCTCGACTTCAGCGTAATACTGTCCCAACTCCTCCTGCCAGTACAGTTTTGCATTGTTTTCCTGCACCCATTCCTTCGCCCTCGTGATGCTGAGCGCCTGGGAGGTCACCTTGTCCCCCTCATCCTTCCACAGGCGCGTGTAAAACGGGATCGCGCTGATAAGCTT
Source organism: Clostridium sp. (assembly GCA_004554205.1). Lineage (GTDB taxonomy): Bacteria > Bacillota > Clostridia > Lachnospirales > Lachnospiraceae > Brotaphodocola. Next base: position 23,122 of record SFNH01000034.1, read on the forward strand.
CTCCTTCGGCACCTGCTTTAAAGCCTCTTCGATTCCCCTGCGCTCGTAGCCGATCGACGCGACCGAGCCCGCCTCGCCTCCGGCATAGTGCTCGTCATACCCCATGATCACCACATAGTCCGCCACCCGGCCCTGTTCCGCACGGTTGTAAAATGACGTGTACTCCGACGGGACATAGGTGTCCACGGAGAGCACGATGCCGTTTTTCCGGCAGTCAACCGACAGTTCACGGATAAACTGGACGTAATGCGGCCCTGCCGCCGGCTTGATCCCCTCGATATCCAGATTGATCCCGTCAATGCCGTACCGCTTAACCTCCCCGATCAATCCCTCGATCAGCTTTTTCCGCGCCGCGGTATCGGAAAACAGGACTTCCGACTGCACATTTTTTCCCTTATTAAAATTATCCGCCACAGCCCACACCTGCATTCCCATCGCGTGAGCCTTATCCACATAAGACTGATCCGCCAGGGATTCAAAGCCGCCCTCGTTGTCCGTCAGCATAAACCATGTCGGGGCGATCACATTGACCCCCTTCGTCTTAGCGATCAACTGCTCCATGGATCGGTTCGCTGCCTGATTGATCACCTGGTGCCACACGAGCACCACCGGCTCATCCATCGAAATATTTGTGTATACCGGCTCATCAAAGCTACTCACCAGCGTGCGCTCCTCCGACGCCTTTAGCACCTTTTTCTGAATATATCCGATCTGCCCGTCCTGCGTTCGCACCCGGCTCCAGTTTTCCAGCTCATCAAGCACCGTCACCTCCGCACCCGAGGGCACGTCCGTGAGGATCTCACTCTTGATGCCGCCGCGGACACGGACTCTCCCGTCCTTTTTCAGAACCGAAACCTGCTGCGGCTCCCACCTCGTATCCACAAACACGCGCTTTGCCTCGCCATCCGCGAAGGTTTCCACGCGGATATCGGTATAGGCGGTAACGAGACCGGCCATCAGCCAGACCGTGTCCTCCCGCTCCACGAAGAGCGGTTTCCCGTTGCTCCCCATAGTCGCCGCGTCCGCGTACACGATCGACTCCGGCAGCGCATAGATGAGCTGACGGTTGCCCTCATCCCAGTAAAAACGCTCATTCAGCGTATCATTCACCCACTTAAGGGGCAGATAGCTCTGCCCGTCTATGTACCGTCCCGTGACGCCCTCCACCAGCTCATTGTCCAGCATGACGGCAATCTCATCGCCGCCTGCGCCGTACCACTCCTTCTGGTCTGCCCACTCCTTTGACGGCGAATACTTCCGGTACAGGAAAATGCCCGCCCCTGTTCCGGCAAGTACAATGATCGTAATAAAAACAGTAATGATAGTCGTTATAAATTTCTTCATTGTGCAGAGTCTCCCATATGGCAAATTGTAACTGTTCCGCAGGCCCGCGCGTTTACTGCGCTGACCCGCTCATTACCCTTGTGAATATCTTACCACAAAATTCGACTCTTTTCTTTAAAATTTTTTGTAACTGTTCAGGACGGCGGGAAAACATGGACGGAAACGGGCGTCAAGCTTGCTTGTAAGCACGTTTCCGTCCGTGTTTTCACATCGGAGGAACCTCCGATGCTTCTTGTCCGGCAAAGCCGGGCAAGAAGATGCCCCCGTCCTGAATAGTTACAATTCTTTAAAAAATTTCCCACCCCTGCTTCATCTCCCGGCTGAATTGGGATTCTCTCCTGAAGCCCCTCCCCGTTTCTGCGCACTCCTGCGCCGCGTTACCGGTTGTACACAATATCAAACCGTATCTCCTTTAACCTCCTGCGGGCTCCGTATTCTGCGAAGGTCTCGCGGCATCCGCCTGTCTGCGGCACGTCTTCCAGAATGTAGTCGCCCATATAGAAGCTTCCGTCCTCACGGATCTCGAAAATCTTATCCCACTGGGAGTCATCTGCCTCCTTTCCGTCTATCAGGACGTGAACACCCTTTTCCTGATATTTTTTCATGCCCTCCACATATGCTTTCCTGCCCATGTCAGTCAGCCGCTTCCTTCCCTTCACGTTTCCTCCGATCCGGGCGGCGGCGCGGCTTCACCGGAGGTATCCGCCGTGACACAAATTTCTCCGCCGCACTTCCCGCCGCCCCTGTTTCCCGTATCGCTTACTCTAAAATCCTTCTGAAAAAATCCATGTCGGCGCGGGTGACGGCAAAGGCATCCACTGAAGCAGGAATCCGCAGACAATGGACATGGAACATCCTTTCCAATTCTTTTCTGGTTTCCTCGCTGCCGAATGAAACAGCGTATTTCCAGCTCTTATCCCGTTTCCCGTCCATTTTCAGGGCTTCCAGAAATGCCTCTGCCTTCCACTCGCTCAAAGCGCCTACGATCACCTTCCTGTCACACCGGGCGCAGTCACAAAGACCCGCCTCGGTCATGCTCCCGTAATCCACAATGACGCGCCGGTAATCCCCATTTAAGCAGTCGGCCAGAACAGAGTTATCCGCATTTTGATAATAGTCCACTTCCAGTATCCGAAACATCAGGTCTCTCTCCTGCTGCCTTTTTGCGAAAAATCGTCCCAGCACTGCAAAATCACCGCTTTTGTTCCTCTCCAGCACCGCCACGCGCTCGCGGTCCACGCCAGCCAGATAATTGGCGAGCCAGACTGCAAGATGCGTCGTTCCCGTCCCTCTCCCGGCTCCGATGATTCCTATGGTCCGCCAGTCTTTTCCCGGCTCTGCCGGGCGGCACGACCCCTTCCTCTTCCAAACAGCCGTAGCAATTTCCCTCCTGTCGTATCTTCAAGCCACGCCCCAAGCGCGGCGTCGTACACTCTGCGCACCGCACGACGGCACTCAAACGGATTGGAATAATGCGGCATCAGGAGACTTACCGTCCCCCTCGCCGGAGCCGGCAGCCTCGCACTCAGCTGCCCGCAGAACTGATTGTAGATCACCGCAAGTCCCAAATGAGCTTTGAGACTTTGAATTGCCTCCCCGGAAGCCTCAAGCTCCCAGGGCTTTGCCCCGCAGACTAACAGGCACACATCAGCCTGCTCCTGCAAGAGCCTCTGCCGGCAGGTGCCGTAATCGAGCACCCGCACATGATAAGAAGGAGGCGTGAGCCTGACACATTCCCCGTACTCCGGGAGCATCGGTACTCCCCGGATCCGGTACATACCGAACCGGTCCGCCCTTTTTTCGCTGCACGCGGCAAACTGCCGCACCGCACCTGTATCATTGCGCTCCTCATACATGGCAGAAATCCCGCTCTGCCGAAGATAAGCGGTAAGTCCCATTGCAATGTGGGTGCATCCGATGCCTCTTTGGCTTCCCGCCACCGCAATAGTCAGAGATGATAGTCCTTTTTGTCCCTCTTTTTTCCGAATTTGCGCTTCTAGCTTCTCGAGCTCCTCTCCGAGCTCTTTCGTCGACTGGTATCTGCGAGCCTTCTCTTCCTGCATGCAGATCCGTATGACCCGCATGAGCCTTAACTCCATCCGGTCCGGCAGCCGTGCCGCGCGCGACCCGCCGCCTTCTCCGGGATATCGTCCGGTCAGCATGTAATGGAGAACAGCACCAATGGCATAAATATCGGTTCTCTCATCCAGAATATCTCCCGAATACTGCTCCGGCGCCGCGCAGCCCACGGTTCCGTACCGTTTTGTAAGATGCTCCGCCTCACACAGATGGAGCGCGTGGTCAAAATCAATCAGTTTCACTGTGTCCTGACTCACTAAGAGATTCTTTGGCTGTAAATCCAGGTATAAAATAGGGTATGGTCTTGCCGAATGCAAGATACTTACCAGATGGCAAATCTGAATCCCGTATCGGATCGTCATCGCCGTCGAAAAATGCCCCATGTCGGAAACAAGGGCGTACAACGTTTCCCCTTCCAGGTACTCCTCAATAAGATAGCTGTACTTCTCATCCTCCTCCAGATCATACACGATCGGTATCCCCGGATGCCGGATGCTCTTAAGTATCAGCGCTTCCCTTCGGAACTGCCTGTAATCCACGCAGGTCTTCGGCACCTGCTTGATGGCCCGGTACTCTTCCAGGTCCCTGTGCCTCGCCAGAAATACCGTCCCGCTTCTCCCGCGGCCCAGTATCCGGCACAACTGATATTTCCCAAACAGAGTGACCTCTTCTATCCTTCCACCTCCTTCTTAAGTATCATCTCCATAGGGCCATTGTAGTACATCTCCCATTTTTTTACAAGAAAATTCCATCGACAAATTTCGACATATATAACAATTTAGCCATGCGGATCACCTCGGTCGCGGCTAACGTTTTCGCTTTTGTTCGGTCGCCGGATGTAACACTTTTTCTCGCACAGCTCGAAAAAGTGTTCACCGGTCTCCCTCACAGCAAGGTTTGCACAGCGCTCCCTCGGGGCTGGACAATATCAGCCGCAAGACCCCGGAAAACAGACCCGGTGACGATAGCGAGGCTTCCGTAGCGAGGTCTGCGCTAGCTGCCGCCACAAAGCGCACTGTCCGAGCGAAGCGAGTTTGCGCGACTGGCGCTGGCGGCTAATAGGCGCGCGGACCGAGCCGGAAACGTAGCGTGTCACGCGGGACTGTCTCTCCGGGGATGCGGCGTAAAATTCGCGATAAGTGCTGCACGGTCGAACTGTTACCATGTCTGTTATATTTTTTTACATAATAATTGCCTTTTCCCTATATTATATATTATAATGGAACATAAGCGCCAATGATAACTGATATGAAGATCCGAAGATGGGATTTCTTTTACGGAAGGAGTGATCTTATGAAGATAGAACGGATCAATGAAAACCAGATACGCTGCACGCTGACCAGCTTCGACTTAAGCGTCCGCAACTTAAATCTCGGCGAGCTGGCGTACGGAAGCGAGAAAGCCCGCAATCTGTTTCACGAGATGATTCAGAGGGCCGGAAACGAAGTCGGTTTTGACGCGGAGGATATTCCGCTGATGGTTGAGGCGATCCCGCTCTCAGGCGAGAGTGTGATGCTCCTCATTACAAAGATAGAAGATCCGGAGGAACTGGACACCCGTTTTTCCAAATTTTCCCAGCTATCCGACGATGAGCAGGAAGGATTCCTCGGCGGGATCACCAGCGAGCTTTTGGAGGGCGCAGACAGCTTGATAGAGTTCTTTAAGAAAGATATGCTCGGGCTTCCCATTGGGGATCCCGGCGCGGGGAGCGCGCTATCCGCTCCTGAGAATGCCGCCGGTCGGCCGCAGGCGCCAGCCGCTTCGCCCAGGATCTACCGATTTAACAGTCTGGACCGGGTGAGCGACGCCGCAAGAGCCGCCGCACAGGTATGCGAGACAGGCAGCGCACTCTACAAGAAGCCCGGCACCTCGCAGTATTATCTGGTGCTGTCAAGCGAGGGCATTGATTCCCTGGCATTCAGCCGCATCTGCAACATTCTGGCAGAGTACGGTGAGAAGCTAAAGCCGGAGGCAGCCAGCGAGGCGTATTATCGGGAGCATTACGAAGTGATCGTAGGCAGCCATGCCCTTGCGAAGCTGTCGCGGTTATAAAGCAGAGTTCCGCTCGCGGAACTCTTGCGCCGGAGCGCGGCTGCGTCAGCAGCCTGTTTCCTAAGCGCGGAGTGCGCATCCTAAGCGGAGCGTTTTTGCTTCATAGGACGAACTTTCCTATGAAACAAAGCAGAAATGGGCTGCCGCTTCGATTATTTGGCGGCAGCCCACTCACATGATGATCATTTATCGGCCAGAACCTCATTGATGCCCGCTACCAGCGCGTCACAGTCAATACCGTGAACCATGCACGCCTCCTCAAGGGATTCTCTCTGTGCCGACGGGCAGCCCAGGCAGTGCATACCCGCGCGCATCAGCATCGGAGCAACCAGTTCGTGTTTCTCAATCAGTTCACCGATCAACATATCCTTACTAATCTGCATATGATCTTCCTCCTTACTGCACATGCTGTAATTGTAGCAGTTTTTTCTAAATTTGGCAAGCTGTATTACATACCTTCATAAGCTTTTTGTAACAGTTCAGCCTTGCGGCTGATATTGTCCAGCCCCGAGGGAGCGGTGCTACAACCTTGCTGTGAGGGAGACCGGTGTAAACCCTGCTGTGAGGGAAGACGGTGAACACTTTTGCGAGGTGCCCGAGCAAAAGTTTTACATCCGTCGACCGTGAACTGTTACTGCTTTTTCAACCGTCCATTATTTTTCACTTGAATATTTTGACTATATGGTATAGAATGAAAGCACAACAAATGTTGCAGAAATTAAGGAGGATAAAGTTATGGCATATGTAATTTCTGATTCTTGCGTTAGCTGTGGTACCTGCGAGGGCGAGTGCCCGGTAGGCGCGATTTCCCAGGGCGACAGCCAGTACGTTATCGATGCCGATGCCTGCATCTCCTGCGGTACCTGTGCAGGTGTATGCCCGACCGGCGCGATCAACGAGGGCTGATAACAGCCGCTCTCATGCCCCCTTCGTATTGTGTGCGAAGGGGGCATTCCTTTACTCTGAATTTGAAAGGAGATTTTCCATGACCGCCAGAAAACCTTTGATTGCCCTTACTCCTTACTTTAATGCTGAACGCGACGAGCCATATATGCGGCCGGGATACTTAAAGGCGATCCGCGCGGCAGGCGGTGTCCCTGTGATCCTGCCCCTCGACCTCGCAGACGACGACCTCAGGCAGCTCACAGATACCTTTGACGGCTTTTTATTTACCGGCGGTCCCGACGTCCACCCCTTTTTCTTTGGCGAGGAGACCCATGCACACTGCGGGAATGTCTGCCTGCGCCGGGATCAGATGGAGCTTGCGCTCCTGAGGCTTGTGATGGCCGCGAAAAAGCCGGTTCTCGGCATCTGCCGCGGTATACAGCTTTTAAATATCGCGTTGGGCGGCGATATCTATCAGGATCTTCCCAGCCAGTTTAAAGAAGACTTCCCGGTCGCCCACGCCCAGCCCTTCCCCTATGACATACCGGCGCACACCGTAAAGATCGTTCCGGGCACCCGCCTCGCCGAGCTCTCACAGTGCGACGCCCTGAAAGTCAACAGTATGCACCATCAGGGCGTGCGCAGGGTCGCGCCCGGGCTTGTTGTCTCCGGCTACGCGCCGAATCAGCTCGCGGAGTGTATCGAGAAGCCGGATTATCCCTACTTTATCGGCGTCCAGTGGCACCCCGAATACTTATGGGAAAAGGATCCGGCCGCGGCACGGCTGTTTGAAAGCTTTGTGGACGCCGCGCGCTGATCCGCTAAACTTAATGATAAAAAGAGGGCTGCCGCCATTCCCTGCTGCGGCAGTCCCCCCATTTTTACGACATCAGTTTCTTCCCGTTCCGCCCGAATTTTTTTCTCTTAAAAAACGGCAGCTTCGTGGCGGCAGCCTCCGCCTTTCCCTTGCTCTCCTTCTGGTATGCGCGCAGGGTCTCGTCCAGCATCTTGAAGCGCTCCTCCGCCCGCTCATCGTTTATGCGCATCATGTACTCCATCTCCTGCACCATGCGGTCGTTGACCTGGCGGCTGATCTCGTCGCTGAGCGCCTCATTGTTCTCACGGATAGCCTGTGTGACTGCATTTCCGATGATGTGATTCATGAGCTGCCGGAACTGCTCCATCTTCTCCGTCTGGGACAATATCTCCGTCTCCCGCTTCTGCAGCGTCTCCAGTTTCCCTTCCCCTTCCATCTCTTCCCCCGCATTTTCTTCTAATATACTCACCGCGTTCTGCTCCAACACCTTGTCCATATCTGCCTCCATGGCCCCATCTATCTTCCTCTTAAGCACCGGCTCGATCGCCTTTAACTGGTAGCCCTTTTCCTTTAATTCATTTATCTTCTGAAACATCTGGATATGTAATTCCGTGTAGTACCGATGGTCTTTCCCGTCGCGAGGTATCTTTAAATGAAGCTCGTCCTCCCAGTACCGGAGGACATGGTTCTCCACCCCGACCAGCCTGCTCGCCTCCGATATGGAGTAATGTGTCTCGTCCATCCTTTTCTCTCCTTATGTCTCTTAGATTTCATACCTACTTATATAATATGAGGGAAGGTTAAGAATTATGATTAAGATAAAGAAAAAGAGAGCTGCCGCAGATAATTTTTGCGGCAGCCCATCCTACTTCGCCAGATTTACAAATTTTGTGAACTCCGGCTGCCAGAGCAGGTTCACCGTACCGATCGGGCCGTTACGCTGCTTGGCAATGATCACCTCGGCGATATTCGGGGTGTCCGTGTCCTTATTGTAATAATCGTCGCGGTACAAAAACATCACCACGTCCGCATCCTGCTCAATGGCGCCCGACTCGCGCAGATCCGAGAGCATCGGGCGGTGATCCGTCCTCGTCTCGCAGGCGCGGGAGAGCTGCGACAGCGCCACCACCGGCGCATTCATCTCGCGCGCCAGCGCCTTAAGCGAGCGCGAAATCTCAGAAATCTCCTGCTGGCGGCTCTCATTATTCCTGCCCCCGCTTCCCGACATAAGCTGCAGATAGTCGATGATGATCATGCTCAAGCCGTACTCCAGCTTCATCTTCCGGCACTTGGAGCGCAGCTCCGTAATGGAGATGCCCGGCGTGTCGTCAATGATCAGCCTGGAATTGCCGATCACGCCGATTCCCTCCACGATCGCGTCCCAGTCGGAATCCGACAGATTCCCCGTCCGCAGCTTCTGGGAATCCACATTGGACTCCATGGAAAGCATACGGTTCACAAGCTGCTCCTTCGACATCTCGAGACTGAAGATCATGCAGGGCAGACCCTTTCGCACCGCCACATGATCCACCATATTCAGCACAAACGCCGTCTTGCCCATGGACGGGCGCGCCGCGATCAGCACAAAATCCGACGGCTGCATGCCCGAAGTCTTGTAGTCAAGGTCAATAAATCCTGTCGGGATGCCCGTCACCGTCCCCTGCGTTCTGGAGGCGACCTCTATTTTTTCCAAAACATTCAGCGCGACCTGGCGGATCGGCACGAACTCTCTCGAATTCCGGCTCTCAAGCAGGTCAAAAACCGACTTCTCCGTATGGGCGAGAATCTGCTCGAGCGGTTCCTTTCCAGCGTAACAGGTATTGGCGATCTCCTCATTAAGCTTGATCAGCCTTCTTAAAACCGCTTTCTCGCGGACGATACCCGCATAGGATTTCACATTCGCCGAGGTCGGCACTGTGGTAATGATATCCCGGACAAACTCCAGGCTGCTCACCTCCGGCGGCACATCCTTCTCCTTCAGACGGTCCTGGAGGGTGATCAGATCCACCGGCTTGCCCTCATTAAACAGCTCCACCATAGCCTCAAACATGATGCCATACTGCTGCTGATAAAAGTCCGATGATGTAACTATCTCCGCCGCAGCAACGATCGCGTCCCTGTCCATCAGCATGGACCCGATCACCGACTGCTCCGCCTCCACACTATGGGGAAGCACCCGCTTCATCAGGGTTTCATCCATCTTCTGTCAATCTCCTATCTAAACGGATACACGCACTATGATTCCGTCACCTTTACCGTAAGCTTCGCCGTCACATCCCTGTGAAGCTTTACTGAAACCTCGTGCGTCCCAAAGGTCTTGATCGGCTCCGGCAGCACCATCTTTTTCTTATCAATGTCGAGCCCGAGCTGCTCCGCCGCGGCCGCCGCGATCTCCTTGCCGGAAACAGAGCCGAATGCCTTTCCGCCCTCGCCTGCCTTCATCTTCATGGTAACCGATACCTTCTCAATCTTCTCCGCCAGCTCCTTCGCCGCGGCAAGCTGCTCCGCCGCCACCTTCGCCGCGTTTGCCTTCTGGAGCTTTAAGTCATTTAAGTTCTTTGGCGTCGCCTCGACTCCGAGCTTCTTCGGAAGGATAAAATTGCGCGCGTAGCCGTCATTTACCTTCACGATCTGCCCCTTTTTCCCAAGGGCCTTCACATCCTCCAACAGTACAATTTCCATTATGATATATCTCCTTTCTGCAGCATCTCATCAATTACATCCTTCACGCGGCGCTTCGCCTCCTCGATGCTCACGCCCGAAAGCTGCGCGCCCGCGATAGAGCGGTGTCCCCCGCCCCCAAGCTTCTCCATCATCACCTGGACATTTACCTCGTCAATGGAACGGGCGCTGACGTACACGACATCGTGATACTCGGTCAGAACCATCGAAGCCTTGATCCCCTTAATCTCGAGCAGCTCATTCGCCGCCTGGGCGCCCACGATCGTTGGGCTCTTGAGTCCGTCCGCCGGGCAGACGCCGATGGAAAATGCATCCCGGTACACCTCCGCCGAGGCGACTGCGGACGCTTTCGCCCTGTAATCCACCATGTCGTCCCGGAACATCTTGCGCACGCGTGTCACATCCGCGCCGCAGCGCCGCAGGTACGCCGCCGCCTCAAAGGTTCGCACACCGGTCTGATTCGTGAAATTGTTGGTATCGATCACAATGCCGGCGTACATCGCATCGGCCTCCGCAGGTCTGATCTTAATGCCGTCCGCAATATACTGGAGCACCTCCGCGACCATCTCACACGTGGAGGACGCATATGGCTCGACATAGGAGAGCACCGCGTTGTTTATGACCTCGCTGCCCTGTCGGTGATGGTCGAGAACGACGATCGTCTTCACCATCTTTAAAAGCTCCGGGGCGTCCGTGATGCTCGGGCGGTTCACATCCACGACCACCAGCATAGTGCTGCCGTCCACATGCTCCGCCGCCTGCCCTCCATTTAAAAACATATCCTCCGGATAATCCGGGCTCTCCAAAAAGCGGTTCATCATCGGCTGCACGGAGGTCGTCACCTCATTGATGATAATGTGCGCCTTTTTGTTTAACGCCGTGGCGATCCGGTAGATTCCGACCGCCGCTCCGAAGGAGTCAATGTCGCTCATCTTGTGCCCCATGATCAGCAGCTTATCCTTCGTCTCCATCAGCTCCCGCATCGCATGGGCCTTCACGCGCGCCTTCACGCGGGTCGCCTTCTCAAGCTGCTGCGCCTTGCCGCCGTAATACTGGATCCGGCCCGCGTCCTTGACGACCGCCTGGTCGCCGCCGCGCCCCAGCGCCATGTCGATCGCGTCCCGGGCATACTCATAATTCTGGCTGTAGCTCTCGCCGTTAAGACCGATCCCGATGCTCAGCGTGACCGCCATCTCATTGCCGATATTGACGCCCTTGACCTCCTCCAGAATGGAGAAGCGCTCCTCCTGTATCTGCTCCATGTACTTCTGCTTGATGGTGAAGAAATATTTGTCCTTCTCGAGCTTTTTAACTACGCCGTCCATCGAACCGATATACTTATTGATCTTACGGTCGATCAGGGCGGTAAGCAGGGAGCGCCGCACCTCCTCGACACTCTCGAGCGCTTCCTCGTAATTGTCCAGATAAATGAGACCCGCCACCATCTTCTCGTCCGTGATCTCCTTTCGGCAGCGCAGGATCTCCGTCTCGTCAAACAGATAGACCGCAAGCAGCTTCTCTCTGCCGACAAGCACCTCTTTGTCCTCTTTCTCCGTACCGCTCACATACATCGGGCGCAGGATCAGGCGGAACTTAAATCCCCCGCATGATGTGTGCACCGCCACAGCCTCGTCATCGGTGGCAAGATCGGCCCGCGTCACCTCCGGGAATATCGCCGGGAGCATTTTCCGGCTGTTTTTCTCAAGTCCCATCACCCCCCGGAATGCCCGGTTCATCCAGATCACACGCCCCTCCTCATCAGCCAGCGCATAGAGCTGTTTCTGAATCCAGGCATACTCGGCGGAAAATTCCACCAGCCCGCCCAGTATCCGCCTGCGGCTGTAGAAGCAGATCCACGCCGCGACGAGAAGGTAAATCAGCGTAAAGAAAAGCATCACCCAGCCTGCCAGATCGTCAACCAGGGCAATCACTACATTCGCCGCTATCACAAATAAAGAGAGCAGGAGCGGCCACGCCAGGTATCCGCTTAGTTGCCCCTTAACCTTTATCTTGTCTTTCATATCCATCTCCCTGCCGAATTCCGGGAATCCGGCTATAACACTTAACGCAGTGTACGCTTCGTGTAAATTGTACCACAGCTTCGCCCATTCGTCCATACCCGGATTATTACTAATGTTTCAGCTTGTAGCAGTTCATCCATGCGTCAATTTCTCATTGTCATTTCCCTGAGTTTATATTAAGATAGTATCATGGGCAGGTTCTTTCCGCCCCATAAAAAGGAGAGCTGCGATATGATAAAAAAAGAAATTTCCGAGATCAAACGCCGTTTCACCCCGTCAAACTGCACTGTTTCGCGCATCTGCGGCTGCTATGTGGACGGCGAAAAGAATAAGAAGACAACATTCAAAGAAGCGTTTTTATCCCTGCCGGAGGAGGATATGTTCAAATATTTTGACATTCTCCGAAAAAATCTGTCCGGCGCTCTTGGGAAGAATCTGATCAATCTGGAATTTCCGCTCGACTCCGAGATGGAGGGCGGCACGCAGAAATTCCTCTTGAGGCTGCGCGCCAGCCGCCTTCAGGATGATGCGCTGCTCGACACATTTTACGACCGGATCATCGAAGCCTATGATTATGTGGGGAATTACCTGATCCTGCTGATCCACGACGCCTACGACATTCCCGGAAAGACCTCCGACGGGCTTACAATGGAGGACGCCTCCGACGAAGTGTACAGCTACATCATGTGTTCCATCTGCCCCGTCGATTTATCAAAACCGGGCTTAAGCTACAACGAGCTGGAGAACACGTTTTCAAACCGCGTCCGGGACTGGGTCGTACAGATGCCGGAGCTCGGCTTTTTGTTCCCCGCCTTTAACGACCGCTCCACCGATCTGCACGGCGCGCTCTACTACTCTAAGGACAGCGACGACCTGCACGACGCCTTTATCGAGCGGATCTTAGGCTGTCCGCTGCCTCTGCCCGCCGGATACCAGAGGGACTCCTTCCGCTCCGTCATCGAGGAGACGCTGGGCGAATCCTGCAGCTATGAGACGGTAAAGACCATCCACGAAAATTTAAGCGATATGCTTGAGGAAAACAAAGACAAGCCGGAGCCGCTCATCCTGGACAAGCATCAGGTCAAGGCCCTGCTTGAGCACAGCGGCGTCGAGGAAGATCACCTTATAACCTTCGACAAAAACTTTGACGAGGCTGCCGGCGAGAGCGCCGTCATCTTCGCCTCCAATCTTGTAAACACCCGCGCCTTCGAGGTGAAGACGCCGGACGTGATCGTGAAGGTGAACCCGGAACGCACCGACTTGATCGAGACCCGCGAGATTGACGGGAGACAGTGCCTTGTCATCGCCATCGACGGCGGGATCGAAGTCAACGGGATTGTCGTAAAAGGAAATAATGCGGAGGAATAAAAAAGGGCGAAAAAAAGTTCCGCGGTCAGGCGGAACTTTTTTGATGTTACTCCATCGTGTACGGCATCAGCGCGATATGACGCGCCCTCTTGATCGCAACCGTAAGCGCTCTCTGGTGCTTCGCGCAGTTTCCGGTGATCCTTCTCGGAAGAATCTTGCCTCTCTCGGATACATATCTCTTCAGCTTGTTGGTATCCTTGTAATCGATCACACCGTTCTTGTCGCCGCAGAACACACAAACTTTTTTCCTTCTGCGCATACCGCCTCTTCTCACTTTGGCGCCGTCTGCTTTATCCGTTTTATTGAATGCCATTGGTACTGCCTCCTTCTTCAAATGATCCGTGCCCCTAGTTAAAGGGCAGTCCTTCGTCTTCCACACCATCGGGGATATTCATGAAGCCATCGCCGACCGCGCTCGACGGAGCCGGTCTGGATGTCGGCTGGTATCCGCCCTCTCCGCTGTTTCCGCCTGATGAATTCTTGCTGTCCGCAAACTCCTGATCATCCACAATGACGTCGGTGGTATAAACACGCTGACCTTCTTTGTTGGTGTAGCTGCCCGTCTGAATCCGGCCCGATACCAGGACTCTCATGCCCTGATGAAAATACTTCTCCGCGAACTCGCCCGCCTTATCAAACGCGACAATGTTGATAAAGTCCGCGGTCTGCTCGCCGTCCTGGCTACGGCGCCCTCTGCGGTCCACCGCGAGCGTATATCTTGCAACTGCCATGGAGCGCTCACCCTGGGTGTAGCGCACCTCCGGATCTCTGGTCAATCTTCCCATAAGGATTACTCTATTCATACCATCACTCTTCCTTTTTAAGCTGCTTGTCTATTTGCTTACTGCTCGTCCTGCTTAACGCAAAGATATCTGATCACCGGCTCCATGATGCGAACATGCGCCTCAACTTCATTGGAGCAGTCGGAATTCTCAGTCTCGAACTTGATGAAATAATAGAAAGCCTCTTTCATCTTCTGGATCTCGTAGGCAAGTCTCTTCTTGCCCCAGTCATCCACGCCTGTCACAGTGCCGCCGAAACGGGTAATGTAACCCTGTACCTTCTCCAGCGCTGCGGCTCTCTCCTCATCCTCGAGTTTTGCGCTCAGAACAACTGCTAATTCGTATTTGTTCATTGCTTTACCTCCTTGTGGTCTCTGGCCCTTGACTTCAGTTTCAAGAGCAAGGAATATTGTGTCACGGGTAATTATTTTACCAGAAATTCGACATGAATGCAAGCACTATTTTTATTGATTCCCGGATTTTTGGTAACAGTTCAGCGTAGGACTTTGCACTTACTGCCAAAGTCCTGCGCTGAACCGTTACAATTTTCCTGGATTTTTCGTAAGGTCTCTCGCATTTTTCTCCACCATTTTCCGCTCCGCCATCACCTGGCGCCCGCAGCCCCGGCATTCGAGGCGGAAGTCCGCACCCACGCGCAGGATCTCCCACTCATAGCTGCCGCAGGGATGCTTCTTTTTAAGTTTAACCACATCGCCGACTTCAAAATCCCACTTCCGCTCCATTGTTCCAGCCCTTCCGATACGCTTTCTTACAGTATCTGCCCCGGATCCTCGCCCAGCGCCGCGTCGATCGCCGCAAGCTCCTCCGCCGTAAATTCGGGACAGTCGAGCGCGGCTGCATTGTCCTCAAGCTGAGCGGCGCTGCTCGCGCCGATAAGGACGCTCGTCACCTCCGGTCTTCTCAAGACCCACGTAAGCGCCATCTGCGCCAGGCTCTGCCCGCGACCCGCGGCGATATCGTTAAGCCTTCGCACCTTCTCTACGCGGTCCTCCGTTATATAACGTCTCCCCACCGTGGTCCCCGCACGCGAAGCGCGCGACCCCTCCGGCACGCCGTTTAGATACTTGTCCGTCAAAAAGCCCTGCGCGAGCGGACTGTAGGCGATACAGCCCACGCCCTCCTCTCCCAGCGCCTTGAGAAGATCCCGCTCCACCCAGCGCTCAAACATATTGTAGCGCGGCTGATGAATCAGGCAAGGAGTCCCATTTTCCCGCAGAATGGCGATCGCTCTTTTCGCCTCCTCCGCCGGATAATTGGAGATGCCCACATACAGCGCCTTCCCCTGACGCACCATATCCGACAGCGCACCCATGCTCTCCTCAAGCGGCGTCTCCGGGTCCGGGCGGTGATGGTAGAAAATGTCCACATAATCAAGCTTCAGTCGTCTTAAGCTCGCGTCGAGGCTTGAAATCAGGTATTTTCGGGAACCCCAGTTCCCGTAAGGCCCTGGCCAGAAATCGTACCCCGCCTTGGTCGATATCAGAATCTGCTCCCGGTATGCACCCATGTCGTCGTGGAGTATTTTTCCAAAATTTTCCTCCGCAAGCCCGCGCGCCGGGAAGCCGTAGTTGTTCGCCAGGTCAAAGTGCGTGATCCCTAAGTCGAACGCCTTAAAGATAATCGTTTTCTGCTCCGAAAGCGGCTTTTCCAGGCCAAAGTTCTGCCACAGTCCCAGCGACACCATCGGAAGCAAGATCCCGCTCCGTCCGCACCGCCTGTACTTCATCCTGTCGTATCTCGCCTCATCTGCCTGATACATCGCCCCGCCTCCCAAAAGTTCTTGTCCTGTAACTATTCCGCAGCTTCACAGCTGCCTCGTCTTAGTTTCTCATACGATCTCGTCCAAAAAAACGCCGTGGAGAGTCTCCACCAGCATGTCATACTCCCGCGCAGCCTCCGGAACTCCGTATCCAAACAACCAGGAGGTCAGCTCGTCGATAGACAAATGCAGAATAGGCTCTCCATTTGCGTCTGCTCTCTGCAGTGCATCGAACATACCGGATTGCAAGCGCTCCAGCCGCGAGGTCTCGTGATTCAAGCGCCACAGCCATGCGGCGTTATTCCGCCCGATCTGGTCGTCCTTGATATCGAGAAGCAGGGTTTTCTCCTTCTCCGCCACCGACGTCCGAAGCCGTATCGCCTGTACAAACACCTCGGGCGAAATGATCCGAGCCATGATCGCAGGCTTCGGCTCCGCCGTCACCTCCACATACGGCTCCTCACAGTACAAAAGGCGCTGCTCCCTTTTTTCTAAGCCCCACTCACTCGCAAGACCGATCACCGTATCGCCGTCATACAGCATATCCAATGTTCCATTCTCACTCGCGAGCTCCTTTAAGAGCCTCACCAGATATTCCTCATCCCGCACAGCATACACTTGATATCGCCTTGCGAGCCACTGATTCATAAAACCTGCCAAAAACTCTGTATACCCCCGCGCGGGAAAGCCCTCCGGTGCATTTTTCTCCACCGGCAAAACAGCACGGCGGGCGAGCGGGATATTCTCCCGGAGCCTCCACTGCGGCTGTCTAAAGATCCAGGTGAAGCCAAACGGTTTATAGATTACCTCGTCTGCCGGCATCAGAAAGCAGAACGGCATCTGCTCCACCCGCATATCCTCCATCATGCGCAGCAGCAGACGACGCATACAGCCCTGATGACGTTTCTCTATCCGGGTAGCCACGCCCACCAGATAGTCTGCCCTCCACTTAAAATGGCGCACCTCAAGCAGATACGGATTAAGCTGGATCATTGCCTGAATCACAACCTTCCGTTCCGGCGCGACGGCTGACATTTCACCTTCCGCAGCCGCCCCCTTCTCCTCACAGATCGCAAGAACCCGGTTATCCTTCATCTTTTCCTGATAATAATAATCATCAAAAGATCGGGAATCTTGCGGGAATGCCTCCTCCCACAGTTCCCTGCTGAGCTGCTTTTCCACAGCGTCGAGATATTTTACCATCCGGTCACTCCTCCCAGACCATTTCAGCCTATCACGCTTCCGGTTTGAAATTTCTCTGCTCAACCAGATATTTCCGCGCAAATCCACAGGGGTTATAAGACATTTTTGCCTTGCGAAGCCCCTCCTCGCCCAAATCATCCTCACGGTTTACCAGCCGCACATTCGGGAATTCACTGAGTAAAAACTGCTGGTTGATGAACTGGTATAAGCCTCTGATCTCGGGATTC
>SFNH01000160.1 GCA_004554205.1 Clostridium sp.
TTACGGCCGGGTGGTGGCCTCCGGCGATCAGCTTACCATGCTGCTGAATTCGGGCAAGTGAGAAAGCCGGGTGCCGCATTCCTACAGAATGCGGCACATCTCTTTTTATTAAACTCGTTTTTACCACATATCAGCACAAGGAGGAGTGAATGCGATGAAGAAAGAACGCGTGGAGCTGAGCGTGCATACCAAAATGTCCCGTATGGATGCGGTGGCCTCCGCCGGTGACTATGTCCGAGCTGCGGCAGAGCAGGAGCAACCGGCCATCGCCGTAACGGATCACGGCTGTGCGCAGGCTTTCCCTGAGGCAATGCGTGCAGCAGAGCAATGCAAAAAGGAGGGCCGCAGCATCAAAATTCTATATGGCATGGAGGCGTACTGCGCAGACAGTGGGGATGCCCCGCCGTACCATGTGACGATCCTGGTGCAGAACGAAGCGGGGCTTAAAAATCTGTATCAACTCATCACGCAGTCCCACCTGCACCATTTCCGAGGTGTGCCGCTGGTGACAGGAGCGGATCTGCAGCAGCACCGCCGGGGACTACTGGTCGGCAGCGGCTGCGGCAACGGGAAACTGTTTTCTGCGGCTGCACGGGGAGAAAAGCGCCTATCGGCCATTGCCCGGGCGTATGATTTTCTGGAGATACAGCCCGTTTGGAACTGCAAAGTCGTGGTTCCCGAGGCGGGGAAAATCCAGGAGGAGCTTCGGCGGATCAACAGAATCATTGTGCAGTTGGGAGATGAACTGAAAATTCCCGTCTGCGCCACGGGAAATGTCCATTATCTCAAGCCCGAGGATGAACAGGCGCGCCGTATTCTCAGGTGCAGCAGCCACGGCTCCCTGTATTTGCGATCCACTCGGGAAATGCTCCGGGACTTTGCCTATCTCGGCAAGGAAAAAGCCCGGGAGGTGGTCATTGACAACACAAATCTGCTGGCAGAACGGACGGAGGAGCTTCGCCCGATTGCGACAGAACCCACATGGGCAAGGCCGGAAGATGAACAGCTTCTTCTTGACCGCTGTCAAAGCAAGGCCGACGAATATGATGGGCTGTTGACTGATCTTATAACAGAGCGACTGGCCCAAGAAAGTGCCGTTGTGAAAAAACAGAAGTCTGCTTCCTCGTACAGAATTGCCGCTGCCTTAGCCCATGACCTGTGCGGCAAATGCGGCGTCCCTGTCATGACGCGTAGGTCGGCAGGTGCATCCCTGCTGGCTTATTTTTCCGGCATCAGCCGCATCAACCCATTGCCGCCCCATTATCACTGCCGCCATTGCGGACATACGGAGCTTCCGGCGTGCGGCGTGGAATCCGGCTTCGATTTGCCGGACAAAACCTGTCCGAGCTGCGGAGAGCGCATGGCGCGGGACGGGCAGAATATCCCGTGGCAGGATTTTTGGGGGCAGGACGGGGAAAAACTGCCTGACTTTGATTTCATTATTCCTGGGGAGTTCTTCGCACAGGGGCGCATGATGGGGGTGTTCGCAGAGCTGTTCGGAGAGAATCGGGTGGTGAGAGCCGGCGCTACTGCCACCATTTCAGATAAAATTGCTCGGTATTATATCCGGGAATATGAGGAGAAACAGTGCAACTCTTTCCCGGAAGAGGTGCGGGCGCGTATAGTCGAATGTCTGACCGGTGTCCGGCGCGGCGTCCGACAGTATCCGGGCGGCTATGTCCTCCTTCCGGGGGAAATCGAGTCGGAAAGCTCCCTCCCGCTGCAATACGCTATGGACGACCCCGGCAGAGAGATCTGCACCCATTTTAATTTTTACGATTTGACAAATGCCTGGTTGAAAATGGACTGCTTGGGATATGATGCGTCAGACCTGCTCGCTTGGCTCTGCCGGGAGACCGGGTGCGAAGTAAGCTGCATCGACCTGCACGATCGAGCGGTATATGACAGCCTGCTGGCCAAACCCTCCACCACCGCAGCGACGGACAGTCTGATTTCGTGTGCGGTGGAGCTGGTGCTGAACGGCCTGACGGATAGGGAATTGCGAAGCAGTCTGCCGAGGAATTTCACCGGCATACGGAAGGCGATATGCCATCTGCAAAACGGCTCTGTCTCCGAAAATGCACCCGGGTATCACAAAGCCTATACGGTGGAGCTTGCCATGGCCGCCGTGGAGCTGGGATGGTACAAGCTGCGATTCCCGGAGGAGTTTGAAAGAGCCTGCCGATGTACCTATAAAAATTTTGAAAGAAAGGCTTTGATGCAATGAAGCGGCATAATCTTGATCCCGATGCGCAAATGCGTCTGCTGGAGGAGATATACGGGGAGAAAGCCATCGTGTCCGCCGTGGAGAGAAACCGGGAAAATCGGGAAATCGAAATACAAAACGCCCTGCGGCGGCTCTCCGAACAACAGCGGGAGGTGATCCTGTACCAATACGGCTTTGCGGACGGGCTGCCCCACACGGCGGAGGAAGCCGCGCAGCACTTTGACCTTTCCCGGGAGGATGCGGAGCGGATCACATCGCTTGCCCTGCGGACGCTGCGCAGCCCCGCCTGCTCTGGCGGGCTGCGGGTGCTGCTGTCGCAGCTTTGAATCAGAGGAAGAAAATTTTTTGGATTTAACTTGGGTTTTTCCAAAAGCCTTGTTATCATGAAGAAAAATAAATGATATGGAGGCTGACCTATGAACACACCCAAAAATCTTCTCATTGCCAATCCCGACCAAAGCATCGTCCTCACCCCTGCTGAAGTGATCCGCCGTATGTTTGCCTACACTGACGAAAACGGCATTCTGATCGTCCCCCAATGGCCTTGCGATGATTGCGTGGAGCAGGGCTACTATATCTGTCGCATGAATTGGACGAAGGCGGACGCCGAGGAGGCGGTGGCGGTGTATGAATCCCTCTATGCCAAGCTGGAAAATGCCGGCGAGAAGCCCTGCGATGCCCAGACGATGCTCCCCTACCCGGACCCCGGCATGGAGGAAATCGCCTATCATCTGAATATTCGTGCCAAAAGGCTGCAAAAGCTGCTGGCTCTCCGTGCGCCCCACATTGTCGCAAATAACGAAGCCTGCCTTCTCGCTCAGGCTATGGTTCTCTACGGCTATTGCAAAGACTTCCGCTGTGTGAAGGAATTGGAGTGACAAAAAAATCCCCGGCTTTCCAGCATGGAAAGTCGGGGATATAGATTAGCGAGGAATGTCGTAGCCTCTGTCCTTCAGAATTTCGTAGATTTGCCTATATTTTTCGTCAAGGCTCAATCCAATTATTTCGTTTTTTTCTTGCTGCCCCAATTCCTCCTTTTCCTTTAGTCCAAACAGGAATCCTTCGGCGGAAAGTGCCAGTTGAATTTTGGGCCACTCAATAAACTCCAGTTCCAGCGGGGAAAGCTCCGAATTGTGGCCTTTTATGTATTTTCGGATGTTCTTTACATAGAATTGATAGCTATAGTATTTCTTCCCATTTTTGCCGGTATATTCATCGTCCTCATGGTTTTCCATGCGGCTCCA
>SFNH01000161.1 GCA_004554205.1 Clostridium sp.
TTCATTATCGCTTGGGATGCGGTCTGATCGCAATTTATTCAAGGGGAACGCTCAAAGCGTTCCCCTTACCTGATTCTACAAGGAGGACTTCAAAATGAAACGAAAAAGAATCCTCGCATTGTTCCTTGCGGCAGTATCGTGCTTATTGCTGGCAGTCAGCGCGTCGGCGGCAGGCACACCCAACCGCAAAGCTACGGATTTCCGCGATTTCGACCGTACCGCATGGTACGCCGAAGCGGTTAGCGCCGCTGTGGATAACGGCTTGCTTTACGGCAAATCCAGCACCATTATCGACCCCAACGGCGACATGACACGCGCGGAGATGGCGGCGATCATCAACCGCTCGTTCGGGTGCTACAAGGCGGCAGATATTTCGCAGTATAAGGACGTATCCAAGAGCAAGTGGTATTACAACGACGTTGCGCTCGCCGTCCAGATGGGTACTTATACCGGCCGCAGTTCTTCTGCGATGGCCCCGGACGCGCCGATCTCACGGCAGGAGGCTATGACGGTCGTTGCCCGCGCGCTGGAACTGGACTACGATTCGTATTCCAAAACAGATCTGTCCACGTTCTCTGACCGCAGCGAGATTTCCAACTGGGCGCTGCCCTATGTGCGTGCAATGGTCGGTGCAGACTGCTATTACGAGGCCATGCTCAACATTCTGCGGGAGGAGAATGGCTGCGATCTGACCTACTTTATTGAGTATTATCTTGAGCTCCTCTCCCGCGCTGTGGAGGAACGGCGGCTACGGCAAAGGCAAAAGGAAGAACGGTCCCGGCAGGCAGAAATGGAACTGGCCCGTACACCGCTCATGGCAGTTGCCGTGCCTGCGTCTGACCCGACGCCACCTGACAGTGGGAGGCTTGCGCCACCGGGAACGGAGACTGCAGAGGCAAGTGAGGTTCCTACGGAAACTGACCCTAACAACCCGGAGAGAGGAGGTGAAAACAAGGACTGGCTCTCGGCAGATTCTTGGGCTGGAAATGAGACGGAAATGGATTCAGAGACCAGTATAGCAAGGGTGCGGGGCAAGCTCTGCCATCTGGCCTCGAACAGCGGTCCAGTCATGAAAACCGGCGCAAAATTCTTGCTCAGCCTGATGGACAATCAGGTGGACACGTTTACAGTAGACGACATCGTCAATGGCTGTGGCTTTACTTTGAAGCAGGCAGGCAATTTTGTGACACACCTCAGAGAGATGAGCCTGATTGAAAGCGTCGGAAAACGGACCAATCGCTGCATGATTTATCAGTTTGCCACCGCCCAACTGCCTCTTGGGCCACAGGATTATTCGCCGGAGATCATGCAGGCCATTGCGGAGCTCCGCAGCTCGGCAAGATCGGCTAAGGACCGCCGTATTGGCGAGATTCTGGCTGCCAGCCTTCCCAAAGGGATGATCACGGCTGCGGACTATACGGACGCGGAGGATGCAGCAAAAATCTACACGGATATGCTGCTTCCTGAGCAGATGGGCATCGTGAAAAAGGTGGCTCCCGGTGTATACAGGATCAACCGAAACATCATTGAAACCTTGCCAACACCCAGCGGCTCCCAGAAGACGGCGCTTTCAGCCCTGTATCAGAGCTTCGGATCGGAGCCCTTCACCAGAGAAGGCGCGATGGCCGCCATGAAGCTGGGAAAATCCAGTACATGCTCGTTACTCCATCAGCTTTCCTTGCTCCGGTTGATCGACTGCCAGGAGAACGACGTTTTTGTGTACCGCCTGCGTGTCAATCCCAACGATCATCCCACGCTCTTTGCCGGAGAGCCTACTCCGCCTGTAAGCCCGCCGGAGGACAATCACTCTGCGCCAGAGCCTGTGGCAGCTTTGGCAGAAGGATACTCGCAGGATGTGTTGGAGCAGCTGAATATTCTATCCGAATCCTCTACCTCCAACAGGGACAGGCGCGTTTCCGAAGTGTTGCGGTCCTGCCTCGCCAAAGGGACGCTTCTTCGCAGCGATTACGAAGCGCGAGGCTATAGTGACAACATGTGGCTGGCCGACACCGCACTGGCAGCCCAGCTTGGTCTGATTACGAAGCAGCCTGATGGCGACTACACGATTAACCGGGAGCTGCAAACAGAATTCTCCAAGCTCAAACCCCATCAGAAGAAAGCCATCACCGCTATTTATGAGGCCTTTGGCTACGACACGTTCTCGTCAGAAATGTTTGTTGCCACACTGAATTATTCCGTTTCCTATACCTACGCATCTCTGCACAAGTTGACCCTGCTCCGTATCCTGGAGCAGAAAATCACGGATGAAGGCTGTCAGTACCAGCTTCTCGTGAATCCGGAGGATCACCCTGAGTGCTTTATCGAAGCCGCATAAACCAAATACGGGATGGTGGGTGGGAACAGAAAGGATTTGCATCATGAATATCTCTGAGCTTATGAAAGACAAGGCCTATGTGGCTGATCTGCTGAACGGGCCGTGCGTCCCGAAGAACGCGGCGCGGGACTGCGCTCCACTGAATCCAGACTGGATCGACGAGGAGACATCCACCGTCGCCACAGAGGCGTTTCACAGACTGCTGCCTGATGGGATTCCGTATCTGACTTACATCATTGCGGAGCGGAACCCGGACACGATGTATGGCAGCATCTGCGTGGATGACAACGCCAAGCGCATGCGCTATTTTGTGGTCGCTATCATTCCGGACACAGAGCATCCCTATGACTACAGCTTTCCGCTGATCCACCAGATGTGGACCGTCAGCCTGCATTGCTGGGAGCTCATCCGGGCGACCCTCGCTGCGGCCACCAGTGACATGCGCGTCATGCTTGCCAACAACCCCATACCGCCGATTCTGAACAATGCCCGTATTGAATGGGTCAGTCTTTACCTCGGCAAGCAGCCCTATCGAGGGATCAGCAGGCTCTCAGAGCAGTGGACCGAGGCCGAAGACTTTGACAACTGTGAGAACGACGTGCATCTGTATAAGGTCCGGGAGATGGAGACGAACCCGCTCCTGCAGCGGCTCATCGACGCATACGAGGCGGATTATCCGGAGGTGGATCATGGCAAAGCGTAAAGAGCCCAAGGGCACAACCATCATTGAATTCAACCACAGCGGCATTCCGGATGACGAGCTGAAGCCGGAGGAATTTAACGACTACCAGCTGGCCGTTCTGAAAGCGCTCCCTCCGGAGCGGCAGGCACCCATCCGCAGAGGCTGCCCGGTCTCCGTGATTGATCTTGCCACGGGAAACCAAATCGCTGCCTTCAACATGCACAACGTGGCTCCCTCAGAGCTTCAGAAAAAGCAGCTTGGAAAGGCCGTGTACGAAGCCATGCAGCGTTATTTTCAGGACCCGGAGAACGTGAAAAAGTACGAGGCGTGGAAGAAGAAAAAGGAGGCTGAATCGGATGGCGGAGACAAAACCTAAGCACAAAATTCGCATCATTCGAAATGCCGCCCGGTGTAATCACTGCGGCGATGT
>SFNH01000162.1 GCA_004554205.1 Clostridium sp.
CAGAGAAAAAAGCAGGATCGGACAGGACAGGATGCGGGAGCGCGAGAGCTACCGGGAGATCATTTTGGAGAACATCGACTACGATATCCTCACCCAGGATGAAAAGCTGGACAGGGACCGTCTGGACGAGCTGGTGGAGCTCATGGTGGATACCGTCTGCTCCAACCGGGAGATGATCCGTATCGCCGGGGATGACTACCCGGCGGAGGTCGTCCGGTCACGGTTCCTGAAGCTGAACGCCTCGCACATCGAGTATGTCCTTGACCGGATGCGGGAGAACACCACCTATGTCCGCAATATCAAGAAATATCTGCTGGCGGCGCTGTATAACGCGCCGGTCACGATGGACAGCTACTACACATCCCTTGTCAGCCATGACCTGTACGGCAGCGGAGATCGGAGGTGAACGCCTTGCAGGAAGAAATCACGCAGAAAACCCTTGCGCTTTGTGTGGAGACCGGTAAAATGACCGCCCAGCTCTTGCAGCAGGCCATGAAGAAGGTGCTGGCGGATATGGAAAAGCACAAGAATGATCCCCGGCTCCATCACGGCAAGCAGACCATCCGGCAGCTTATGAAGCATGGGGCCGGCGTGTCCAATATCGAGATCACAGACCAGAATATCAAGGCGTTCTCCGCCACGGCGAAGAAGTACGGCATCGACTTTGCCCTGAAAAAAGATACCTCCGGGGAGATCCCCCGCTACCTGGTGTTCTTCAAGGGCAGGGACGCCGACGCGGTGACGGCGGCCTTCCGCGAGTTCTCCGCAAAGAATCTGTCGAAGGAGAAAAAGCCCTCCATCCGCAAACGGCTGACCAAGGCCAAGGAGCAGGCGAAGCAGCAGGAGCTGGAGCGGGGCGAGAAGGTCAAAAACAGGGACCGGGGGCTGGAACGATGACGGGAAAGCTGAAAAAGGTCCTGCTGCCGAACCTTCCGTATCTGCTGTTCGCCTGGCTCTTTGACAAGCTCTGCCAGGCGGTCCGGCTGGCGCCGGGGCTCAACGCTTCGGAAAAGCTGCTTCGTATCGCCCAGGGCTTCACCGAGGCCTTTGCCTCCCTCTGGCTCAGCCTGCACCCTCTGGACCTGCTGCTGGGCGTTGCCGGGGCAGCGCTTGTCCGGCTGGCGGTGTATCTGAAAGCAAAAAACGCGAAGAAATATCGCCGCGGCGTGGAGTACGGCAGCGCGAGATGGGGCCGGCCGGAGGATATCGCGCCCTACATAGACCCTGTTCCCGATTGGAACATCCCTTTGACCCGGACGGAAAGCCTCACCATGACCAGCCGCCCGAAGGATCCAAAAACGGCGAGAAATAAAAATATCCTGGTCATCGGCGGCTCCGGCAGCGGCAAGACAAGGTTCTTTGTCAAGCCGTCCCTGCTCCAAATGCACAGCTCCTATGTGGTCACCGATCCCAAAGGACAGCTCCTTCGGGAGACGGGAAAGCTGCTGGTGCACGGCGGGCCGAAGCGGGACGAGAACGGAAAGCCGGTACGGGATGGTCGCGGCAAGGTCGTCTATGAGCCATACCGCATCAAGGTCCTGAACACCATCAACTTTTCCAAGAGCATGAAATATAATCCGCTGTCCTATGTGCGCTCCGAGAAAGATATCCTCAAGCTGGTCAATGTCATCATCGCCAACACGAAGGGCGACGGTGAAAAATCCTCCGAAGATTTTTGGATCAAGGCCGAGCGTCTTTTATACTGCGCCCTGATCGGCTACATCTGGTATGAGGCGGAGCCGGAGGAAAAAAACTTCATCACCCTGCTGGAGCTTATCAACGCCTGCGAGGCCAGAGAGGACGATGAGACCTATAAAAGCCCCGTGGATATCCTCTTTGACGAGCTGGCGCAGGCGCAGCCGGAGCACTTCGCCGTCAAGCAATATGTCAAATTCAAAATGGCGGCCGGCAAAACTCTCAAAAGTATTTTGGTGAGCTGCGGCGCCCGCCTGTCCCCCTTTGATATCAAGGAGCTGCGGGACATTATGACGGAGGATGAATTGGAGCTGGACACGATGGGCGACCGGAAAACGGCGCTGTTCCTCATTATGAGCGATACCGATACCACCTTCAATTTTGTCATCGCCATGCTGCAAAGCCAGCTTTTCAACCTGCTTTGCGACAAGGCGGACGATCTCTATAACGGGCGGCTGCCTGTCCATGTGCGGTGCCTTCTGGACGAATTTGCCAACATCGGCCAGATACCAAACTTTGACAAGCTGATCGCCACCATCCGAAGCCGTGAGATATCGGCTTCTATTATTTTGCAGTCGCAAAGCCAGTTAAAGACCATCTACAAGGACGCGGCAGATACCATTGTCGGCAACTGCGACGTCACCTTGTTTTTGGGAGGCAAGGAGAAGTCAACGCTGAAAGAGATCTCGGAGCTGCTGGGTAAGGAGACCATCGACAGCCTGAGCCAGTCCGAAAACCGCGGCGCGCAGACCTCTCACGGCCTCAGCTATCAGAAATTGGGAAAGGAGTTGATGACCCAGGACGAGATCGCGGTCATGGACGGCGGCAAGTGTATCTTGCAGCTTCGGGGCGTGCGCCCGTTTTTCAGCGACAAGTACGACCTGACAAAGCACCCCCGCTACAAATACCTGTCCGACGCCGACAAGAAGAACGTCTTTGACGTAGAACGGTACATGAAGCGCAGACCGGCCATCGTGAAGCCGGACGAGCCTTTCGATATGTACGAATTGAGCGCAAAAGAACTGGAACCCGACAACAATTCTACAAAACGAAAGGAAACATGATTTATGGAGTTCTTCAACAGTGCCATCGACGTATTGCAGACCCTGGTCATCGCCCTGGGCGGCGGCCTTTGCGTGTGGGGCGGCATCAATCTTCTGGAAGGCTACGGCCAGGACAACCCCGCGGCCAAATCGCAGGGCGTCAAGCAGCTTGTCGCGGGCGGCGGCGTCGCCCTGATCGGCGTGACCCTGATCCCCCTGCTGTCCGGCCTGCTTGGCTGAGCGGCGGCAGGACCATCCCACCCGGAGGCTCCCGTTTCACGGCGGGAGCCCCCGAAAGGAGGTGTGACCACCCGTGATAATTGAAATGATCCAGGAGTGGTTCAAGGAGCTGCTGATCGACGGCATCATCTCCAACCTCTCCGGGACCTTTGACACCGTGAATACGAAGGTGGGTGAGATCGCCGGCGAGGTGGGCATGACGCCGGCCGGCTGGAACGGCGGCATCTTTAACATGATCCGCGGCCTCTCTGAAACGGTCATCGTACCCATCGCCGGCATCATCCTCACCTTCGTCATGTGCTATGAGCTGATCCAGCTTATCGTGGAAAAGAATAATCTCCACGATTTTGACACCTGGCTTTTCTGGAAGTGGATCTTCAAGACCTTCTGCGCGGTGCTCATCGTCACCAACACCTGGAACATCGTCATGGCGGTATTCGA
>SFNH01000035.1 GCA_004554205.1 Clostridium sp.
TTACTATCCTGTGAAGCAGTTCAAGTGCCCCGAGGAAGTCAAGGAGGTAAAGTAAATGGCTACTAAAAAAGTTTTTGTGGCCGGCTTCGGCGGCCAGGGTGTGCTTTTGATCGGCCAGATGCTGGCCTACGCTGCAATGTACGAGGGCAAAGAGGCCACTTGGATGCCCTCCTACGGCCCCGAGATGCGCGGCGGTACGGCTAACTGCACCGTCTGCATTTCCGATAAGCCCATTGCCTCTCCCTTGGTCACTACCTGTGATGTTCTGGTGGCTATGAATGGTCCTTCTCTGGACAAATTCGAGGATATGCTGGTTCCCGGCGGCCACCTGTTTGTGAACGCTTCTGTTATCAATTATAAGGCTCGCCGCACGGATGTAAATGTTCACTATGTGGACTGCACTCATATTGCCGAGCATGAAGTGGGCAATGGCAAGACCGCCAATATGGTCATGCTGGGCGCTATCATCCGCGCTTCCGGCGTGGTGAGTCTGGACATCATGGACAAGGTCCTGGCCAAGACCATGACCGGCAAGAAGGCCGCCCTTATCCCCGCCAACAAGACAGCTCTGTCTGCTTGGAAAGAGTAAGAAAGAAGAATTGCCTTGAAACGAATTACGCTTATAGTAGGCCATTATGGCAGCGGCAAAACAGAGTTTTCCGTGAACCATGTCATCAACCTGAAGAAGCAGTACGATAAAGTAGCCATCCTGGATATGGATATTGCCAACCCCTACTTCCGCAGCAGAGAGCGGCAGGAGTTCTTGGAGGATATGGGCATCACCATTCACTTCAATTCCTTTGGCTACGACATCACCGAGGATCTACCGGCCATTTCCGCCTGCATGAAAGCTCCGCTGGAAAACAAAGACTATATGGTGGTGGCCGATGTGGGCGGCGATAACGCCGGCGCACGGGTGCTGAACCAGTTCAAGAAGTACTTTGTGGATGAGTCGGACTGCGAAATGCTTATCGTGGTGAATGCCAACCGACCGGAAACGGACACCCTGGAGGGCGCACTGTATCACATTCAGACCATCCAGGCCGAGACCGGGCTGAAGGTGAAGGGCCTTATCAGCAACACACACCTGCTTCGTGAGACTAAGGTGGAGGATATTCTGAAGGGTTATCAGCTCTGCCGGGACATCTCCCGGGAGACAGGTATTCCCATCACCTATACCACCTGCGTTGAGAAGCTGGTACCGGAGTTGGAAAAGGCCAAGGCCGAGCAGGGCCTGGACGATATGGTCATTTATCCCATCAAGCTCTATATGCGGCCCACATGGCTGGATAGAAAGTAAACGAATTCGTGGGAGCCTCTGCCTGTAAGGGCAGGGGCTCCTTTTTCGTGTGCTTTTTCATTGACAAATGTGAAATATAGGCCTATCATAGACCCAGAAAAAGGGGGAATATCCCGTAAGTCAATCCGAGTAGACAGCGCTGCCCTGGATTCTTTCAGTTCGGAGTGTGCTGCTGGGAACACTTTTAGGCAGTAAAATTGCAAAGAAAAGAGATATTAAGGAGGAAATTGACCATGAAAAAACTGTATAAATCCGATAACAAGATATTAGCCGGTGTTTGTGCGGGCATCGCGGAGTATTTTTCTGTTGACCCAACTCTGATTCGACTGGCTTGGGTGCTGTTCTGCGCTTTGGGCGGCAGTGGCGTCCTGGCTTATATTATTTGCGCCCTTATTTTCCCCAATAAACCTATGGATGAATAAATGGGACACACTCTATACGCTTAACGGCAGCATCTGCGGCGGCTATCAGAAATGGTAGCCGCCATTATCTTTTTACCGATAGAGCCGTTTCGTTTGCCCCATTTTTAAGTGCAATACTCAAAAAACTGTTGACGAATGAACGGCTTATATGCTATATTATAGGTGTATAGGCGAATATTTTGCCATTGTGATATTTGCTAATGAATTGTATTATATTGACAGAGTAAGGGCTGTTTTTCGGCCGTCTTTGGAACCGGCCCTGTAATAATTACAGGGCTGATTTTTTTCTTTTGGAGGAAATGAAATGGACTATTATGCTCACATTTCAGACGATGGCCGCCGACAGATGATAGCAGAGCATCTGTCGGGAACCGCTGCGCTATGCCGCTCATTCGCAGGCGAGTTCGGAGCAGAGGCAGAGGGAGAACTGATGGGTCTTGCCCATGATATTGGCAAATGCACCGATGGCTTCCAAAAGCGCTTACTGGAGGATGGTCCCATTGTGGATCACGCCACCGCCGGTG
This sequence comes from Clostridium sp., assembly GCA_004554205.1. Classification (GTDB taxonomy): domain Bacteria; phylum Bacillota; class Clostridia; order Lachnospirales; family Lachnospiraceae; genus Brotaphodocola. The sequence continues at coordinate 2,247 of SFNH01000035.1, forward strand.
CAGTGGCCTGCGCACGGCTTTTGCGCACTTGTGCTGCTGCCTGTGTAGCGGGGCATCATAGTGGACTTCCTGATTTCGGAAACCCACGAACCGATCAGGCAGGGGATGCAACCCTCTACGGACGACTCAAAAAGGGCTTGGAGGAGCGGTATTTGGATTGCTGCGGTGAGTGCGGTGCAGCGCTGCCGAAGATTCCGCCGGAAACGCCGGAGCGGGATCTGTGGAAATTGTCATTCCGGACACGAATGCTCTATTCCTGCTTGGTGGACGCGGATTTTTTGGACACGGAGCGATTTATGAACGGAGAGCCGGGCCGTGGCGGTTACGACGACCTGCCGACGCTGCTCAAGCGGTTGGAGGCGTATATCGCACTGTGGCAAAATCCGAAAACGGAACTGAACCATCTCCGATGCAAAATGCTGAATACCTGCATAGAGGCGGGGTGTAAACCGAAAGGCATTTACACGCTTACCGTGCCGACCGGCGGCGGAAAAACGGTTACATCGCTTGCGTTTGCCCTGCATCACGCAGTAACTCACGGCATGAAGCGAGTGATCTACATCATTCCCTACACCTCTATCATCGAGCAGAATGCAGAGGTGTTTCGGAATATTCTAGGCAGCGGCAATGTGCTGGAGCACCACTCCGGCATGGAGTTCGACCTCTCCGATGGCGCGTCGCCCGAGGAGATACGCCGGGCGCTGGCATCGGAAAATTGGGATATGCCGGTGGTGGTGACAACGGCGGCGCGGTTTTTCGATTCCTTATACGCCAACCGCTCCTCCAAATGCCGCAAGCTTCACAACCTTGCAAACAGCGTCATCATTTTTGATGAAGCGCAAATGCTGCCCCTGTGCCACCTGCGGCCCTGTGTGGCGGCAATGGCATCGCTGGCAGAGTATGTCGGCTCCACCCTGGTGCTGTGTACCGCTACGCAGCCGTCCCTGAGTGATTTACTGCGTACCTACGCGCCGGGGCATACCGTGATGGAGCTGTGCCCCCAAACAGAGGAGATATATAATCGCTTTCGCCGTGTGACCTTCCGGCAGACCGGGGTTTTGGAGGATGATGCGCTGACGGAGCGGTTGAGCAATCACAGACAGGTACTCTGCGTGGTCAACAGCCGCAGGGCGGCGCAGCAGATTTTTGACCGCCTGCCCAAAGAGGGGTGTTTCCATCTTTCTACCCTGATGATCCCTACGCAGAGACAGGCGATTTTAGAGGAAATTCGGCAGAGATTGAAGGACGGCGAGCCATGCCGTGTGGTGTCTACATCTCTTATTGAGGCGGGTGTAGATGTGGATTTTCCTACAGTCTACCGTGAGCTGGCTGGACTGGATTCCATTCTGCAGGCGGCGGGGCGCTGCAACCGGGAGGGAAAGCGGGCGGCAGATGAGAGTATCGTAACGGTCTTCGAGCGGACGGAGCTTCCGCCGCTTTTGTTCCGCACGGCTGTGGGCGCAACGCGCCATGCACTGGATGGCGGGCGTGATCCTGCCGCACAGGAGACTATGCAGCGCTATTTTCGTGAACTGCGGACCTTGAGCGGGGAAACGCTTGACAAGTATGGCGTTGTCAAAGCCTTTGAAATGGGCATCAGCGGCTGCAGTCTGCCGTTGCGCACCGTGGCAGAGCATTTTCACTTCATCGATGAAAATACATATACGGTCTATGTGCCCGTTGGCGAGGGTGCAGCGCTCATTGAGCAACTAAGGGAAGGGAAATGCTCCAAGAGCCTCTATCGCAAGCTGGGTCGGTATGCCGTTTCCGTATATGACCAGCATTTCAAGGCGCTGTATGCCACCGGTGCTCTACTGACTGCGCGGGACATTCCCGCTCTGGACGAGGACAGCGCCATTCTCGCCGATCTGACATTATATGACGAGCGTACGGGACTTGCGCTGGAGCCGGAGACAGGAAGAGCTGATTTAATATGAGGTGTTCTATAGGATACAGTACCACCTATACTGATATTAAAACCATGGTAAGAGGGAAGAGAGGAGTGATCCAATGCCAATCCAAGTGGAGGTCTGGGGTGACTACGCATGCTTCACGCGGCCAGAGATGAAGACGGAGCGCGTCAGCTATGATGTGATGACGCCGTCGGCAGCGCGAGGGCTGTTGGAGAGCATTTACTGGCACCCTGGTCTCAGATGGGTGATCGACCGCATCCATGTGTGCAGTCCCATCCGCTTCACCAATATCCGCCGTAACGAGGTGAAGGACATCATCAGCGCTAATAAAGTGAAAGCAGTGATGAACGGCGGGGTGGGAGAACTGTATCTGGCCACCCCGGAGAGCATCCAGCAACGGGCGGCTATGGTGCTGCGGGATGTCCATTATGTCATCGATGCCCACTTTGAGATGACGCCTGCCGCCGCACCGGGGGACAACCACGGAAAATTTCAGGACATTATCAAGCGGCGGTTGGAACGAGGACAGTGTTACAGTATGCCCTATCTCGGTACACGGGAATTTCCCGCCCATTTCCGTCGCTGTGCCGCTCTGCCGCCCTGTCCCGACGAGCTGAAGGGCGCAAAGGATTTGGGGTTGATACTCTGGGATATGGACTATCGTGACCCTGAAAACATCACGCCTATATTCTTTCGGGCGGAGTTGGTCAACGGTGTGATGACGGTTCCGCCGCCGGATAGCGGGGAGGTGAGGAGATGATTCTGCAGGCACTGACGCGGTATTATGAGGATCTGCTTGCACAGGGAAAGATCGACGCTCCCGGCTGGGCCCCTGCGAAGATTAGCTTTGCACTGTATCTGGATGAAAACGGCGGCCTGACGCAGATCGTCCCCACAATGGAGGCTGTGACGAAGGGAAAGAAAACCGTCCAACAGCCGCAGTCTATGGCGCTGCCTGCGGCTGTGAAGCGCACGGTAGGTATCGCCGCGAATTTCTTGTGGGACAACTCCTCCTATCTGCTCGGTATCGACCAAAAAGGTAAGCCCGAGCGCAGCCGAAACTGTTTCACCGCAGCAGCGAAGCTGCACCACGCGGTTCTGGACGGTGTTGATTCCCCTGTGGCCCACTCGATTCTGGCATTTTTCGACAACTGGAAACCGGAAAATGCGGCGGAGCACCCGGCCCTTGCCGGGCAGCTTGATGAGGTAATATCAGGCGGAAATCTCCTGTTCCGCGCTGCCGGGATCTACCCGCAGGAGGACGCCGCCATCCGAGAGGCGTGGCAGCGGTATCGGGAGAGCGGCGGTACGGATGCGGTGCGAATGCAGTGCCTTGTAACAGGCAGGGAGGATGAGATCACCGCCGTACATCCGTCGGTGAAGGGTGTTCGGGACGCGCAGTCCAGCGGCGCGGCGCTTGTGTCCTTCAATGCTCCAGCGTTCTGTTCCTACGGACACGAGCAGAGCTTCAACGCCCCGGTGGGGAAATACGCCGCCTTTGCCTATACCGCCGCACTGAACCATCTGCTTGCCGATAAGGAAAATGTGCAGACCATCGGCGATACCACCGTAGTCTGCTGGGCGGAGGGTGCGGAGGACATCTACCAGACCTTCGGCGTGGCAGCGCTGTTCGGCGGTGGAAAAGAGGGGCTGTCGGACGATGACCTTCGGGCAGCCCTCAAGCGCTTAGCAAACGGTTTACCCTGTGACGACCTGGGCATTGACCCCAACCGCCCGTTCTACATTTTGGGGCTGGCTCCCAACGCGGCCCGGCTCTCCGTCCGCTTTTTCCTGCGGGACAGCTTCGGAGCGCTGATGAAGAATGTCAACGACCACTATGAGCGTATGGAGATCGTTCGTCCTTCCTATGAAAAATTCACTTATCTGCCGTTGTGGGCGCTGCTGCGGGAGACGGTGAACTTGAATTCCCGTGATAAAGCGCCCTCTCCCATTATGGCCGGCGCGACGGCCCGGGCCATTTTTTCCGGCGGACGCTATCCCGCCTCTCTGCTGGAGGCAACGATGCTCCGTATCCGGGCGGAGCGCCATATCACATGGGGACGGGCGGCGATCATCAAGGCCTATTATCTGAAAAATCCACACGAGGACTGTCCGAAGGAGGTTTTGACCGTGAGTCTCAATGAAGCAAGTACCAATACTGCCTACACGCTGGGCCGCCTGTTTTCCGTCTACGAGGCGGTACAGCAGCCCGCGAATCCCGGTATCAATGCGACCATCAAGGATAAGTATTTCAACTCCGCGGCGGCGATGCCCGCCAGCATTTTCCCTGTGCTGAACAACCTGTACCAGAAGCATCTGCGCAAGCTGGAGGGAGGACAGCGTGTTTACTATGACAAGCAGGTCATGGCGCTCAAGGGCATTTTAGGTGAAAGCTACCCTGCTCGCATGACGCTGGCACAGCAGGGGGCTTTTGACCTCGGTTACTATCATCAAACACAGAAGCGTTTTACCAAAAAGGAGGAAGAGAACAATGCCTGAACCCATCAAGAACCGGCATGAATTTGTGGTGCTGTTCGATGTGGAGAACGGCAATCCAAACGGCGACCCTGATGCGGGCAATATGCCCCGCGTGGACCCCGAGACCGGCTACGGCCTTGTGACGGATGTGTGCCTCAAGCGCAAGATCCGCAACTATGTGGAGACCGCCAAGGAGTGGGAGAGCGGCTATCGCATCTATATCAAGGACGGCGTTCCTCTGAACACCAGCGACAAGGAAGCCTGTGCCTATGTAGGGGTTGATCCGGACAAGCTGAAGGATGCAAAGAAAAATGACGAGCATCTGGATGAAAAGCTCCGGGACTTCATGTGCTCCAACTTCTACGATATCCGTACCTTCGGCGCGGTGATGACCACCTTTGTGAAGGGGGCCCTCAACTGCGGTCAGGTGCGGGGACCGGTGCAGCTGGGCTTTGCCCGCAGCGTCGATCCTATTTTGCCGCAGGAGGTGACCATCACCCGCGTGGCCATCACTACCGAGGCGGACGCGGAGAAGAAGGGCACGGAGATGGGCCGCAAGTACATCATCCCATATGGCCTGTATCGCGTGGAGGGTTACGTTTCCGCCAACCTTGCCCGCAAGACCACCGGCTTTTCTCAGGAGGATCTTGACCTTCTGTGGACTGCTATTTTGAATATGTTTGAAAATGACCACTCCGCCGCGCGGGGCAAGATGGCCGTCCGGGAACTGATCGTTTTCAAGCATGACTGTGAGCTGGGCTGTGCCCCTGCCCATAAGCTCTTTGAACTGGTGAAGGCGGCACGAAAGGACGGTGTGACTACGCCTAGATGCTATGACGATTATGCCGTCACCGTGGACGAAGAGAAACTGCCGGAGGGCGTAACCTGCACACGGATGGGGTGATTTATCCCGAGGAGGATTTCCTCCAACTCTCCGGTTTGCAGCACTTCAAGTTCTGCCGCCGCCAGTGGGCGCTTATCCATATCGAGAACCAGTGGGCAGAAAATTTCCGCACCACCGACGGAGCGATCCTTCACGAAAACGCCCACAACGGTGGATTTACCGAGAGCCGGGGAGACCTCCTCGTCACCCGGGATATGCGCATTTTTTCCCGGACACTGGGTGTGTCCGGCGCCTGCGATGTGTTGGAATTCCGCCGGGGAAAAACGGGCACCCCGTAAGGGGTGCGTGGATTGAAATATCTCCGGCGCACTGGAGAATGCAGCGGCTGTTAGTCGCACCCCGCGAGGGGTTCGTGGATTGAAATATCAGGATGATATTTGCCATAGGTTACACCCCCAGTCGCACCCCGCGAGGGGTGCGTGGATTGAAATTCATTGAGTGCCTTTCCTGGCACCGTGACCGTACGTCGCACCCCGCAAGGGGTGCGTGGATTGAAATACGGATCGCCACAAAAGCGTGGCCTGGGCCGCCCGGGTCGCACCCCGCAAGGGGTGCGTGGATTGAAATGCCCAGAGCAGCAACACTCTGGTGGTGGAGCTGGCGTCGCACCCCGCGAGGGGTGCGTGGATTGAAATATGCTTAGAGTGTCCCCCGGGTCGGGTAGACCGAAAGTCGCACCCCGCAAGGGGTGCGTGGATTGAAATCACGGCTGCGCCCACGGGCTACGACGCCGGGCAGGTCGCACCCCGCAAGGGGTGCGTGGATTGAAATAATGGCCCTGCCTGCTACTGCATCGAGCCGGGTGGTCGCACCCCGCAAGGGGTGCGTGGATTGAAATGGCGCCGTCCGCTACCGCTGCACCGCTATCACCACGTCGCACCCCGCAAGGGGTGCGTGGATTGAAATTCTCTTTTTGCCGTTCATGCCCAGCAGGGTCAGAACGTCGCACCCCGCAAGGGGTGCGTGGATTGAAATGGGCTCGGGAACACCCAAGCGCGCCCCGCCTGCAAAAAATAGAGCTTGACAATTTCAAAACCTATTTTCTATAATAGTATTATAATCCGTTCACCTATGAACGAAGCAAGCGCTTTTTTGGAGGTTTTTGCAATGGGAATGGAAAAAGAACTCTTCCAAATTACGGAGGCTGCCCGGGCCTGCGGTCTCTCCCGCAGCACGCTCCTGCGCATGGAGGAATAGGGCCTATTGACCCCAGCCTACATCGCGCCCGACAGCGGCCGCCGCTACTACGACAACCACAATGTGGCCCGTATCATGCAAATAGAGAAGTTCAAGTCCATGGGCATAAGTAATGAGCAGATTATCAACTACTTCGTCCGGGGCGGAGAAGCCACCGATATACTCGCAACTCTGGTGGAGCGTTTGCACGATTTTCAACGCAGCGTGGAGGAACTTCGTCTGCGGGTACGGGAAAAGGCCGGTATGTCCGTACAAGTAATAACGCTGCCTGCTGTTACCTGCATCATGCGTCGCTACTGGGGACATACCAGCCAGGAAAAGTACAACGCCATGTACGCCCTGTACCATGAGTGTATACGAAAGGGCTATATACTGTCAGATGACCCGCTTTTTACTATCTCAGACCGAAAAGATTTTTTGGATGGGTATATCGGCAAGGATCCCTTTCCCTTTGATGTCTGCGTTCCGCTGCGGGCGGATAAAGCCCCGGCCGAGGCTGTGGTGTTACCGGAGTGCCGGGCGCTCTCGGTACTCTACTACGGCGAATACGGCGGCATGGACGAGGCGTGGCTGACCCTGGGCAGAGAGGTAAAGGCTCGGGGTCTGAAGCCCAATGCCCCGCCCCGTGTACTGGGCATTGTAGCTCCCTACACAGGCCGGGAGATCAATGCCCAACGCTACTGCTCCCGCCTTGTCTTGCCGGTGGAGGAGGAATAAAAAGCTATAATAATGCAGCCGCAGATCGGACAAACCTCGGTCTGCGGCTGATTTTATTTACTTGTCAAAGGCAGGGTTGGTGAAGTACACATTCTTTTGATCCATTTTCTCTCGAGCAAGGCGGAGTCCTTCTCCGAATCTCTGGAAGTGGACAACCTCCCGGGCCCGCAGAAACTTAATGACATCATTCACATCTGGGTCATCGGAAAGCCGCAGGATATTGTCGTAGGTTACCCGGGCTTTCTGTTCGGCACTCAGATCCTCGGTTAGGTCTGCGATCACATCTCCCGTTACGGCTATAGATGCGGCATTCCAGGGAAAGCCGGAGGCTGCCGCCGGATATACGCCTGTGGTGTGATCCACGAAGTAGGCGTCAAAGCCTGCCGTTTTGATGTCCTTTTCTGAAAGATTCCGCGTAAGCTGGTGAACAATGGTGCCAATCATCTCCAGGTGACCCAGCTCCTCCGTTCCGATGTCCGTCAGTAAGCCCTTTAGCTCGGCATAGGGCATGGCGTACCTCTGACTTAAATACCGCAGGGATGCACCTAGTTCGCCGTCCGGGCCACCATACTGACTGATAATCACCGCCGCCAGCTTCGGGTTAGGGTTGGCGATGCGTACGGGATATTGCAGTTTTTTTTCATATACAAACATCAGCTATTTCCTCCTTCGTCCCAAGGCCACGGATCATTGAGCCAGCGGTAGCCGTCGGGTGTGGTGTCAGTCTGCAGAATCGGGCCGTAGGTCTCCTGGTAGCGCTTGCGTCCCTCCTGAGCCAGGGCAATATAGCTCCAGTACAGCTCCAAAGCCTCCCGGTCATCCGCATGGGTGGTCAGGTAAAGCCCCAGTTCATCCACGGCGAAGTCCAGGGCCATCAGTTCGGATAGAGCGCTGTTCACGGCCGGAAAGCGACTTTTCAGCTCTTTTTGAAAGGGCAGGTCCAACCCCGGAAATAGCGTTCCCTGTTGTAGCGCCTCCCGGCGGTCATACTGTTTAGGGTTCTTGCACTGCATGGGAATATAAGGAAAAGCCAGCGGTGCGCATACGCCGGGCAGTGAGCCCTGCTGTGTGGGGCAGGACGCCGACTCCATGCCCGCGGCAGATTTTTCCGTATACAATTTCATTTCCTCCTCATAGGGTTTTGTTCCGCACGGAACACTCCATTTTATGCAGCGGAAAAAGAAAAGGGGACAGGGGATTTTCATTTGCGGTAAAATGTGATAGAATGAATCAGGAATACGGCGCATACAATGACCCGAAAGGGGAGAGGCGTCGTGATGGTGTTGCTGAAAAAAAGGACTCTGCTGTCGGTCTGCGGAGCCATAATCTTGGCTCTTGGGGCGGTGTGTGCCCTGTATATTTCCCGGGACAAGCCGGCCATGTCCACCGTAAGGTCGCTGTCTTCCGCAGAGATTCTGGTCCTGGATGCCGGACACGGTGGGGAGGACGGTGGAGCGGTCTCTGCAGCCGGAGTGCCGGAGAGTCATATCAATTTGCAGATCGTGCAAAAGATGGAGCAGCTTTTCACCTTTGTAGGGGAGAGCGCCGCCCTCACGCGCACCGGTCCGGACGCCGTCTATTCCGGCGATGCCAAAACCCTTCGGGAGAAAAAAATTTCCGATCTGAATAACCGCGTGGAGATGATAAATCAAACACCACATGGCTTTCTGATCAGCATACATCAAAATAGTCTCCCGGGCACCAAGGCCCGGGGCGCCCAGGTGTTTTATAACGCTGTAGCCCCCGCTAAAGACGCCGCTGTCTCCGTGCAACAGGCGCTTAACAGCGGCATTAACGGTACCAACCGAAAAAATGCCAAGCAAATCGATGAATCCATCTTTTTAATGAATAATATTCAGCGTCCGGGCATCCTTGTGGAGTGTGGATTTCTGTCCCACGCAGAAGAAGCGGAGATTCTTCAGACGGACAGCCACCAGCTTCGTCTGTCTACCGCCATCGTGTCCGGGTATCTACAAAGCAGAACGGAGAACGAATAGCCATGAAAGCCAAAACTCTATTCTATTGTACCCAGTGCGGCAACGAAACACCTAAGTGGGCGGGGCGCTGCCCTTCCTGCGGAGCCTGGAACACCGTCGTGGAGCAACCGGAGATAAGGGCGTCTGTTAAAAAGGGTACTCGTTCATCTATTAAAGGACCTGTAAAGGCAAGTGCCATTACAGATATGTCCACCGATCAGGAGATTCGATTTTCCACCGGTATGGGTGAGCTGGATCGGGTTTTAGGCGGCGGCGCGGTGAAAGGCTCTCTGGTGCTGGTGGGTGGAGCTCCCGGCATCGGTAAGTCCACCCTCATGCTGCAAATCTGTAAAAGACTGGGCGAGCAGTTCCGGGTTCTCTATGTCTCCGGCGAAGAATCCGTCCACCAACTCAAGCTCCGGGCGCAGCGTTTGCACGCAGAAAGTGAAAATCTTTTCGTCCTCTCGGAGACGAATTTGGGCGATGTCCTGGAGTGTGTTCAGACCGAACAGCCGGACATTCTCATTGTGGACTCCATTCAGACCCTGTATAACGAGGAGATCAATTCTCCCGCCGGCGGTATCGGTCAGGTCAAGGACTGCACCATGAAGCTTATGCAGCTGGCTAAAGAGGGAAATATCACCATTTTTGTCATCGGCCATGTGAATAAAGAGGGCTTTATAGCCGGGCCAAAGGTCCTGGAACACATGGTGGACTGCGTGCTCTACTTTGAGGGCGATCAGCACATGACTTACCGCATCCTGCGCGCCGCCAAAAACCGCTTCGGAGCTACCAACGAGATTGGCGTATTTGAGATGCTGGACAGTGGTCTGCGGGAGGTAGAGAATCCCTCTGAGATGCTTCTCTCCGGCCGTCCGGAGGATGCCCCCGGCTCCTGCGTTACCTGTGTGATGGAGGGTGCCCGCCCGGTCCTGGCCGAGGTGCAGGCCCTGGTAGCCCCGTCCAACGCCAATTATCCCCGCCGCACCTGCAATGGTCTGGATTCTAACCGCGCCGCCATGCTCTTGGCGGTGCTGGAAAAGCGTGGCGGCCTGAAGGTCTCCCAGTGCGACGCCTATTTTAACATCATCGGTGGCCTGACTCTGGATGAGCCCGCCTCCGACCTGGCCGTTCTGACCGCCATTGCCTCCAGCTATTTGGATAAGCCTGTCCCCACCAAGCTGGCCGCCGTAGGGGAGGTGGGCCTCTCCGGTGAACTGCGCAGCATCAACCATATTGAGCAGCGTTTAGCCGAGGTGCAGCGCCTGGGCTTCACCCAGTGTATCGTCCCGTCCCAGCAGGCCCATAAGCTCCGCGCCCCCGGTGACCTGCGCCTCCTACCCGTTAAAAACATCGGACAGGTCCTGCGCCTTCTGGCTCACGACGACCTTTAATCACAAAAAAGTCCTCCGTTTTGCACGGAGGACTTTTCCTTTACTTTTTCTCTTTCAAATTTTGATCCAGCGGCTTCTTTCCGGCCACAGCCCGATAGTGGTTGACCTTGTCCAGCCGCCGCTGCTGCTTCATAGCCTTTGCCTTGTCCTTGGCCTTTTTTTCGCGCAGCTGCTGATCCTTTTTCTTTTTCTCCCAGTATTCGCTCTTTTCATCGTTTTCCAGGTCCTTATATTTTTCCGGATGCCGGGCCCAGTCGATGCGGTAATAAAGCAGCCCTACAAACAGCAGTGCGCCTACAGCGCATACCGCATAAAAAAGAATCGTCCAAAACATACCCCATACCTCCACAAATAGTAACTCCAGTATACCGCATAGCGCCGCCAATTACAAGGCAAATCTTAAAACCCGCGAAAAGGGAAGAATTCCTGTTGTTTTTGCTGAAAATTGGGCGTATAATATAGCCGTATCAAACCTGCATACAGGGAGGAATAAGTATGTTTACAACCTTTAAGGAAATCGAGTCCTATGTTCTCTCACAGAATATGAAAAAGCGCATCGCTCTGGCTAACGCCCATGACGAGCCCGCCCTCAGCGCTGTGGTAAACGCCAAGCGTAGGGGTGTGGTGGAGGGCACCCTCATCGGGAAAAAGGCCGAGATCGTTCAGATGCTCCACGACATGGGTGAGAGTGAGGCCGACTATGAGATCATCGACTTCGATGGCGAGGAGCTGGAGTCCGCTAAAATCGCCATTAAGCTGGTGAAGGAGGGGAAGGCCGACATACCCATGAAGGGCATCCTGCAGACATCCAACTTCGCCCGCGCCATTCTTAACCGTGAGACCGGCCTCGTCCCCGCCAGTGGCCGCCGACTGGTGAGCCAGTGCGGCATTTTCGAGTATGAAGGCCGCTTTGTCATGATCACTGACGCCGCCATCAATATCAATCCCGATGTGGACACCCAGATCGGCATCGTTGAAAATGCCCTGCCTGTAGCAAAGGCCCTGGGTAACGACTGCCCCAAGGTGGCCGTTCTTTCCGCTGTGGAGAATGTCACCGAGAAGATGGCCAGCACCGTTACCGCTGCCGAGATTGCCCGCCGCGGCGTTCCGGGCTGCATCATCTCCGGCCCCCTGGCTTTGGACGGCGCTATTTCCATGGAGTCTGTGAAGCATAAGGCCATCCACGACCCCGTAGCCGGTCAGGCCGATATCCTGCTGGTCCCCTTCATCGAGATCGGCAATGTGCTTTATAAGGCCTGCACCTATATCGCCGGTAAGACCATGGCCAGCACCATCTGCGGTGCCTCTTGCCCGGTGGTCATCACCAGCCGTGCCGATACCCCGGACAGCAAGTATTATTCCATCCTCATGGCTGTCCTCCGCTGCATCAAGGGCTGCTGAATTTAAGATGAAAATACCGGGAAGCAAGCCGCTTCCCGGTATTTTTGTGCAAAAAGGGGAGAAGTCCCATTCACGTCAGGGCAATTTTTCTGCAGGCACATCGTTCCAGCCGAAAATCTGAACCAATCGTTGGTTGGTATAATAGTAGGCGCTGGCCGGAAAGTTTTCAAGATTCGATGTGTTAGAGCACAGCAGATAATCCACCGTCCTGCCGTCACCGTCTTTTACAACATCGCAAATAATCGTGGTATGATTGGTCGGGCTGTCAATGCCCATCAAAATAAGATCCCCCGGCTGCCCGGAATAATAGTTTGCATTTACATCGCAAAGCAGCTTGTCGGGCGAAGCCGATGTGGCATAGGCTGTAAACCCATCCACATTGATCCACGACCTGTAAAATCTCTTTGGACTTTCAAAAAACCAACCATCCGTTTGCCGGATTCCACCCGCGTGCAGCACCTGGGACGCAAAATTCATGCAATTACCACCGAGCGCGTCATATGCCTTGTAATTCGGATTTCTTGCGTTTACCCATTGACGGGCATACTCCACTGCGGCGGCTCTGTTGTACGGATGATCGCAGGCCGGTTCCTCCTTGATTTCGCCGCCATATTGTGCATTCCGCATTTTAATGTTGCTTAAAACAGTACCGATTTTAGCATCGGAGTTACTGCTCGCATCATATTTGAATACATAAAAGGGGTTGCACTCAGATTTGTGGTTGCTGATCCGCCATATGGAGTCATCCCCAAGCTCCAGGGTAAAGTGATGCTCAATATCAAACTCTCTGGATAGCACAGACAGTCCCGCATATTGCTGATCGCAGCTTTCCCAAACTTCAACCTCGACCTTTGAGGGAGAGATAGTACGAATGCCCGCTATTCTTAAGCTAAAATTGTAATAATTTATATGTAAGTCAATGAGAGATCTTTCGCGAACAGCGATCATGCTATTCCAAATTGTCGTTTCTAACTTCTCAATACTGTCTGAAGCAAATAAGTCGGGCTTTACGCTAACACTAAAGCCACCGATAGAGGAATAAAACGAATCAAGATAATCTGTATTTTTGCTATACTGATTTTCAGTCAAGCCGTCACTTCTTTTGGCGGAGGCGTCTTTAGGCATTGGCTTGCTTTGTGGTTTTGAAGTCTCAATAACCTTGGTTTCCTGTTGAGGCTCAGAAGCGGGTGCGGATGTAGGTACCCCGGCAGCGCTGTCGGAGCGGTCAACATCCTCCTTGTCCTCGTGCGCCGGCTCGCCTGCGGATGTGTTTTCGACGATTTCCTCGGGGATAAATGTTTCGTTGGAAGTGGCGGGATTTGTTTCATTTTCCGATCCGCAAGCCAGCAGTGAAAGCGCCATAAGCGCAGCCATGAGAAACGCTGCTATTTTTCTCAGTCTCATGATTTCTGATCCTTTCCTCTGTCAAAATTTGCCATTTTTCGTACTGTCCTATACAATTATACCAATTTACAGGTTATAATGCAAGCTTTTTTGAATCATTTGCCAGGTTGGAGTTTACTATGCTGCCTATTGAACCCACCAAGAGCTCGTTGAGGGGGGAGGAAAAAGAGGTGCCTTTTGCGCAGTCTGAGTGCGGTAAGGAAAACCAGCGTGTGTGTACACAGGCACACACGGTGGTT
>SFNH01000036.1 GCA_004554205.1 Clostridium sp.
TCTGGCAGTGAGCGCGGCTTGTGCGGGCGCAGGGTATATGGCAAGGGAGCGGTATGAGCGGAAGGTTCCCGAGTCTGAGACAGCGACGGAACTTCCCACGGAGACGGTGAGAGAGGATAAGATGGTTGCAAACCAGAACCAGGTCATCCATGAGACGGCTGCGGTGGAAGAGTATTATCTGGTGGCGGAGGATGGATTCCTTCTTGTGTTTTTAAAAGACAAGAAGACCATCTGTCTGTACACCCATGTGCCGGTAATGGATTTTCCGCCAAAGGAGAGAGACCGGCTGCGGGAGGGAATCTGGTTTTCTTCGATGATGGATGTGTTTAACTACCTTGAGTCCTACACGAGTTAAAAAAAGGGCTGCCATCTATTTTGCGGCAGCCCTTTTTTTACATAAACATCGCGTTATCTTGTCATAACCCCGCTGGCGTCAAAATAATAATTCACTCCGTCGATGTTCCGGTTCCCGGTCACCATTGCGCCGCTCGGCTCGCAGTAGTAGGTCCGTCCGTTCCATGTGATCCAGCCGGTCGTCATCCAGCCCTGATCGTTGAAATAGTACCATTTATTGTTGATGAGCTCCCAGTTGGACTTTGTATATCCGCCGTCATTATGACGATACCACCAGCGCCCGGAGCCATCGGCGGCCTGAAGCCAGGAGCCGGCCATCACAGCGCCCGGGCCTGCGGAATTTGAAAGAACCGTGCCGGAAGAGCTTGAACTGCCGGAAGTCCTGATGGTTTTCTTCTCTGAAGTCTCGTAGGAAGACCATCCCGAGCTTGTCTCACATCTGACCTTGAAGTAGTAGTTCCCCGGCTCGTCCATCATGGACGAAAAATTATATCTCGTTTTGCTCGTGGATTTTGTGGTGACAAGCGAGCCGTTCCGGTACAGCTTAACCTGGAAACTCCCCTCATTGCTCGATGAATAATCCCATCTCGCCGTCATGCCGTCCCAGTAAACATCCGTGATGGTCCCGTAGTAGCTGCTGCTGTAACGATCCGCTTCCTCGATCACTGCCAGCTCGAGAAGCGCCATGCTCGTAAGGAAAGCGTCGTAGTCGTCCCGGGTGGCGGTGAGACCGTACTCCTCCTGATACCATTTTTTGAAATCGTTGAACGAGGTATAATAATTATCTGCGTTCGCCACATCATCGCCGCTCGCGGCAAAAACGGGGAACGCCATATTGATACTCAAGATCCCGGCAAGCACGGACACCCCAAGTTTTTTAAAAAATTTGCTTTTCTTCATGAGATTTTCTCCTTCCCTTTCTTTCTATGAGTGCTATGGAATATCTTTCCTACCCATTATAACACAGAAATGTCTGAAAAAGGGACACAAAAATTTAATTTTTTATTGCGATTTTCTATCTTTCCCATTTCGGGTGAAAAAGACTTGAAAAGAACGGGCAAACTGGATACAATGAAAACAATAAAAACAGTGAAGGAACCTACGGTACGGAGGAGAAAAGGTGAAAAAACAGATTATCATCATCGGAGGCGGGGCTTCCGGGCTGATGGCAGGGATCTGCGCGGCGAGAGAGGGTGCGGCCGTGACGATTTTAGAACATATGGACCGGGTGGGGAAGAAGCTTCTTTCCACGGGAAACGGGCGCTGCAACATGACAAATCTCTCCCTGAAAGCAGAGCACTACCGGAGCAGCCAGAAACAGTTTCCCATGAAAGTCCTGGATCGTTTCTCCGTCTGGGACACTCTGACCTTTTTCGATGAGATCGGTATTGTGACAAAAAATAAAAAGGGCTACATCTATCCCAATTCGGAACAGGCGTCCGCGGTGCTTGACTCGCTGAGGCTTGAGCTTTCGCGCCTCGGCGTCCGGATCGTGGTTGACTGCCATATCCGGAGTGTGAAAAAGAATAAAAAAGGAGGGTTTGCGGCAGAGAGCGACAGGGGAAGCTTCCATGCGGATCGTCTGATCCTTGCTGCCGGGTCGAAGGCGGCTCCCGTGACCGGCTCGGACGGAAGCGGTTATGAGCTGGCGAGATCGTTCGGACACCGGGTGATACAGCCGCTTCCGGCCCTGGTGCAGCTTCGCTGTCAGGGAAAGATGTTTAGATCGCTGGCGGGAATCCGCTGTGAGGCAGTCGTGAAGCTTATGAGCGGAAAAAGAACCCTTGCGGCGGATGAGGGGGAGGTGCAGCTTACGGATTACGGGATTTCGGGCATTCCAACCTTTCAGGTGAGCCGTTTTGCCTCGGTCGCACTGGCACAGGGGCAGGAGGTGACGGCGGTGCTGGACTTTTTCCCCTCCCGCAGCATTGAAGATACCAGACAGTTCTTAAAGCAGCGCGCCTCATCCTTATCCTGCCGCACAGCGGGAGACTTCCTCACCGGGGTCTTGAGTAAAAAGCTCTCGGAGACGCTCATAAGACTCGCCGGAATCGCGCCGGATGCGCCGGTAAGCGAGTTGAGCTCAAGCCAGCTCGAGCAGCTTTTAAAACAGATCAAGCATTTTGAGACGCCGGTCACAGCGACCAATTCCTTCGAGCAGGCGCAGGTGTGCTGCGGCGGGGTGGACACCCGCGAGGTGCGGCCTGACACGCTTGAATCCAGGCTGGTTCCGGGGCTTTATCTGATTGGGGAGCTCCTCGATGTGGACGGAGTCTGCGGCGGTTACAACCTGCAGTGGGCCTGGTCGACGGGCGCGATTGCCGGGAGATGTGCGGGGAGAGCAGACAGATGATAGAGATCACACAGCTTAAGCTTCCGGTCGGACATACGCCGGATGAATTAAAAGAAAAGGCGGCAAAAAAGCTTCGGATATCCCCGGATGAGATCAAACATCTGAAAATCCGTAAGCGTTCTCTGGATGCAAGGAAAAAGCCGGAGCTGTTTTACAGCTATACGCTTGAGGTGCGGACGGAGCGGGAGGCCGCAGTGGCTTGCAGGGCGAAAAGCCCGCAGGTTTCTTTAAAATGTGAGACAAATTATCTCTTTCCGGAACCGGGAGAAGAGACGCTTACCGCTCCGCCCGTGATCGTGGGGAGCGGCCCTGCCGGACTGTTTTGCGGGCTTTTGCTTGCGCGGCACGGATATCGTCCGGTTATCTTAGAGCGCGGCGCGGATGTGGATACAAGGCGCGCGCAGGTAGACCGGTTTTGGGAATGCGGACAGCTTGACCCCGAATCCAATGTGCAGTTCGGGGAGGGCGGCGCGGGTACATTTTCGGACGGAAAGTTAAATACGCTGGTGAAGGATCCGCTCAAGCGCAATCAGCTTGTGCTCGAGCTTTTCCATGAATTCGGCGCCGATCCTTCTGTTCTCTATGAGAGCAGACCGCATATCGGTACGGATGTGCTGTCAGGGATCATAAAGGCGATGCGCCTGGAGATCGTACGGCTTGGCGGCGCGGTCCGGTTTGGCTGTAAGGTGACGGACCTTGAGATCAGAGATGGCCATGTGTGCTCCGTGCAGGTGGATACGGGTGGCGGTGTGGAGACGATCAGGGCGGGGGCCGTGATCCTCGCCGTCGGTCACAGCGCCCGGGATACCTTTTCCATGTTAGAGAAGCGGGGGGTACCCATGGATTCAAAATCGTTTGCCGTGGGGTTAAGGATTCAGCACCCGCAGCGCATGATCAATCTCTCCCAGTACGGAAGCGGGGATGCCGGAGCGCTCGGGGCGGCTAGTTACAAGCTGACGCATCAGACGAAGGACGGCAGAGGGGTCTACTCCTTCTGTATGTGTCCGGGAGGCTATGTCGTGGATGCATCCTCGGAGGCCGGGAGGCTTGCGGTAAACGGCATGAGCTACCATGACAGGGCGGGAGAAAATGCCAACAGCGCGTTGATCGTGACGGTCACGCCGGAGGATTTCCCGGAGTCCGGCGCGCTTGGCGGCGTAGCCTTTCAGCGTCAACTTGAGGAGCTGTCCTACCGCGCCGCACGAGGGAGGATTCCGCTTCAGCTTTACGGTGATTACCTTGCGGGACGGGTATCGAAAAGCCTGGGTGACGTTGAGCCGCAGATCAAGGGGCGTTTCGCGTTTGCCGATGTGCGCGGCATCATGCCGGAGGCGTTAAACCGGGCGCTTATAGAGGCGATGGAGGACTTCGGAGAGGTCATCCGGGGGTTTGACAGGCCGGATGCGCTGCTTTGCGGAATTGAGAGCAGAACCTCGTCGCCGGTAAGGATCTGGCGCGGAGAATATTTTGAAAGCCGGATTGGCGGCCTCTATCCGTGCGGCGAGGGCGCCGGATACGCGGGAGGCATCATGTCGGCGGCTATGGACGGCGTAAAAGTGGCGGAGGCGATCGCACGAAGATTCAGGCCTCAGAAGCCTTAGAGGACGCGTCGGCGTCCGTAGGAGGATAGAAATGACAGAAGAACGAAAGCGACTGAGCGAAAAGAAACGCATTGTGATCAAGATCGGCTCCTCATCTCTGACCCACTTAAGAACGGGAGAGCTGAATCTCTTAAAAATCGAGCGACTGGTGCGCATCATCTGCGACCTTAAGGGCGAGGGAAAGGATGTGGTGCTGGTCTCATCCGGCGCGATCGCGGCGGGCAGGCAGGCGCTTGGCGGGCAGAAGCGGCCGGAGACCATTTCGGAGAAGCAGGCGTACGCCGCGGTGGGACAGGCGCGTCTGATGATGGTATATCAGAAGCTGTTTTCCGAGTACAACTGTGTGGCGGCACAGGTGCTTTTGACGAAGAACACCATGACGAACGACGCGTCGCGCTACAATGCGCAGAATACCTTTGAGGAGCTGCTTAATATGGGGGCAGTACCCATCGTCAACGAAAATGACACGGTTTCCACCCATGAGATCCGGTTTGGCGATAATGACAGGCTCTCCGCCATTGTGGCGGCTTTGATCGGAGCCGACCTTCTGATCCTGCTCTCGGATATCGACGGACTGTACTCCGATGATCCGCGGACAAACCCCGAGGCGCGCTTCATAAGTCTGGTCAGGGAGATCACGCCGGAGCTTATCACGATGGGGAAGGACACCGCGGGAAGCGACGTTGGAACCGGCGGGATGTCAGCGAAGTTAGCGGCGGCGCGGATTGCCACAGACAGCGGATCAGATATGATCATCGCGAATGGTGATGATGTCCGCATTGTGCATGATCTGGTGGCGGGCGCCGAAAAGGGAACTTTATTTCTGGCGCACGAGAACCTGGATTTTGACCTGATGGATTATATCAATACAAAATATTAGGAGAAAATGATGGAGAAGAGCAGGACTTCCCGAGATTCCCGGATGAGCGAAGCAGAAGGTAAGGAAAAGCAGACGATACGGGAATATATCCGCAGGCGCAGACAGGCATTGTCCGCGCAGGAGAAGGCGCTTCTTGACCGGGCAGTCTTAAGACAGTTCTCCTCGGCGCTTGATGAGATGACAATGCGCGGGCCGCTTCCGGCAGTCTACTGCTATGCCTCGATCGGCGGTGAGCCGGACACCTACGCGCTGATCAAGCATATGAGACAGCGCGGGATTTCTGTGGCGCTTCCGCGGGTGGAAGGGGAGAAAATGCGGTTTTATTTTGTGCCGGACACAGACCGGCTTAAGGCGGGATACCGCGGGATCATGGAGCCGGATGAAACCTGCAAAAAAGCAGATATTCCGGGCGTACCGATGATCGTTCCGGGGGCGGCGTTTACACCGGATGGCGGGCGGCTTGGCTTAGGCGGGGGTTTTTATGACCGTTTTCTTGACATGGAGCCGGAACATACGCGCATCGCGGTGTGTTACCCCTTTCAGATTTTTGATGAGCTTCCCATGGAAGCACATGATAAATGGATGGATATAGTCATCACCGGAGAGCATATTCTGTACGGAAAACGTTCAGAAGGAAAGGACGGGAGCAGAGGATGGAACTGACAGAAACCGGCAGACGCGCGAAGGCGGCGTCGGCATACTTAAATAATCTCGGGATCTCTGAAAAAAACAGAGGTTTAAAGGAAGCGGCGCAGGCGCTTTCAGACGGTGAGGAAAGGATCCTTGCCGCCAATCGTGAGGATATCATGCGCGCGAGGGAAAACGGCATGAGCGATGCGCTTATCGACCGGCTTTCACTGACGCCTGAAAGGCTTAAGTCCATGGCAGACGGACTCTTGGCGGTGGCGGCTCTTCCTGATCCGGTGGGGGAGGTTATCTCCATGAAGCCGAGGCCAAACGGTCTTATGATCGGAAAGAAGCGGGTTCCTTTAGGCGTGGTGGGGATCATCTATGAGGCGCGCCCAAATGTGACGGCGGACGCTTTCGGGCTTTGCTTTAAGACGGGAAACGCGGTGATCTTAAAGGGCGGAAGCGACGCTCTCGCATCCAACATGGAAATCGTGCGTTGGCTTAGGGAGGGACTTTCCCGTGCCGGGATTATGGAGGATGCGATCCAGCTTATCACCGATACGGACCGTGAGGTGACGCGGCAGTTCATGCGCCTTGACAGGTATGTGGATGTGCTGATCCCGCGGGGCGGAGCGGGACTGATCCGCGCGGTGGTGGAGAACAGCACTGTCCCCGTAATCGAGACCGGGACCGGAAACTGCCACATCTATGTGGATGAGACGGCGGATTTTGACATGGCGCTCGACATCATCGTCAACGCAAAGACCCAGCGGGTTGGCGTGTGCAACGCGTGTGAATCCCTGGTGATTCACAGAAGCATTGCGGACAGCTTTCTTCCTCTTCTCTGGAAATGCCTGAAAGAAAAGCATGTGGAGGTGCGCGCGGACGCGGAGGCCTGCGCGGTCGTGCCGGAGTTTACGGCGGCGACGGAAGATGACTGGGGGACGGAGTACCTGGATTATATCCTGTCCCTTAAGCTGGTGGATTCCTTAGACGAGGCGATCCGCCACATTAACCGTTACAATACCGGGCACTCGGAGGCGATCATTACCGGAGACTATGCAAACGCCCAGGAATTTTTAAACCGGATCGACGCCGCGGCGGTATATGTGAACGCATCCACGCGCTTTACCGACGGCGAGCAGTTCGGCTTCGGCGCGGAAATCGGCATCAGCACTCAGAAGCTCCACGCCAGAGGGCCGATGGGACTTGAGGCCCTGACAACCACAAAATACATTATCTACGGGGACGGGCAGGTGCGCCCATAGTGAGATGATTTGACGGCGCATAAAATATTGGCAGTTTCAAAAAAACATAATTATGCTATAATAAAACTGAACAGTTACAGGACAGTAAGGATGAGATTATGACGAATTATTCAGAACAGTTTGATTTTTATAAGATTGATGCGGAGGCTCCCGCAGATGAGCCCGAAAGGCAGGATTACTATATCAGAGTGGTGCGGGAAATCTTAAAGGCAAGGCTTGCGGGAAGGATCGCATCGGGTGACGCGAAAGCCAGCTGCGGCGCGGAGCGGGCATCAGAGATGGCAGAGCGGGGGATCGTGGGATTCTGCCATATCGCCACCTTTGGCTGTCAGATGAATGCGAGAGATTCGGAGAAGCTCTTAGGGATCTTAGAGCAGATCGGGTTTGAGCAGACAGACACGGAAGAAGCGGATTTTGTCCTCTACAATACCTGTACGGTCCGCGACAATGCGAATCAGAAGGTCTACGGGCGGCTTGGGCGCCTTCAGAATTTAAAGAAAAAGAACCCGGATATGATGATCGCGCTCTGCGGATGCATGATGCAGGAACCTGAGGCCGTAGAACGAATTCAGAGAAAATATCCGTTTGTGGATATTGTGTTTGGCACCCATAATATCTTCAAGCTGGCAGAACTGATCTTTCGCCGCATTGCGGAGAATGCGATGGTGGTTGATATCTGGAAGAGCGCAAAAGAAATTGTGGAGGATCTCCCGGTTCGCCGCAAATACCCCTTTAAGTCCGGTGTCAACATCATGTTTGGATGCAACAATTTCTGCAGCTATTGCATAGTACCGTATGTGCGCGGGCGGGAGCGTAGCCGGAACCCTGAGGATATCATTGATGAGATCAGGCGGCTGGTGGCGGACGGCGTGGTCGAGGTGATGCTCCTCGGGCAGAATGTCAACTCCTACGGGAAAAACCTTGAGCATCCGATGAGTTTTGCCGAGCTTCTCCGGAAAGTGAATGAGATCGAGGGCTTAGAGCGGATCCGCTTTATGACCTCTCATCCAAAGGATCTGTCTGATGAGCTGATCGAGGCGATGCATGACTGCGAAAAGGTGTGCAATCATCTCCATCTTCCTCTTCAGTCCGGCAGCAGCCGGATCTTAAAGCAGATGAACCGGCACTACACGAAAGAGGAGTATTTAGAGCTGGTGGAGCGCATCCGCGCCCGCATACCGGATATTGCGCTTACGACCGATATCATCGTGGGCTTTCCGGGAGAGACGGAGGAGGATTTTAAGGAG
This sequence comes from Clostridium sp., assembly GCA_004554205.1. Classification (GTDB taxonomy): domain Bacteria; phylum Bacillota; class Clostridia; order Lachnospirales; family Lachnospiraceae; genus Brotaphodocola. Next base: position 8,334 of record SFNH01000036.1, read on the forward strand.
ACTTTGGATGTGGTACGCCGGGTGCGCTACGACAGCGCATTTACCTTTATCTATTCCAGGCGGACAGGCACCCCCGCCGCCGCTATGGAGCAGGTGCCGGATGACGTAGTAAAGGAGCGGTTTGACCGGCTCTTAAAAGAGGTTCAGAGCATTGCCGGGGAGGTGTGCGTGAGGGACGCCGGTACGGTGCAGAAGGTTCTTGTGGAGTCGATTGACGACCACAGGGAGGGGTATGTCACAGGGCGCCTCACCAACAATACGGTCGTGCATTTCCCGGGAGACGCAGCCCTGATCGGCAGGATCACGGATGTCGTTCTTGAGGAGCCGAAAGGCTTTTACTACATAGGAAGAGCGGTAGAGGAATCATAGGAATACATTACAGACAAGGAGTTTTAGCCGTGACTGGATTATCGCCGATGATGGCGCAATACATGGAGACAAAAAAACAATATAGCGACTGCATTCTGTTTTACCGTCTGGGAGACTTTTATGAGATGTTCTTTGACGACGCGCTGACGGTCTCTAAGGAGCTGGAGCTTACCCTGACGGGCAAGGAGTGCGGACTTAAAGAGAGAGCGCCCATGTGCGGCGTTCCCTATCATTCTGTCGAGAGTTATCTGAGCCGTCTGGTTCAGAAGGGCTACAAGGTCGCCATCGCGGAGCAGATGGAGGATCCGAAGCTTGCAAAGGGGCTTGTGAAACGTGAGGTCATCCGGGTTGTGACGCCGGGTACGATCACCAGCGCACAGGCGCTTGATGAGACAAAAAACAATTATCTGATGGGGATTGTCTACCTCGGTGACAGGATGGGGGTATCCGTTGCGGATATCACTACCGGGGATTTCCTTGTGACGGAGGTCGCCTCGGAGCGCTCCCTGTTCGATGAGATCAACCGCTTTTCCCCGGCGGAGATCATCTGCAACGATGCGTTTTCTATGTCTGGAATCAGCCTGGACGAGATGAAGGAGCGCTGCCATTTTGCGGTCACAACCCTGGACTCCCGATTTTTCCAGGATGAGAGCTGCAAAAAGGTACTGCGGGAGCATTTCCGTGTCGGGAGCCTTAAGGGACTTGGGCTGGACGATTACGACAGCGGCGTGATCGCCGCCGGGGCAGTCCTTCTGTATCTCTATGAGACGCAGAAGAGCACGCTGGAACATCTGACTTCGATCGTCCCGTATTCCACCGGAAATTTTATGGTGCTCGATTCCTCTACCAGACGGAATCTTGAACTTCTTGAGACCATGCGGGAAAAGCAGAAGCGCGGAAGCCTTCTGTGGGTTCTAGATAAGACGAGGACCGCGATGGGAGCAAGGCTTTTGCGAACATGGATCGAGCAGCCCCTGATCCACATGGAAGAGATCCTGGAACGCCAGAATGCCGTCGAGGAGCTCAATTTAAACTACATAAGCAGGGAGGAGCTCGGCGAGTACTTAAACCCCGTTTACGATCTCGAGCGCCTGATTGGACGGATCAGCTATAAGTCTGCTAATCCCCGCGATCTTCTGGCGTTTCGGGGCTCGATCGCCATGGTGCCGCACATCAAAAATCTGCTGACGGAATTTACAAGCTCCGCATTAAAGGCGCTTGAGGAGGAGCTTGATCCGCTTGACGACCTAAACGATCTGATCGCGCGTGCCATTGTGGACGAGCCGCCGCTCACCCTGCGCGAGGGCGGTATAATCCGGGAGGGCTACAGCGAGGAGGCGGACAGGCTGCGCCACGCCAAGACCGAGGGAAAGACCTGGCTTACAGAGCTTGAGACGAGAGAGCGGGAAAAGACGGGCATTAAAAATCTGAAGATTAAATTCAACAAGGTGTTCGGCTATTATTTTGAGGTGACAAACTCCTTTAAGAATTATGTCCCGGATTATTTTATCCGCAAGCAGACCTTGACTAACGCGGAGCGCTACACCACCGATGAGCTTAAAAATCTCGAGGATGTGATCCTGGGCGCGGAGGACAAGCTGTTTTCCCTGGAATACGAGCTGTTCTGCGAGGTGCGGGATGCGATCGCCGCAGAGGTGGTGCGCATTCAGAAGACCGCCCGCGCTGTCGCCGCGGTCGATGTCTATGTATCTCTGTCCACCGTGGCGACACGAAACAATTATGTGAAGCCTGCCATCAATGAAAAGGGCAGCATCCAGATTAAGGGCGGGCGCCATCCGGTTGTGGAAAAAATGATGCGGGACGATCTGTTTGTCGCAAACGACACGTTCTTAGATAACGCGAAGAACCGGATCTCCATCATCACCGGGCCGAATATGGCGGGAAAATCCACCTATATGCGGCAGACGGCGCTGATCGTGCTCATGGCGCAGATCGGAAGCTTCGTTCCAGCCGACCAGGCAAATATCGGCATCTGCGACCGGATCTTCACCCGCGTCGGCGCGTCCGATGACCTTGCGAGCGGGCAGAGCACCTTCATGGTGGAGATGACGGAGATCGCCAATATCCTGCGCAATGCCACGAAAAACAGCCTCCTGATCTTAGATGAGATCGGACGCGGCACCAGCACCTTTGACGGCTTGAGCATCGCATGGGCGGTGGTGGAGCATATCAGCAACACAAGGCTTCTCGGAGCAAAGACCCTCTTTGCCACCCACTACCACGAACTCACGGAATTAGAGGGCCTTATGAGCGGCGTCAACAATTACTGTATCGCCGTCAAGGAGCAGGGCGACGATATTGTGTTCCTCAGAAAGATCGTAAAGGGCGGCGCAGATAAGAGCTACGGTATCCAGGTGGCGAAGCTTGCGGGGCTTCCCGATTCGGTCATCAGCCGGTCGAAAGAGCTTATGGAGCAGTTGATCGACACCGATTTAACCACGCGCACCCGGGAGATTGCCGAGGGGAACGCATCCGCCGGGAACCATAAGCCGGTTCCAAAGCCGGATGAGGTGGAGCTAAGCCAGCTCACTCTGTTTGATACCGTGCGGGAGGACGACATCATTGACGAGCTTAAAAATATGGAGCTGGGGAATATGACGCCCATCGATGCGCTGAATACGCTTTACCGGATACAGACAAAGTTAAAGAACCGCTGGAGCGGAAAGGAGTAAAAAAACGTGCCGAATATTCATGTGCTTGACCAGAATACCATCAACAAGATCGCGGCAGGCGAGGTGATCGAGCGCCCTGCTTCCGTGGTGAAGGAACTCCTGGAGAATGCGATCGACGCCGGGGCGACAGCCATCACGGTAGAGATCCGCGACGGCGGCATTTCCTTCATACGGGTTACGGATAACGGCTGCGGCATCCAAAAGGACGAGCTTCCGCTCGCATTTCTGCGCCACTCCACGAGCAAGATACGCTCGGTGGAGGATCTGTTTACGGTTTCATCCCTGGGCTTTCGCGGAGAGGCGCTCTCAAGCATTGCGGCGGTCGCACAGGTGGAGGTCATCACAAAGACGGCGCGGAGCCTGACAGGTATCCGTTATCAGATCGAGGGCGGGGAGGAAAAGGCGGTCGAGGAGATCGGCGCGCCGGACGGGACCACGTTCATTGCGCGCAATCTTTTTTACAATACCCCGGTAAGACGAAAGTTTTTAAAGACTGCCATGACGGAGGGCGCCCATGTGGCGGATCTTGTTGAGAAGATCGCGCTTTCCCATCCGGAGATATCGATCCGTTTCCTCCAGAATAATCAGAATAAGCTGCATACTTCGGGAAACCATAATCTGAAAGATATCATCTATACCGTGTACGGAAGGGAGATCACCGCAAACCTGCTGCCTGTCGGGCATCAATCGGAGCTTATGACGATCGGCGGATTTATTGGGAAACCGGTGATCGCAAGGAGCAACCGCAATTTTGAAAATTATTTTATCAATGGAAGATACATTAAGAGCAGCATGATCAGCAAGGCGATCGAGGAAGCGTACAAGCCTTTTATGATGCAGCACAAGTATCCGTTTACCCTGCTGCATTTTACCATCGAGCCGGAGTTTCTCGATGTCAATGTCCATCCAACCAAGATGGAACTGCGGTTTCGTGACGGGGAGACCGTGTTCTCGCTCGTGAGGGACGCCATTTCCATGGCGCTTGCGGATAAGGAGCTGATCCCGCAGGTGGCCCTGCAAAATGAAAAAGAGAAGAAGGAAGAAGAAAGGGAACTCAGAAAGATCGATCAGGGAAAGCGGATCTTAATACCGGAGCCTTTTGAGACAAAGCGGATGGAGCAGTGGGAACAGCCGCCGAAGCCCGATCTTATCCGGGAGACAAGGACGCTTTATGTGGCAGAAAGGCGGACGCCCGCCCCGGCGCAAAAGCCGAAAGAGAGCCAGATGGATCTTTTTGAGGAAAAGCTTCTGGCGCCGGAGACGCGCAGCCGCCACAAGCTGATCGGCCAGCTCTTTTCTACCTACTGGCTGGTGGAATTTAAGGAACAGCTCTACATCATCGACCAGCACGCGGCACACGAGAAGGTGCTGTATGAGAGGACGATGGCATCGCTTAAGACGAGACAGTATACATGTCAGCAGGTGGATCCGCCGATCATACTGACACTGTCAGGCAGAGAGGAGACGCTGTTAAATAAGAATTTAAAGGCTTTTACCGACATTGGTTTTGAGATCGAGCACTTCGGGGGAAGGGAGTATGCCGTGCGCGGTGTGCCGGACAATCTGTTTTCCATAGCAAAGAAGGAACTTTTGACGGAAATGCTCGATGAGCTGGCGGAGGATACGCAGGTGGGCAATTCGGAAATGATTTACGAAAAGGTGGCGTCCATGTCGTGTAAGGCGGCTGTGAAGGGGAATAAAGCCTTAAGCATGACGGAGGCAGATAACCTCATCGACCAGCTTCTCAAGCTTGAAAATCCATATGCCTGCCCTCACGGCAGGCCGACGATCATCTCCATGAGCAAATACGAGCTGGAAAAGAAATTTAAGCGTATCGTCTGAACGGAGAATTATATGAAACAGCCACTTATCATTCTTACGGGCCCTACGGCAGTGGGAAAGACAGCGCTCTCCATCAAGCTTGCGAAGGCGCTTGACGGCGAGATCATCAGCGCCGATTCCATGCAGGTGTACCGTCACATGGACATCGGTTCGGCAAAGGTGACGCCGCAGGAGATGCAGGGCGTTCCCCACCATCTGATCGACGTCCTGGAGCCGTGGGAGGAGTTTAATGTAACACGTTTTCAGTCCATGGCAAAGGAGGCCATGGAGGGAATTTACAGCCGTGGTCATGTTCCGATCGTCACAGGCGGCACAGCCTTCTATATCCAGGCCCTCGTCTACGATATTGATTTTAAGGAGAACGACGAAAGCCCGCTCATCAGGCAGGAGCTTGAGCGGATCGGCAGGCAAAAGGGGAATGAGTATCTGCACCAAATGCTGTCGGAAATCGATCCGGAATCGGCTGAGACGATTCATAGGAACAACGTAAAACGTGTCATACGCGCGATCGAGTACTACCGCATGACGGGAGAGCCGATCTCGGAGCATAACCGGAGAGAGCGAAGGAAAAGCTCCCCCTATGATTTTTACTATTATGTGCTGACCTGCGACAGGGACGCTTTGTATGAGCGGATTGACCGGCGGGTGGACTTAATGCTTGAGCAGGGTCTCATCGAGGAGGTGAAGGCTCTTAAAGAAATGGGCTGCACACGGGGGATGGTCTCCATGCAGGGCTTAGGGTACAAGGAAATCCTTGATTATCTGGACGGAAGATGCAGCCTTGATGAAGCGGTATATATCATAAAACGTGACACGAGACATTTTGCAAAACGGCAGCTTACCTGGTTTAAGCGTGAGAGGGATGTGCGCCTGCTTGAGCTTGAGAAGTTCGGAGGCGACCGGGAGCGTGTGCTTTCGCACATCTTAACGGAATGGGAGAGAAAAGGAGAATAAAAACGTGGAGCTTGACGAGATGTACAGGGAGATGGGAATCAGTCCCAAGGTGCTGGCACTAGGCACAGAGATAGAAAAAAAATTAAAGGAGCGCTTTGCGTCCATTGATGATACCGCCGAGTATAATCAGTTAAAGGTGCTCAAGGCGATGCAGGACGCGAGAGTGAGCGACATCCATTTTGCTGCGACGACGGGGTACGGCTACAATGATCTGGGACGCGATACCCTGGAGGAGGTGTATGCGAGGGCATTCCACGCGGAGAGCGCGCTGGTGCGTCCGCAGCTTATCAGCGGCACTCATGCGCTTCACATCGCATTGTCGGGCAATCTGCGCCCGGGGGATGAGCTTCTCTCCCCCGTGGGCAAGCCCTATGACACGCTTGAGGAGGTGATCGGCATCCGCGAATCGGTCGGCTCCTTAAAGGAATACGGCGTGCAGTACCGCCAGGTGGATCTTCTGCCGGACGGTTCCTTTGACTTTGAGAAGATCAGACAGGCGATTGGCGGGCGGACAAAGCTGATCACGATCCAGCGCTCAAAGGGCTATGCCACACGTCCGACCCTGTCCGTTGAAAAGATCGGTCAGCTCATTGCATTCTGTAAGAGTGTAAAGCCGGACGTGATCTGCATGGTTGACAACTGCTACGGGGAGTTTGTGGAGCGGATTGAGCCGACGGACGTGGGTGCGGATATGATTGTCGGCTCCCTGATCAAGAATCCGGGCGGAGGGCTGGCGCCGATCGGCGGCTATATTGCCGGGCGGAAGGACTGCGTCGAACGGGCCGCTTACCGCTTGAGCGCCCCGGGTCTCGGAAAGGAAGTCGGCGCAAGCCTGGGGCTCAACCAGTCGCTCTATCAGGGCTTTTTCCTGTCCCCGACTGTGGTGGCGGGCGCCTTAAAGGGCGCGATCTTTGCTGCGAATATCTACGAAACGCTGGGCTTTACCGTCGTTCCGAACGGAAGCGAGCCGCGCCATGACATCATCCAGGCGGTGACCTTCGGCACGCCTGAGGGCGTTGTCAACTTTTGCCGCGGTATCCAGGCTGCCGCGCCGGTGGACAGCTTTGTCTGTCCGGAACCGTGGGATATGCCCGGCTACGACGCACCGGTCATCATGGCGGCGGGCGCTTTTGTGCAGGGCTCTTCCATCGAGCTGAGCGCCGACGGGCCGATCAAGCCGCCGTACGCGGTGTATTTCCAGGGTGGTCTTACCTGGTATCACGCAAAGCTCGGCATCCTGATGTCCCTTGAGAAGCTGATCGATGCGGGGATCGTATCGCTGTAAAAACGTAACAGTTCGGCCATACGGCGTTTCCGGCGGGTTTTACGCCGCAGCCCCGGAAAGACAGTCCCATGTGACACGCTGCGTTTCCTGCTCGGTCCGCGCGCTTATTAGCCGCCAGTCGCGTGAAACTCGCCTGCGGCTCAAACAACACGCTTTGTGGCAGCGGCTAGCGCAGACCTCACTACGGAAGCCTCGCTATCGTCACCGGTTCTGTCTTCCGGGGCCTTGCGGCTGATATTGTCCAGCCCCGAGGGAGCGCTGTGCAAACCTCATTGTGAGGGAGACCGGTGAACACTTTTGCGAGCTAATTGGGCAGGAGATAATTGTTCAGTAGGTCTGCGCATTTACTGCGCTGACCGTAAGAAAACGTGG
>SFNH01000163.1 GCA_004554205.1 Clostridium sp.
GTAAAGACGGTTGACAAATAAAAAATCATAATATATAGTATTCCTATCAGAACAGTATGAGAAAGGAGCGCGGCTTCTATAAGACAGATATTGTGCTTTGGAGATTCAAATACATACGGATTGATTCCGGGAACGAAAGACCGCTATGACTGGGACACCCGCTGGAGCGGACGGATAGGCCAGCGCTTGTGGGAGGACGGCTGCCGCGTCGTCGAGGAAGGGCTGTGCGGCAGAACGACGGTTTTTGACGATCCGCTTCGGGATGGCAGGAGAGGAACGGAGCTTTTATCTGTGATCTTAGAGACACATAAGCCGATCGATGTGGTTGTGCTGATGCTTGGAACGAACGACTGCAAGACGATGTATGATGCATCGGCGGAGGTGATCGGAAGAGGCGTGGAGCGTCTGCTCGACCAGATTGGGAGCAGCGCCCCGGACAGTAAGATTCTTTTGATGTCGCCGATCGCACTCGGCGAGGGTGTTGGCGAGGCGGGATACGATCCCGAATTTGACGAGCACTCCGTCGCAGTGTCAAAGCGGCTGCCGGAGGTTTACCGGCGGATCGCGCATGAGCGGGGCATCTCATTTCTGGCGGCGTCCGAATATGCGAAGCCGAGTACGGCAGACCGGGAGCACATGAATGAGGAGGGGCATGCCGCGCTGGCGGAGGCAGTGTATGCAAAGTTAAGGGAAATGCTCGCCGGGGACAAAGAGACCGCACAGATCCCGGCCTAGGTGGATCCTGCGGGATAGGGTGCAGAATCCTGCGGGAAAGGATAAGAAAGCCTGCGGCGGCGTGCCTGATGGGATAAAAAGAGACGAAAGAAAACGCGCAGAAGGAATGGAAGAAGTGTGTCGGCTGAACCGCCCGGGAGCAGGCGGCATAAGATAACAGCAGGATACGCTGCTGCGCGGAGGAAGAGACATGGCAGAGAAAAATCTGGATTTTGACACGGTCATTGACCGGACACATACCAATTCGCTCAAATATGATTTTGCGGTACAGCGGGGAAAGCCGAAGGATGTGCTGCCGCTTTGGGTTGCCGACATGGATTTTCAGGTTTCTTCCTATATACAGGAGGCGCTCGCGGGCAGTGTGGCGCACGGCATTTTCGGCTACAGCGAGGCGGACGGCAGCTACTTTGAGGCGGTTGCGGGCTGGATGAGACGGCATTACGGATGGAACGTGGAGGAACCCTGGCTGGTCAAGACGCCGGGGATTGTTTTTGCGCTGGCGCAGGCGGTGCGGGCGTTCACGGAGCCGGGCGATGCGGTGCTGTTGCAGCAGCCGGTCTACTATCCGTTTTCGCAGGTAATCCGCGATAACGGCAGGAAGATTGTGGATAATATGCTCGTGCAGGGAGAGGACGGCAGATACCGGATCGATTTTATGGATTTTGAAGAAAAAATACGCAGCTGTAAGGTAAAGCTCTTTTTCCTCTGCAACCCGCACAATCCGGTCGGACGCGTGTGGACAAAGGAGGAGCTTCTGCGGCTGGGAGACATCTGTGAAAAATACGGGGTGATTGTGGTCAGCGATGAAATCCATGCGGATTTTGTCTTTGAGGGATCGCATCAGGTACTGGTGGGACTCAAAGAAAGCTACCGGAAATTCGTGGTGACCTGCACGGCGCCGAGCAAGACCTTTAACCTTGCGGGACTTCAGGTCTCCAATATTTTTATCCCGGATGATGCGCTGCGGCGGAAGTTTGAGCAGGCGGTCGCGGCGTCCGGCTACAGCCAGCTTAACACCATGGGGCTTGTGGCATGCGAGGCGGCGTACCGGCATGGTGAGGAGTGGTACGACGCGGTGAAGGCATATATCCGTGAGAATCTTGCCTATGCGCAGCATTTTCTGGAAGAACAGATTCCGCAGGTGAAGGCGGTGAAGCCGGAAGGAACGTACCTGCTGTGGGTGGATTTCCGCAGCATGGGGCTCTCGAGGAGGGAACTGGAGGATCTGATTGTAAAAAAGGCAGGACTGTGGCTGGATTCCGGGGATATCTTCGGCGTGGCGGGAAGAGGCTTCGAGCGGATCAATGTGGCATGTCCGCGCAGCGTGCTGACGGAGGCGCTGGAGCGGCTCGCGCGTGCAGTGCGGGAATGCGTCAAGTGACCGACTGTGTGTAAATAAGAACCACTTATGAAAAATGGGGTGCAAAGGCACCTCATTTTTGTTATGTTAAATACAGTTCTTGAGGACACGAAAACATGCCGGCAGAGGAAGACACTTCGGAGAGGAGGAGCATGTGAAAATCAATATTGAATTGGACAAAGCATTGGAGGAGACCGAGGTGCTGATCCGGGCAGCAAAAATGACCGAGGAAGTCAACGGAATCTTAAAAAAACTGGAGGAGCCGTCGGTGCAGATGATCTCCGGTTTTGCGGGAGACACACTGGAGATACTGGAGCAGGCGGACATTATCCGCGTTTACGCGGCAAAAGGAAAAGTCTACGCGGTGACGGCAAAAGGCGAATATCTGCTTCGGATGCGGCTTTACGAGGCGGAGGAGCGGCTGGATCAGACGCGTTTCGTACGGATCTCAAATTCGGAGATCATCAATCTGAAAATGGCAAAACGGTTTGACCTGAGTTTTTCGGGTACGATCTGCGTGAACCTCGCGGGAGGGCAGACGGCTTACGTCTCGCGCAGATATGTGGCAAAGATCAAGCGGCTGTTGGGAATATGAGAAAGGGAACGGTGAGAGATATGAAAAAGAAAGTGTTACTGAGAGGATTGTTTGGAATTCCAACCGGGATTGCGATCGGCTATGTGATCACGGTCATGATGTCGGCATTCTGGGGCGACGGCAGCTACTATCCATGTGTGCCTGCGTTTGTGGACGCGATGGGGAGTGAGATACGGGCAGTTGTGGTGCAGACGGTGCTGTGTGGTCTGGTCGGCATGGTGTATGCGGCGGGATCGGTCGTGTGGGAAGTGGATCGCTGGAGTCTTGCCGGTCAGACGGCGGCGTATTTTCTGATTACACTCGGTTCGGTGCTTCCGGTGGCCTATGCGGCATACTGGATGGAGCACAGCGTCGCGGGCGTACTTGGCTATGTCGCAATTTTTTGTGCGATCTTCGTCGGAATCTGGATTTCCCAGTATCTTGGATGGCGCGCAAAAATAAATCGTATAAATAAGAAAATAGCGCTTGACAAATAAGATTTCGCGTCCTATAATCAATTCATACAAAACATAGTAGTTTTATAGGAAAAGCAAAAATACTATAGAAAAGGAAAAGAATTGAGAATAGGAGGATTTTATCATGAGTAAAATTGCTGAGAGCGCACTGGACCTGATTGGAAACACACCTTTATTAAAGCTGAACCGCTAC
>SFNH01000164.1 GCA_004554205.1 Clostridium sp.
CATTTGTCCCCTTAATTGTAGATACAATCGCAATAATAGCTGCAATACCGATAATAATACCCAGCATCGTCAGGAAGGAACGCATCTTGTGAGCCCAGATTCCGCGGAAAGATAATCTTATATTTTCAAACATCTCCGTTCCTCCTTTAATAATTGGATGATTCGTCTGTGACTGCCGCGCCTTCCACCGCATTTTTCCCGTACGGGAATGCGATGCGGTCGTCCTCCGTCAGTCCGGACTTGATCTCTACCGCAGATCCGTAGACCGTTCTTCCGGTCACCACATACTGTTTTTTCAGCCGGTTATTCTCATCTGCAATCATGCAGTACGACTTTCCATCCTCCGACCTCACATACGCTTTTTCTATAAAAATGCCGCCGCCATCGGACTGATTGGTCGATATGGACAGATCTACAGCCTCCCCGTTGCGGAGCGCGGAGCTGTCCTCGATATAAGCCGTGTACTCATAATAGGAGACATTGGGATTTCCATCGCCCCACGAGTTGCCCGAAACCGGATAATCCGATATGTCCGTGATTGTGGCATCAAACGTCATGCCGCTCTCCCAGGAATTGGCACTCACCACGGTTCCCACCGTCACATCATCCAGGAGCAGCTCGCTGATCGTCCCCTTCACATAGAGCCCGTCATCTCCGGTTACCACCAGAAACGCCTGCCCCTGCTCGGGCTTCTCGTCCGGATCACCGACCGTCTTGACGATGCCGTCCACCTCCGCGTAGACCACGCCGTCCGTCGCACTTTTCTCCATGGACTCGAGCGCCAGCTGTTCCTGTCTGCGCTGGATATCGAGCGTCTTTAATTTTTCTTCAATCTCGGCAGCCTCCTGATAGAGTTCCTCGGAAGTATATCCCTTTGGCACCTCCCAGTCCGCCATAAAATCCTCGTACGCCTGCATGTACTCATCCGCGAGGGAGGTCGGTATGCATTCTTTTCCCGAAAACAGATACCACATGCGGCTCTCATCGTAATCCGCCGGAAAATCGCTGCCGTTTAACTCGACGGTATTCGGGGACACTGTATCATCCGCAACCGGCGTCTGCCGCCCGGTCGCTTCATCGGTGTCAAGCACCATCTTACCGTCCGCATCCTTCTTGCAGACGATCACGCGCACATGTTTTCCGCTGCCTCCCTCCGCGGTAGGACGGATGGCATTGAAAAAGCCGCCGTAGGCGTATGCATTCTGGTTGACATAATAAATATACGGTTCTTCCGCTGTTCCTGCCGGATACACCAGTTCCCCCGCCGCATTGGTCGTCACATTGTAGGGAATGGAGGTCGCCGTCAGATAGTTGTAGATTCTGCTGTCGTTCTTGTCCGTCTCTGTCAGACGGTTTTCCTCGTCCATGTGCTGATACCAGGCAAGCTGCTCCTCGTTCAGCTTCGGCGGATCTTTCTTCACCGGCGTCTGTGTCTTTAACATCTCATACTTGTATTTTTGTCTCTCGATGTTATTCTCGATCGTGCTGATATCGAGTTTTTTGCGTTCAATCTCAATCTGGAGTTCCGCCGTGTCATAGGCGAGCAGCGGGTCTCCCTTTTGCACTTCATCCCCCTTCTCCACATAGACCTCCTTGATCATCCTGGAATCATCCAGATAGATCTCCTGTGAAGAATCGTTCGTGACGGTGCCGTAACTCGTCTCCGTGTCTCCCCAGTATCCCCAGTTGAGATTGGAAACCGGCTGCACTTCCGCGACAAGCTTTTTGTCCTGATAGGACTTATACCCGTATACACCGCCCACCGCAGCCGAGAGGGTGACCGCAATACCTGCGATGACCGCAATCACTTTCTTAATCTTCATGATACTGCTCCGTCCCCCTCTCCCTCATAGATCTCACCGTCGATGATCCGGACAATCCGCTTGGCTTTCGCTGCAATCTTGGGATCATGCGTAATCATGACGATGGTAACGCCCTCCTCATTCAAGCTGTCAAAAAGCTCCATGATCTGCTCGCCGGATTTGGAATCCAGAGCTCCCGTCGGCTCATCCGCCAGCAGAATCTTGGGATGGTTGACCATCGCGCGGGCGATGGCGACACGCTGCTTCTGTCCGCCGGAAAGCTGTGTCGGTCTGAAATTGACACGATCCCCGAGTCCCACTCTCTCGAGCGCTTTCGTCGCGCGAACCCGTCTCTCCTTTTTGCGCACTCCGGCGTAGCTGAGCGGAAGCGCCACATTTTCCACCGCGCTCTCCCGGGGCATCAGCTGAAAGCTCTGGAACACGAACCCGATGCTCTTTAAGCGGAGATCCGAGAGCTCCCTGTCTTTTAATTTGAGCACGTTCTCCCCCGCCAGCTCGTAAGTACCGCTCGTCGGGCGGTCGAGACACCCGATAATATTCATCAACGTGGTCTTACCGGAACCGGACGGTCCCATAATGGCGACATACTCCCCTTCCTCAACCGTCAGCGATACATCCTTTAACACCGGCACAACCAGCTTCTCCTGCTGATAGTCTTTGTAGATATTCTGCAGATTCAGTATCATTCTGCCACCTCCGCCTCTGTCCCTTCTCCGGCATCCATGCTGTCATACATTTCATCCGGCAGTTCTGTATCATAGACGCTGTCCAACACATCATAGAGAAGCTCCGTATCGTAGATGCCCTCTGTATCGTACATTTCCTCGTCCACCGACTGATTGTAAAGCGGAGCGGAGTAGTCCACTTCCGCCTCGTCGGTCACGGTCGTCACGCCCTCATAGAGACCAGCCATCGGCCAGGTTATGTAATCGTCCTCCGTAAGCCCGGACACAATCTCGTACTCATCCATATCCGCATCGTACTCTCCCAGCTCGATATAACGCTTCTCCAGACGGTTTTTCTCATTAGCCGTCCACACGTACGGGGTATCTTCGTCCTGCACGATGTAGGAGCCGTACAGCCACAGACCTTCCTTCACTTCCTCCTGTCCCTGATACAGCTCAATGTACACGTGCTGCCCCAGGATCAGTCCGTCCACCGAGTCGAGATCCACATAGAACGGATACTTGCTGGAGTTGCCGGTGTCGCTGGAGCCGCTGTCGTAATTGTAGTTATTGCTGCTCTGAGCGGGGTTGTTCCAGTCAATGGAGGAGATGGTGCCTTTCCAGGTCTGGTCGCTGACGCGGGAGCGGATGATGACCTGCGCGCCCTCGTTCAGCACCGCCGCGTTGTTCTCGTTGACGTAGCCCTTGACCCGGAAGCCGCCGGTCTGCACGATGGAGATCAGCGGCAGGGCGTTGCCCTGGTTGTCGGTGCCGCCGT
>SFNH01000037.1 GCA_004554205.1 Clostridium sp.
GAAGTCGCCGCTCGCCGCGGCGAGCACGTTGCAGGGAAAAAACACGTCCAGCAGCAGCATGGAAAGGAGGTCTGCCCCCTTGCGATCCACTTTGCCCAGCTTACCCAGCAAAAAGCCGAGCATCATCATTGCCGAGAGAATCAAAACCTGCTGCAAAACCGTCTGTGCCATGTTACCCTACATCGTCCTTTTTCTTTGGTTTCATTACTTAAAATTCTCGTATGCGTACTTGAGCAGTTCCTCGCGGAAATCGGGGTGCGCGATGGCCGCCATGGCCTCAGCGCGCTCGCGCAGACTCTTGCCGGAAAGCTCTGCAATGCCGTACTCAGTCGCAACATACTGGATCATCGTGCGCGGGGCGGAGATCGTGCTGCCGCCGGGGATCGTGGCAAGAATGTTGCTCTTGCGCTCGCCGTCCTTCGTCACGCGGGAAGAGTTGATGCAGATGAAGCCCTTGCCGCCCTTCGAGCGGTAGGCGCCCTCGAGGAAGTCCATCTGCCCGCCGATACCGGAGAGCTGGCGCGTAAGTGCGCTCTCGGCGTTCTCCTGCCCCATCAGGTCGAGCTGCACACCGCCGTTGATGCTGATGACGTTGCTGAGCTTCGAGATACGTTCGACCGAGTGAATGTAGTCGAGGTCGCCGGGGTGGAAGAGGTACGGCTCGGCATCGAGCCAGTCGTAAAGCTCCTGCGAGCCCATGGCAAGGTTCCACGCGGAAAGGCCGGTATCGAGTTCCTTGCGGGCGTTCGTCAGCTTGCCCGCCTTGTAAAGCTCAAGGAAGGCGTCGGAAATGGTACCGGTGTGGCAGCCGAGGTCGCGCTTGTCAGACTCCGCGAGCATCTTGGCGACCGTATAGGGTACGCCGCCCACGCCGAGCGACAGCACCGCGCCGTCCGGAATCTGCTCGACCACCAGCTTGGCGATGGCGATGTCCGTTTCGCTCGGCTCGCGGTAGGAGCGAAGCGGCAGCGGCTCATGCTCACCCTCGACAACATAGTCCGCCTCGGAGAGGTGGACGCGGATCGAGTTTTCGAAGCCGTGCAGCCTCGGATAGTGCTCGTTGATTTCAAAAATGACCGTCCTCGCGCTCTCAAAAATCGTGCGCCACGCATACGGCGAGATGCCGAGGCCGCAGTAGCCATCCGCGTCCGGCTTGGAGACTGGCACGAACGCCACGTCGCAGCGGATGTGCTTGTCGCGGTAGAGATACGGCAGCGAGCGCAGCATGACCGGCATGAATTTCACGAGCCCGCGCGCTTGGAGCTTCCGCTCATAGTCGCCGATGTGCCAGCTATAGTAGGTGAAGCTCTCCTGCTCGGGGTCGCTTTCGACGATCTCAATGCGCGGACGGATCACAAGGCCGCCGCGCACCTTGACGTCCTTGACTTCTCCCTTACGCGCAGCGAGCGCGCGGTCGAGCAGTTCGGGAAAGCCCGCGCCGAAGCCGTAATCCACCCAGTCGCCGGACTGCACCGCCTTGACGGCCTGCTCCGGCGTGACAAACTTTGTCTGATAGTCATTCATAAGAAAAATTCTCCTTACTTCGATGCTTTCTAATGTAGCAGACCTTGCGCCGCTTGTAAATCGTTTCAGAATGAAAAAAGGCTCGCCGTACAGGTCTTTCTCTTGCGCACCCGCAGCAATTCTGCTATGCTTGGCTCATCTGATCTGTCAACATAAAGGAGACTGATGCATCATGGTCGAAAACTATCAGGAAATGCTTGATCGGGAATCCAACGGTTTTATCCGTCACAACGGCATTCGCATCGTTTCGGTCGACGAAGAGAAAAGCGTGCTCGAAGCGGCGGTTACCGACGCAAGCCGCAATGTCTGGGGCGGCGTACACGGCGGCTTTCTCTACGCAATGGCGGACACCGCCGCGGGCGCGTTCGCGCGCATCAAATATGCCCAGCGCAACGTGACACTCAGCGCTACGATCAGCTACCTCCGCCCGACAACGCATTCCAAATCGCTCACCGTGGTTGGCCGCGAGGTGAAGGTCGGCGGCCACATTGGCTTTTTCGAGGTCGATATCACCGACGACTCAGGTGCACTCATCGCCCGCGCAGAGGTGAATATGTACTTTTTGGATCATTGAACAGGCAAAAGTCGGCATTCCGCTTGCAGCGGAATGCCGGCTTTCTTCCTTTTAAGCTTCCCCAGCGTCTCTCTTTCAGGGCAGGCTGTCCAGCGGGTTGGCACGGTATCCCTCCATGAGGCTATCGTTTTCCATGATGAACGGGCGCGTCGTATCCTGATCCCACGCGGTATCGTATTTTTCCATCAGATAGTCGCTCAGTTCTGTGCGGTTCCGGAGCTTCACCAGACGGTACGGCTCCTGAAAGGCCACCTTTTCGACAAAGTAGAGGCTTCCGTCCTCTGCCGGCAGCAGCACGCCCACATGCCCGATGAAGAGCGTGTTATCGGTATCGGAGAACTTATCGTGCAGGACGACGGAGATCAGCCGTGCAGTGCTGTCTGAGAAGGCGATGCCGCGCGCCGCCCAGCCCGCTTGAAGCGCCTCGACCTGCGCGGTAACCTCTGTGCTGTCCGCGGCCGCCACCGGGGCGAACAATGCGCAGAACGCAGCGCCGCTGCCGCCGCAGAGGGCGTTCGGGTCGGCGCTCAACGTTTCAAGATCCAGAAAAAGGGCGTCCTCGCCCTGCGTATCGGGCTGATCCGCTCCGGCGGTGAGAAATTCGCCAAACAGGCCGAATGCCGTAATACGGCAGTTGTAGCCGGGGAAACTGCCGTTTTTCTCTGCCCACAGATCCTGCATCTCATAGGGGTCGTACTTGGTGGCGGTCGGCGCGGCACTCTCAAAGCCGTCCGTCAGCCATTCGCTCTTGACGCTCCAGTTGAAAAGATCGACCTTTTCAAAAAAAGCGCTGACCCGGCTTTCGTCCACGCCGGCGTTCGCAAGCGCAGCGGTGAGCAGCGCGCGCGAATCCCCGTCCGTCAGGTTCGCGTACGTGACCGTTTCCAGCGGAGACTGTGCATTGCCTGTGTCTGGTTTTGTTTGCTCGCCGCAGCCGGAAAGCCCTGCAAGGAGAATGCCAAGAACCAAAAAAGCGGGAAGCAGCTGTTTTTTCATATTCATCAATCGTTTTGCCTTTCCTGTAAATGATCGTCTTGCGCTACAAGTTTGCACGGCCTTGCGCGCTCTTATACAGTAGACACATCGGCGGAAACAGTCTACATTGGATCAGAGAAGAACCCATATCCCATTTTGGCATTCAAAAGGCCATACGTTTCCAGCGTTTCCGGCGCTCCTTCCGGCGCATAGCACCCCGGCCACCAGCTCAGGAAATCCTCGTCCAGCCCGTCCGTGGGTGTATCGGGCAAATACAAAACGAACGTCTCTCCGTCCTCCATGCCGTACGGCGCAGCAGGCACATAGCAAATGCCGTCCTCGATCCATTCTTCCCCGCCCTCGTCATCGCAGTTCAACTCTGATAGCGTCATGGAATAGCTGTATTCGTCCACTTTTTCAATGTCCGAAAACCGTCCGGAAAAATGGCAGAGATAGACCGTTCCGTTTGGATAGTCCTCGCCGATGACTCCCATGTCGGAATCGTGAAACTGTCCTGAAAACGTTCCGTCCCGCTCCAGCGTCAAGGACGTTCCCCAGCCGCCCACGCCGCTGGAGAATTCAAGATCCATTGGGAAATCGTCTGGCAGGGACACCTCGCTTTTTGGGCCGCAGCCGGTCAACAATGCCGTGCAGAATAACAGCACCGCCATCTTTTTTATTGAAATACGTTTCATGTTTGATCCCTCCCGCTTTCAGTATATCGTTTTCTGTGTTCAAAAACAAGCCTTCCTTTCAAGGGGCTGCCCGCCCTGCTAAGCGCAACAAATCCAAAGGGTAAAATCAGGACAAGGCGAAAAAAACGTGCTTGCATTTCCTGCAAACATGTGGTAATTTAAATGCAAGGCAGTTAGAGTTGTCTAACCATTATGTTCGAACGCGGTACTCTTTTTGCGTTGGAGTTCTGCCCTTGCGCGCAGGTAAATCGTTCGGGCGCGGCCTGCTTTTCGCCGTACGGCTAACAATCCTTACCACGCAACCGCGAAAGCAGGCAGTTAACCCCAAAAAGCCGCTTTTGGGCGGCTTTTGAAAGGCCCGGTAGTTAGATGAGTCTAACTACCGTAACAAGGAAACAAGGAGGCGAAAGCGAATGTCTGAAGAAATTTTGATCCGTCAGGGCGCGCCGACGCTCGCGGGCATCAAGACAGGGAGCCTGTTTCCCTGTCCCTGCGAGGACCGTGAGGCCCTGCTGTCCGATATCCGGCAGCTGAACCGGCGGCTGTCGTCAAAGGGGCTCTGCCTGCTGCCGATCCGCTTTCTGGCAGGGCAGGCGCTTCTTTACCTCTACCGCCCCGCCGAGCTGCGGCGGGATCTGCGCGACGCGCGGGCGTCCGAGCTGCTGCATCAGGCAGGTTACGGCAACGAAAGCTGCGCGCACTGCGTAGCGCGCCTTGCCCGCCGCTTCCGCAAGAGCGGTGAGTTTCCGCACGAGGTAGGGCTGTTTCTCAGCTACCCGCCGGAGGACGTGAAGGGCTTCATCGATCACCGCGCAAACAATTTCAAATGCGCGGGGCTTTGGAAGGTCTACGGCGACGAGGAAAAGGCGCGCTCACTGTTCGCAAAATACAAAAAATGCACGGAGATCTACTGCGCACTCTGGCAAAACGGCTCGAAGCTCGAGCAGCTTGCCGTCGCGGTTTGATTTGATAAAACACAAAAAGAAAGGAATTTACAAAAATGAAAACTGCTGTTGTTTATTGGAGCGGCACAGGCAATACGGAGGCAATGGCGCGTGCCGTTGCCGAAGGCATGACCGCCGCGGGCGCAGAGGCTGTGCTGCTCACGCCCGCCGAGGTCGCCCCCGGCGGTCTGAACGCCTACGATGCCATCGCCTTCGGCTGCCCCGCCATGGGCAGCGAGGTGCTGGAGGAAATGGAGTTCCAGCCGATGTTCGATGCCTGCAAGCGCAGCCTCGGCGGTAAGCGCGTGGCGCTGTTCGGCTCCTACGGCTGGGGTGATGGCGAGTGGATGCGCACTTGGGAGAGTGACTGCGACAGCGCGGGGCTGAATCTCGTGTGTGAGAGTGTGATCTGCACGGAGACTCCAGACGACGCGGCGCTTGAGGCCTGCCGCGCACTTGGCAAGGCGTTGGCGAAGTAAAACGTTCCCCACCCAGCAAAACTGCACCTTGCAAAGCCGCACAACGCCTCCCTACCGGTACTCCCCGCAGCATTCCTGCTGCCGAGAGATCGATGCTCCCTGCGTTGTGTTATAATCCCGCATGGCGGAACATTTTAAGAGAAGGTTCCCCTACAAGGCAATGTCGGCAGATTCCTCGGGTATCCCTTCGAGTACAGGCCTTACCTTGCGCAGGAACGTATCCACCTGTTCCGGGCAGCGGCCAATATAATCCTCCGGCTTCAGCAGGGCGGTAAGATCCTCCTCATTCATGGAAAAGGCCGGCTCTTCCGCCAGGCGGTGCAGAAGGTCACAGGGCTCCCCTTCCTTCATTTTTGCGGAAGCCGCATGCGAGCAGCGGCGGATCACCTCATGCAGCTCCTGCCGGTCTCCGCCGCGCTTGACGGCTTCCATCATCAGGTTTTCCGTAGCGATAAAAGGCAGGTATTCCCGAACGGCCTTGTCGATGATCTTCTCGTTTACTACAAGCCCGCGGGTCACATTTTTGCAAAGGCGCAGAATCGCGTCGGCGCAGAGGAACCCTTCCGGCATGGAAATGCGGCGGTTGGCAGAGTCATCGAGTGTGCGCTCCAGCCATTGAACAGATGCCGTCATGGGGGCATTTGCAGCGTCCAAAATAAGATATCGTGCCAAAGAGCAGATTCGTTCGCTCCGCATGGGATTTCGTTTATATGCCATGGCGGAGGAACCGATCTGCTCTTTTTCAAAAGGCTCCTCCAGCTGCCGGTCGTGCTGCAGCAGGCGAATGTCATTTGCCATGCGATAGGCACTCTGGGCCATGGAAGACAGACAGTTTAAGATACGGCTGTCTACCTTCCGGGGATACGTCTGCCCGCAGACGTCAAAGCAGCGCGCAAAGCCGAATTCCGCACTGATCTGGCGGTTCATCTGGTCGATCTTGTCGGTATCACCGTCAAAGAGGTCCAGAAAGCTCGCCTCGGTTCCGGTGGTCCCGCGGCAGCCAAGAAATTTCATATGCGCCAACACATGATCCAGTTCCTCCAGATCGGAGAGAAAATCCTGCATCCAGAGGGTTGCCCGTTTCCCCACAGTGACAAGTTGAGCAGGCTGATAGTGGGTATATCCGAGGGTGGGCAGCGACTTGTATTTTTCTGCGAAGGCGGCAAGATTTTTCAGCACACCCAGCAGTTCTCCGCGGAGATAACGCAAACCGTCCCGATAAAGGATCAGATCCCCGTTGTCGGTCACATAGCAGCTCGTGGCCCCCAAGTGGATCACACCCGCGGCGCCGGGCGCCGCTTTTCCGTAGGCATAGACATGTGCCATCACATCATGCCGCACTTCCTTTTCCCGCTGCGCAGCACATTCAAAATCAATATCATCGATGTGCGCTTCCAGCTCCGCCACCTGCTCTGCCGTAATGGGCAGGCCAAGGTCATGCTCCGCCCGGGCCAGCGCAGTCCAGAGCTTTCGCCAGACCCGAATACGCTTTTCCTGGGAGAACAGATGCAGCATCTCTTCGGAAGCATAACGGGACGAGAGGGGCGATTCATATTTTTCGTACATCATGGACACTTTTCTCCATTTGGTTTTCTCAGCGGCAAACGCTGTCGTATTTTTTCTTTGTCGATCCTGTGCCATGCGCCCACTCACCGCTTGATGTACGCATCTCGCTCCGCTCCGACGGATACGTATCCGATGTGGCAGCCGATGGCCTTTTCGATATACTCCACATAAGCCTGCGCCTGCTTGGGAAGTTCTTCCCACGTGCGGGCGCCGGAGATGTCGCAGCCCCAGCCGTCCAGATATTCCGTAACGGGCTTCGCCGTTTCCAGCGCCGCGGGGAAGGGAAACGCATCCGTTTCCGCCCCGTTGACTACATATTTGGTGCAGACAGGGATCTTGTCCATATAGCTGAGAACGTCCAGCTTGGTCAGTGCGATGGTCGTGGCGCCTTGGGTCTGTACGCCGTAGCGGGTGGCGACGATATCCAGCGGGCCGACGCGGCGTGGCCGCCCCGTTTTTGCGCCGTACTCAAAGCCGGCCTCCCGCAGCCGGTCGGCCTCAGGGCCGAACCACTCACAGACGAACGGCCCCTCGCCCACGCAGGTAGAGTAGGCTTTCACCACGCCAACCACTTCATCCAGTTTGGCAGAGGGAAGGCCGGACCCGACCGGCGCGTAAGCCGCCACTGCGTTGGACGAGGTGGTGTAAGGGTAGATGCCGTAATCCAGATCCCGCAGAGCCCCCAGCTGTGCCTCAAAGAGAATGCTCTTCCCGTCCTGCTGCGCCTTGCGCAGCCAGCTGCCGGTATCGCAGATGAAGGGCTTTAGCTTCTGCCCATAGGTATGCAGATAATCACACAGCTGCGCCATGGTATAGGGCTTTGCGCCGTAGACCCTGGTCAGGGTCAGGTTCTTCCATTCCAGCAGGTCCTCCAGGTGGCGAACCAGGTATTCCGGATAGAAGAGCTCGCCGGCCTGAATCGTCTTTTTCTGATATTTGTCAGAGTAGAAGGGGGCGATTCCCTGCTTGGTAGAGCCGTATTTTTTATCCTTCAGGCGCTCTTCCTCCAGTTCATCCAGCAGAATGTGCCACGGCAGCACCAGTGAGGCCCGGTCGCTGATCTTCAGGTTATCCGGCGTCACGCTCACGCCCTTTGCAGCAACGCTTTCCATCTCGCCGCAAAGACTCTTCATATCCAGCGCAACGCCATTTCCTAAAATATTGACCACATTCGGCCGGAAAATCCCCGATGGAAGCAGATGCAGCGCAAATTTCCCATATTCGTTGATGACGGTGTGCCCCGCGTTCCCGCCGCCCTGATAGCGCACCACAATATCATAGTCCCGCGTGAGCAGATCGACCATGCGGCCCTTTCCCTCATCGCCCCAGTTGATGCCAACAATGGCACAAGTTTTCATAAATTGACCTCCTGCATCATATCATTTCATCATTCGCAAGGCAAGCGTCGCTTTCGCGGCGCCGCCTTTTTTCATCTTGTTCACCTGACGCTGAACAGCAGCTCTCCGTAAGTGGGGAACGGCCACGCGCTTTCCGCGGTCAGCGTCTCTGCTTCGTCTGCGGCAGAGCGCAGCACTGCCATTCGGGAGAGCATCTCGTCCCGAATAAAGTTTGCACCCTCGGTCACATCGCAAATGGTTTTGAATCTGGCAATCGTGCTGTCCAGTGCGTCGACCCTTGCGTCGATGCTCTCGGTCACCGCCGTCAGCTTTTTGACGAGCTTTGTTTCATAGCCGCAGCTGATTTCGCCATCTAAGGATTTTTTGTCGGCGGCAGCCCGGGCCACGTCTGCGGCATAGCGAGCAACGGCCGGAAGGATCTGCTTTCGCGCCATGTCGCTCATGGTCTGAGCCTCGATGCACACGGTTTTGCAGTAGTTTTCCAGCATGATCTCATACCGGGAGCGCAGCTCCGCTTCGGTGTACACCCCGTGGGCCGTCAGCATCTCGACGTTCTTCGCTTTCAAGAGCTCCGGGATCGCGTCCGGCGTGGTACGCAGATTGAGCAGTCCCCGCTCCTCTGTGGCCTCCCGAATCCATGCATCATCGTAACCATTTCCGTTAAAGATAATTCTCTTATGCTCCTTGATGGTACGCTTGATTCGCTCATGCAGAGCGGTATTGAAGTCCTCTGCCTGTTCCAGTTCGTCCGCATAGCGTTTCAGGGACTGTGCCACCGCAGCATTGAGCATGATATTGGCGCAGGCAATGGAATCGGAAGAACCCACCATTCGGAATTCGAATTTGTTGCCAGTGAAGGCAAAGGGAGAGGTACGATTGCGGTCCGTGGTGTCCCGGACAAAACGGGGCAGCACATCGACCCCCAGCTTCATCTTCTTTCTTTCTACATCGACGTAGGCGGAATCGGTCTCAATGGCATTCAGCACAGCGGTCAGCTCATCGCCCAGAAAGATCGAGATCACGGCGGGAGGCGCTTCATTGGCTCCCAATCGGTGGTCGTTTCCGGCCGTTGCAACAGAAGCTCTCAGCAGCCCCTGATAGTCGTCCACCGCCTGAATGACAGCCGCCAGAAACAGCAGGAACTGGGCATTTTCGTGTGGGGTCTCGCCGGGAGAGAGCAGGTTGACGCCGGTATCGGTGGAAAGGGACCAGTTGTTATGTTTGCCGCTGCCGTTGACCCCGGCAAAGGGCTTTTCGTGGAGCAGGCACACCATGCCGTGCTTAGCCGCCACACGCTGCATGATCTCCATGGTCAGCTGATTCTGATCGGTCGCCAGGTTGACGGTGGTATAGATGGGAGCAAGCTCATGCTGGGCAGGCGCCACCTCATTGTGCTCCGTTTTGGCAAGGACTCCCAACTTCCACAGCTCGGTATTCAGCTCCTCCATGAACGCGGCCACGCGCGGCTTGATGGAGCCAAAGTAATGGTCGTCCAGTTCCTGACCCTTGGGGGGCTTGGCGCCGAATAGCGTCCTGCCGGTGTAGAGCAAGTCCATGCGCCGCTCGTACAACGCCCTGTCGATCAGGAAATATTCCTGCTCCGCACCGACGGCGGGTACCACGCGCCTGACCTCATCATGGCCGAACAGCTTCAACACCCGAAGGGCCTGACGGTTCAGCGCCTCCATGCTGCGCAGAAGGGGTGTTTTCTTATCCAGCGCCTCCCCGCCATAGGAGCAAAATGCGGTAGGGATACAAAGCGTTTTTCCCTTGATGAAGGCATAGCTGGTAGGATCCCAGGCGGTGTAACCGCGTGCCTCAAAGGTAGCGCGCAGGCCACCGGATGGAAAAGACGAAGCATCTGGCTCTCCTCGGATCAGTTCCTTTCCGGAGAATTCCATAATCACTCTGCCATCTGGCGCCGGGGTGATAAAGCTGTCATGCTTTTCCGCCGTGATCCCGGTCAGGGGCTGGAACCAGTGGGTGAAGTGGGTCGCGCCGTTTTCGACTGCCCAGTCCTTCATTGCGTCGGCCACCGCATTGGCTACCGACAGGTCCAGCTTGGCCCCTTTTTGAATGGTGTGCTTCAGAGAGTGATATACCTCCCCGGACAGACGGGCTTTCATCACACGGCTGTCAAAGACCATGCTTCCAAATATTTCTGGTACAGTCGTCATAGTAGTGTCTTCCTTTCAAAGAAATAAAAAGAGACACTGACGCTGCGGAAGGCTTTGCCTCCGAGACGCCAATGTCTCTTAACATTGCAAAATATACAGCCATCAGTTTGGAAAGTCAATTGTCGATTTGTTGAAAATCATTTTTGTCGAAATATCATTTTTAGCAATTTTGATCTTACAAATCCGTGTTTTTCCCCGTTTTATCCGCGAAGCAGGAACGCTTTGTCGCATCGGTTCAACGGTCAGATCGCTTGGAGCTCCTAAAAATTTCACGTCAAAAGAATAATTCGGGATAGAAAATTGACAGAAGGTGTGGTATCATATTTCATGTTTTGTGAAAGATCGCGGTTGTTTCATGGTAATTTCCTTGCCGCGATCGCCCCAGATATGAAAAAGTTTGATCGGCAAACGTATGGTCTGAATGAAAGGAAGCAGGTGAAAACATGAAGTACACGCCAGAAGAAGTGATCCAGTTCGTTCAGGAGGAGAATGTCAGGTTTATCCGTCTGGCCTTCTGCAATGTCTATGGAAAGCAGCATAATGTGTC
The DNA here is from genome assembly GCA_004554205.1 of Clostridium sp. Taxonomy (GTDB): domain Bacteria; phylum Bacillota; class Clostridia; order Lachnospirales; family Lachnospiraceae; genus Brotaphodocola. The sequence continues at coordinate 10,840 of SFNH01000037.1, forward strand.
TATCATGCCCAGTGAGCTCAAGCGCGCTTTTGCGTATGGGATCGCCTTTGATGCCTCGGCGGTAGATGGCTTTGGTGGCGAGATTCGCTCCGACCTTCTGCTTCACCCGGATCCTTCCACCCTGATCCAGCTTCCCTGGCGGCCGGAGCAGGGCAAGGTTATGCAGATGTTCTGCGATATTTCCTACCCGGACGGCAGGGCTTTTGAACGGGATACCCGAAGCCTTCTGAAGCGAGCGGTGGCAGACGCCAGCGCCCGGGGCTTCCAGTTTGCGTTCGGTGCGGAAATGGAGTTCTATCTATTTCGCCTTGATGAATGCGGTGAGCCTACCAGAATTCCCTACGACCATGCCGGCTACATGGACATCGTACCAGATGACAAGGGAGAGACGATCCGCCGGGAGATCTGCCTGATGCTGGAACAGATGGGGATTCAGCCAGAGAGCTCTCACCACGAGAGCGGTCCGGGGCAGAACGAAATCGACTTTCGCTACTCAGCCCCCCTCACAGCCGCCGACAACGCCGTCACCTTTCACGCGGTGGTCCGCACTGCGGCAGCTCAGAACGGGCTCTGTGCCAGTTTCTCTCCTAAGCCGCTGGCGGATCGGGACGGAAACGGAATGCACATCAACGTCTCTGTCAAATGTGATGAGGTCGCCCAGCCGCTGCCCGGTATCATCGCAGGGATTCTGGCGCATATCCGGGACATGACCCTGTTTATGAACCCCTGTGAGGAATCCTACCGCCGTCTCGGCCATAACAAAGCGCCGCTCTACGTGACGTGGTCTGCGGAAAACCGTTCCCAACTGATCCGCATTCCGGCGGCAGTGGGCGAATACCGCCGGGCTGAGCTGCGCTCTGCCGATCCAATGGCAAATCCGTACATTGCCTATGCGCTCCTGATCTACGCCGGAATGCACGGGGTCGAGCATGACCTGCAGCTCTGTCCCGCCTCGGATTTCAATGTCTATACCGCATCCGCCGAGGTGCTCAATGGTCTAAAGAAGCTGCCCGGTTCATTGTATGAGGCTGCCGCATTGGCCGAAGCAAGCGCATTTATCCGCAAGCATCTCCCGGAAGCCGTGATCTCCGCCTACTGTCATCGTTAAAGAGCCCTGATTGGATCAGGTGAAAGGAGGGGAGAACATGATCTTTCAGGAACGGACATACAGCGTACTGATTGTCACCGCCACGGACAGTTTTACCGAGAAGATCATGCCTCTGCTCCCTGTGACGGATTACTGGCCGGTAACGGTGGTACGCAGCATCGGAGAGGCGCGCCGAAAAATCTCGGAAACGGCATTTGATATTGTGCTGATCAACGCTCCTTTGCCGGACGACTTTGGAATGCGTCTGGCCGTAGATATCTGTACCGGAAGCGGTGCAGGGGTTTTGCTGTTGGTTCGGAACGATCAGTTTGACGATATCTACGCCAGAGTCGTCAGTTACGGCGTGCTCACACTGTCCAAGCCCACCAGCATGCAAATGGTGGCGCAAAATCTGCGGATCCTTTGCGCCACCCGAGAGCGCATGCGTCAGATGGAAGCCAAACAGGCTACCGTAGAAGAAAAGATCGAGGAGATCCGGCTGGTCAACCGGGCCAAGTGGCTGCTGATTGAGTGCCTTGGCATGACGGAACCGGAAGCCCACCACTATATTGAAAAGCAGTCCATGGACCGGCGCATATCCAAACGGGAAGTGGCGGAAACTGTGATAAAAACATATCAATAGCACAAAGATCCCGCGGATCGCAATGTGCAGAATTGTGAAAACTCTGGTTGACAAATTGCCGTCAGCCGCAGTAGAATATGAATCGTTGAACGAAGGCGTTCGTCAGAGGACTTTTGTCCCCTGATGGACGCCTTCTCTTTTTTTGAGTTTTCCACGGGAGGTCAACACATGACAAAGTATATTTTTGTGACAGGCGGCGTTGTTTCCGGGTTGGGGAAGGGTATCACCGCAGCCTCTTTGGGGCGACTGCTGAAGGCCCGGGGGCTGAAGGTAGCGGCGCAAAAACTGGATCCCTATATCAACGTGGACCCCGGTACCATGAGCCCCTACCAGCACGGTGAGGTCTATGTTACCGAGGATGGCGCTGAGACAGATCTGGATCTGGGGCACTATGAGCGGTTCATTGACGAGGATCTGAACCAATATTCCAATCTGACCACCGGAAAGGTCTACTCCAACGTTATCTCCAAGGAGCGCCGGGGCGCGTATCTGGGGGCCACCGTGCAAACCATTCCCCACATCACAGATGAGATCAAGCGGTTTATCTATAATGTGGGCAGCAAGACGGAGGCTGATGTCGTAATCACCGAGGTTGGCGGAACCATCGGTGATATTGAGAGCCAGCCCTTTATCGAGGCCATTCGGCAGGTGGGGCATGAGGTAGGGCCCGGAAACGCCCTGTATATTCATGTCACGCTGGTCCCCTATCTGAAGGCATCTGGAGAGCATAAGTCCAAGCCAACCCAGCACTCCGTAAAGGAGCTGCAGGGATTGGGCATCACGCCGGACATCATCGTCCTGCGCTGTGATGAACCCATCACCGATCCCAGTATTTTCCGCAAGATTGCAGGTTTCTGCAATGTGCAGCCCGACTGCGTCATTGAAAATCTGACGCTTCCCATTCTTTATGAGGCTCCTCTCTATTTGGAGCGGGCGAATCTGTCTGCGGTGGTCTGCCGAGAACTGCGGCTATCCACACCTGAGCCGGATTTGAGCCAGTGGCAGGCGATGGTCGCTGCCATCAAGAGCCGCAGCAAGTCGGTAAGCATCGGCCTTGTGGGAAAATACGTGCAGCTTCACGATGCCTATCTGTCTGTTGCGGAGGCCTTGCGGCACGCCGGGTTTGCCCTTGGTGCAAAGGTGGACATTCAATGGATCGACTCGGAGACGGTCACGGCAGACACGCAGGACGAGCTGCTCTCCCAGCTTGACGGGATTCTTGTCCCGGGCGGCTTCGGAAGCCGCGGCATCGAAGGCATGATTCTGGCGGCTCAATATGCCCGGGAGCATCGCATTCCCTATCTGGGTATTTGCCTCGGTATGCAGATTGCCGTCATCGAATTTGCCCGCCATGTACTCGGTCTTACAGGCGCCGATTCGGGTGAATTTGCCCCGGAGTGCCGCCATAAGGTCATCGACTTTATGCCTGGTCAAGGCGAGGACATCGACAAGGGCGGTACCCTCCGTCTGGGCAGTTATCCCTGTGTGATCGCCGAGGGAACGACCATGGCGCGATGCTATGGAGACACACAGATTTGGGAGCGTCACCGCCACCGCTATGAGTTCAATAACGACTATCGAGATGCTTTGCGGGCGGCGGGAATGACCATAAGCGGGCTCTCCCCTGACGGGAGATTGGTGGAGGCAGTGGAGCTGAGCAGCCAGCCCTTCTATGTTGGTGTGCAGTATCACCCCGAATTCAAAAGCCGCCCCACCCGGCCTCACCCGCTGTTTCAGGGTTTCCTCGCTGCCGCATTGGAAAGTGGGAAATGAGCGATTTGGGGTTCAGCAGCGACACAACGATCCCTGCTGCCAACAGAGCTGGACACTGCCGGCAGCAGGGAGATCGTCCTTTCTGCTGAAGCAAAAAGGACACAATAAGATGAAAAATGCGCAAAGAGCATCGGGGAGGAGGCACTGCAATACCTTAGCGCACAAAACAGCCCCGACGCTAAACGGTCTTCGTATTACAAGAATTATAATACGGGTGGTAGAACAAAACGCAGGAGAAGGAGGCATTTCTCCTTCTCCAACGATTCTTAGTTCGGAGTCTGCATCTCATGCTGCATAGCGCCTTGGAACGGGCGGTCAAGGAGCGCCTGATCCTGCGGAACCCGACCGAGGACTGCATCGCACCGAAGGTTCAAAAAATCGAAATGCAGATTCTTCCGCCAGAGCATATTAAGGATTATCTGGATGCCGCCGACAGGCGAGGACTGCTTCCCATGTTCTATCTGGAGCTGGTCACAGGCTTGCGGAAGGGTGAGATCACGGCGCTTCTCTGGAGCGACCTCGACATCCAAAACAAAACCATCTCCGTGAGCAAACAATATGTAAAGAATCCCAATGGCGAACTGACACTCTCCCGCCCCAAAACGGAGACTTCGGTCAGAAAAGTCAGTATTCCACAGGAGGCTGTCGACCTGCTGATAGCGGAACATGGCAAGCATCCTGAGAATCCCTACATGTTCCCCTCGCCGGCAACCGGCGAGATGTACTACCCAGACTCCATCGTAAATCTACACAAGAAGATCCTGAAGGATGCTGGGCTGCCGCACATCAGATTTCACGACCTCAGACACACCTTCGCAACGCTGGCACTGCAAAATGGGGTGGACGTCAAAACCGTCAGCAGTATGCTCGGCACGATGGGCAGCTTCATGGCGCAAGTCATGTGAGCAGAAAAAGGATGCGAAATACCGGAGAGGGGGCAAAACCTCCTCTCCGGTGCTCTTTAAATCTTTCTACGCATTTCTAAAGTACTCCCCAAGTCAAGGACATTTTCATTTGACCCATAGCGGCAGCATACCGGCGGGGTACTCACCTGTGGTGATGTAGTGGTAATATTCGTTAGGGGATAGCTTCGCCAGATCCCACTGGCAGCGGTCGTTGTTGTAGTAATCCATCCAGCGGTCAATGGAGGCTTTGGCGGCCTCAAAAGACGTCCACCCCGGGATCTCACTGGCCAGCTCGTCCTTCATGTGCCCGAAGAAGCTCTTCTGGGGCGCGTTGTCCCAGCAGTTCCCTCTGCGGGACATGGACCGCCGCAGCGCGCTGTTCTCCACCAGCTGGATAAACTTCAGACTGGTGTAGTGGGTACCCTGGTCGCTGTGGATCATGGTCTCCTTGCTCAGCGAGATCCCATGGTGCTTTACCAGCAGATGGACCGTTTCCAAAACAAAATCCACTTCCAGCGATTCGCTCATCGCATAGGCCAGGACTTGCTTTGTGCAGGCGTCCAGGATCGTGGAGAGGTAGCAGAATCTGCCGCAGAGCGGGATGTATGTGATGTCCGTCAGGAGGATGGCTCTCGGCCCATGAGACTCGAATTCCCGGTTGACCAAATTCTCCGCGGCGCTGCCCATTCGGATGGATCGCTGCAATCTGCGGTAGGGATTCGGCTTTCGGATGGGGCAGGTGAGCTTGTATTTCCGCATCAGGCGGCGGATCTTCTTCACGTTCATTCGGATACCCATGTGCAAAAGCCGCATATGAATACCGCGAACGCCCTTTGCGTAGCCCCGGAACCGGTATGCCTCCAGGATCTGTTCGAATGCCGCCCGGTCCTTCGCCTCCCGAAGCGCTCTGTTTTTTTCAGAACGCACCCAGTTGTAGTAGCCGGAGCGGGAGACACCTGCCAATTCGCACAGGTCTTTCACGGTGAGGATGTTGTTCCGATCCGCCAACGCGGCGCGAATGGCCTCAAATCTCTCTCCGGCGCTGTCCATGGCTATTCTCCCGGCTTGCCGTGCAGCCGCATGACTTTTTTTAAGAACGCCATCTGCTGCTGGAGACACAAAATCTCCCGTTTCATGCGTCTGGCGGCTTCGTCAGACGGGGCGGACGCCCCCTCTGTCTGGTTGTTCCCGCCGCCTGATATACGCACACCGCCCCGGGCGCCCTCATGAAAGCCCTCCGGCGACCTGGCCTCCCGCCGGATGCGCTTTGTAGTATTGTGGATCCGCTCGAAACCCAGAACTTCCGTGTTATAGCCCAGCTTGCGGAAGGCGGCTGTGCCGGTGTAGCCCTGGAGACTGAGCGCCCAGAACGCCTCCTTGAAAGCGAGGGTGTAGGATATGCTGTCTGCCGTCACCCGCAGCGTGTAGGGGTTTGCCTGCAGATGCTTCAGTTCCTCTGGTGTGAATTTCTTCTTCGTGCCCATACAGCACCTCCGTTCGGTAGTTCTATCATAACACAGGTGCGGCGCTTCTGAACCTATGGGTCAAATGCGTGTCCGCCGAACGGGGCCATGGGTCAAAATCTCGTGTCCATTTTCTTGGGTACAGTTTATTCGTTGTGTGGGTCACGGTGTGGGTCAGGCGGTTTGCCCACATTTTGACCCACACCATTTCCGGCGTTTTTGCAACAAAAAAACACCGAAAACCGAAGTTTTCGATGCTTTTTGGAGCTGCTGGGCAGATTCGAACTGCCGACCTCATCCTTACCAAGGATGCGCTCTACCGACTGAGCTAC
>SFNH01000001.1 GCA_004554205.1 Clostridium sp.
GGCCTTTGAGAAGGGCAAGGAGGTGAAGATGGAGCTGTATGATGCCAACTGGAAGGTGGTGGCAGAGAAGACTGTCACGACGGACGATTACGGAATGGCTGCCGCCGACTTCGTGTTGCCACAAGGCGGACTGACTGGACAGTATAGTGTAAGAGCCATGGGCGATGGATGCTACTTCCGTGTTGAAGAATACAGGCGACCCACCTTTGAAATCAACTTTCCCGAGGTGAACGAACGATATTCATGGGGCGACACAGTGGTGGTGAAAGCTACAGCTAAGACCTATGCAGGCCTGCCTGTTCAGGGAGCCAAGGTGGAATACACTGTGACAAGGCGCAATCAGCTGTGGTGGTGGGGCTCACGTTCAGCCGACCGACAGGTGATGACCGGAGAGGCTGTGACCCGTGAGGATGGAAGCTTTGATGAAATGGTCTGTGATGGGAAGGCTCTTTCCGGACGGGCGCTGATGGATTATATCGGCGAGCAGATTCATAAGGCATACTTTCTTGACGATGATAATATTCAGAAGGAGCCGGCCAGAGATTTCATGTGGTATTTGTGGTGCGGAGCCAAGTCGCCGGTATTCGGAAAGGACAAGATGAGTACCTTTGAGCATTACTTTGTGGCGGATGCGGCAGTCTGCAGGGAGCACATGAATCCCTATTACAAGCTAAGCCAGAGGGAGGAGATCTGCGATAAGATCCTCAAAGATTTCGGACTCCCCGCCAGGGGCTCCCACATTATCAACGGGCATGTTCCGGTAAAGATCAAGGACGGGGAGACTCCGGTGAAGGCAAATGGGAAGCTGTTCATCATTGACGGAGGCCTCTCGAAGGCATACCAGAAACATACCGGGATAGCCGGTTACACACTGATCTATAATTCCCATCATTTAGCGCTTGCGGAGCATAAGCCCTTTGACCCGGCTAAGGAGAGCACGCCGAAAGTATCCATCGTAGAGAAGATGAAGAAGCGCGTCATGGTGGGGGACACGGATAAGGGCCGGGAGCTTCGGGAGATGATTGATGATTTAAAGGAGCTTGTGGCAGCGTACCGCCGTGGTGATATTAAGGAGGCAGTTGATTAGATTAGATGTAACATTTTGGCCTTCGGCAGAACTGTTACGAGTAGAAGCGCGATCCCATGGCGCGAAAGTGAGAGATAAGGAGAATCGCATGAGAAGAGAAGAATTTTTGCATGGACTTGAAGCGTCTCTTTCCGGCAATGTGCCGCCGTCAGTGGTGCGGGAGAACCTGCGCTACTATGACGACTACATTCGTACCGAGCTTGAGAAAGGGCGCGCGGAGGCGGAGGTGATGGAGGAGCTGGGCGAGCCGAGGCTGATCGCCCGCACCATCATGGATGCGACTCCCGGAGCAGAAGAGGGAGCTTATGAGGAATATCACCCTTACGGTTCTTACGCGCGTTCCGCGAGCGGACGAAGCGGCGATGCTGACGAGGGCGCCGGGGATTCCGGGCGGTTTAGGGAAACAATCCGCTACTATGATTTAAGTAAATGGTATTGGAAGCTTTTGGCGGTTGTCGTGGTGATCGCGGTCTTTACTATCGTGATTACGGTGGTGAGCGGACTCTTAAGCCTGGTGATTCCCATTTTACCTGTGATCGGCCTGATCATTGTGATCATGTGGTTTGTCCGGGGGCCGCGGCAATAACTGGAAAAATTAACTAAATATAAAAATTAACTTAATACTTGACAAAAGTATTAAGGCTATGTATAATGACTTCGTAACATATTTAATAAATATGTAATATTTGACGCCAAACATTGGCGAATGGGGGCGACAGGAATGAAAAAATCCGCATTATACATAGCAGCGACGATGATCATAGCAGGGAGTCTGATGTGGGGCAATCCGATGATTTCTCACGCGGAGCCGGAGGAGGCTTCGGCGGAAGTGACCGCGGACAGTGCGATAATCACAGTGGGTGAAGACGAGAGCGACGAGGAGGGCGGCCCGGGGGCAGAGCTCGAACGGGCGCTCGAGGAGGAGCAGGCAGCCGCGGAGGCGGCCCGCGCAGCGGACAAAGCAGCCCAGGCTGTGGCGGACGCCCGCCAGAACCTCGTAAATTATGCCCTGCAGTTCGTGGGCTGCCCGTACCGCGCCGGCGGAAACGACCCGCGCAGCGGGGCGGACTGCTCCGGTTTTGTAAAGTTCGTGATGCAGAATGGCGCCGATATCACCATGAACCGCAGCTCCCGTTCCCAGGCGACTCAGGGTCGGCCGATCAGCGCCGCCGAGATTCAGCCGGGAGATCTGGTATTCTACGGGAATGGTTCAGGTATTAACCACGTTGCCATGTATATCGGAAACGGACAGATCGTTCACGCATCTACATATAAGACGGGCATAAAGATTTCCAATTGGACTTATCGTGCGCCGATAAAGATCATCAGTATGTTTGGGTAAAAGGTAACTGTTCAGCAGGTCGGCGCAGTAAATGCGCAAACCTGCTGAACAGTTACAAAAATTCAATTTGTAAAAAACTTGTAAAAAACCTGCGCATAATTGCATTGATCCGCGCCATACTAAACCTGTAACAAATCCAATGGATTGAAACAGGAGGTATGAACCATGAGAGACAATTACAATGATATGGACAACAACAGAAACTGCTTGAACAGCAGTCGGAATGACAGCCAGAACAGCAGCCGGAATGATGCCCAGAACACCAGCCGCAACAACAGCCGGAATGATGCGCAGGACAACAGCCGCAACAACAATCAGAATAACAACCGCAACAGCAGCCAGAACAAGATGCAGAACGAGACGAGACGCTGATCGTTTTGCCTGGAAGGGCCGCCCCGGGACAAGGGGCGGCCTTTCTACATATACTAACAGTAAGATAGAATGTGGGCGGTAGTGCCATGTGGTATTTGATCAGCGCGGCGGATTTAGAGCGGTATCTTAATGAGGGACGCCGGATGTTCCTGGTCGACTTAAGAGACAGGGACGCATACCGGAAGTCGCATATCCTGGGGGCAGTCAACATTCCCGGCGATGAGCTGATGGAGCGGCTCTGCGAACTGCCCCGTGACAGGCTCATTGTCCTGTACTGCTACCACGGAGCAAACAGTATGATGGCGGCAAGGAAGCTGGCGGCGCTTGGCTACGAGGTGGCAGACGTGTACGGCGGGATCCTGGCATACAGAGGTAATCACCTTGCGACGCAATTTTGCGTTGACAATGATTCGGGCGGGATTTAAAATAGTTAATGATTATACAGTATTTTTATCATTACACGCGATTAAGGAGAAGCACCATGAAAAAATATATGTTTGCATCGGATCTTCACGGTTCGGCCTATTACTGCCGGAAGCTTATCGAGGCATACCGGAAGTCGGGAGCGGACCGTCTGATCCTGCTGGGAGATCTGCTCTATCACGGGCCGCGCAATGACCTGCCGAGGGATTATGCCCCGAGGGAAGTCGCTGCCATGTTAAACGAATACAAAACCTCGATCTGCGCCGTGCGCGGCAACTGTGACGCGGAGGTTGACCAGATGGTCCTCGAATTTCCGGCGCTCGCAGACTATGCGCTGCTCGCGCTTAACGGCCTGAATTTCTTTGCGACCCACGGCGATGCGTTCAATCAGGAAAATATGCCGCCGATCAGGCCGGGAGATATTCTGATTCACGGGCATACCCATCTTTTGAAGGCTGAAAAGCACGGGGAACATTATATTTTAAATCCCGGCTCCGCCTCGATTCCGAAGGGGGGAAATCCGGCGACCTACGCGCTCCTTGAGGATACCACGTTCCGGATCCTTGATTTTGACGATAACGTGGTGAAGGAAGCAGTGCTGGCATAAGAGAGGGAACCTATGGCGACAAAGGCATATGAGCTGATCGCGCCGTGCCATTTCGGCCTGGAGGCAGTCCTTAAGCGGGAAATCCTTAATCTGGGCTATGAGATATCGAAGGTGGAGGACGGTAAGGTCACATTTTCAGCTGACGCGGCGGGTATCTGCCGCGCGAATATTTTTCTGCGCACAACGGAGCGCATCCTTCTTAAGGTGGGGCAGTTTTCCGCGACGACCTTCGAGGAGCTTTTTCAGGGGACAAAGGCGCTTCCCTGGGAGGATTTCATCCCGCAGGATGGTAAATTCTGGGTAAAAAAGGCAAACTCCGTGGGGAGCAAGCTCTTCAGCCCGTCGGATATCCAGGCCGTGATGAAGAAAGCCATGGTAGAGCGCCTGAAAGCCGCCTACGGCGCGGATGTGCTGCCGGAGAGCGGGACAGCTTACCCGGTGCGTGTGTCCCTGTATAAGGACATGGTGACGGTGGCGCTTGACACGACCGGGGACTCTCTCCACAAGCGCGGATACCGGAAAATGACGAGCAGGGCGCCGATCGAGGAGACTCTGGCCGCGGCGCTTATCATGCTGACTCCGTGGAATAAGGATCGGATTCTCGTCGATCCGTTCTGCGGGAGCGGGACATTCCCGATCGAGGCGGCGATGATGGCGGCAGGGATAGCGCCGGGGATGAACCGCTCGTTCCTCTCGGAGGACTGGAAGCATATAATCCCGCGCAAATGCTGGTATGACGCCATCGACGAGGCCCACGGGCAGGTGGACGATACGGTGAAGGTGGATATCCAGGGCTACGATGCGGACGGTGACGTGATCAGGGCGGCGCGGGCCAATGCGGAGCTTGCGGGCGTGGGGCATATGATCCATTTTCAGCAGAGGGCGGTAAAGGACTTGAGCCACCCGAAGAAATATGGCTTTTTGATCACAAACCCGCCCTACGGAGAGCGCATCGAGGAAAAGAGGAATCTTCCGGCGCTCTATACACAGCTCGGCGAGCGTTTCCGGGCGCTCGATTCGTGGTCGGCATTCCTGATCACCGCGTATGAGGACGCGGAAAAATATATGGGGCGCAGGGCGGATAAGAACTGGAAAATCTATAATGGAATGATGAAAACGTATTTCTATCAGTTCCTGGGCCCGAAGCCGCCGAGGCAGGGAAGCGAGAGGGACTTAAGGACGTGGACATGAAGCACAGAATTATATTTGCGACCGGCAATGTCGAAAAAATGAGAGAGATTCGTATGATCCTTAAGGATCTGGGCTGCGAGGTGCTTTCGATGAAGGAGGCGGGCGTGGACATCGAGATCAATGAATGCGGCGCGTCCTTCGCGGAGAACGCACAGATCAAGGCGCGGGCCGTGTGGGAGTGCACAGGAGGCATCGTTCTGGCGGACGACTCCGGGCTTGTCGTGGACTATATCGGCGGCGAGCCGGGCATATACTCGGCGCGCTACATGGGCGAGGACACCCCCTACGAGATCAAGAACCGCAATCTTATCGAGCGCCTTGCGGGCGCTGAGGGCGAGGAGCGCGCGGCGCGGTTTGTCTGCAATATTGCGGCGGCGCTGCCGGATGGGCGCGTGCTTCACGCAGAGGCTTTTATGGAGGGCATGATCGCGGATGCGCCTGCGGGAAACGGCGGCTTCGGCTTTGACCCGATCCTGTATATTCCGGAGCTTAAAAAGACTGCGGCGGAGCTTACCGACCATCAGAAGAATAAGATCAGCCATCGCGGCAAGGCGCTCGAGGCGATGAAGGCAGAGCTTGCGGCAGTTCTTAAGGAGGAGAGATGATGAAAATACTGATCGTGAGTGACACGCACCGAAGGGACGAGAATTTACGGTATGTGTTGGAGCGGGAGGCCCCGTTTGATATGCTGATCCATCTCGGGGATGCCGAGGGAAGCGAGTATGAGATCGAAAAGTGGGTGGAGCCGGGCTGCCGCCTTGAGATGGTGATGGGGAACAACGATTTCTTTTCCTCGTTAAACCGTGAGATCGAATTAAACCTCGGGCCCCACCGCGCCCTCCTGACGCATGGGCATTATTATAATGTGTCCCTCGGGGTGGAGCTTCTGCGCTCGGAGGCGATCGACCGGGGCTGCGATATCGCCATGTACGGCCACACGCACAGACCGTTTCTGGAAATCGGGGATCAGGTCACGATCTTAAACCCGGGCAGTCTCTCTTATCCGAGGCAGGAGGGGCGAAAGCCATCCTACATGGTGATGACGCTCGGCGGGGACGGGAAGGCAGAGTATCGCACCTGCTATCTGTAACAGTTTAGCCATGCGGAGTTTCCGGCGGATTTCACGCCGCAGTCTCGGACAAACAGCCCCGAGGGACCTCCGGCGGCAGCTATAGGCTGGAACGCCAGAAATAGGCGGACGAACAAAAACGAAAACGCCGTCCGCGACCGAATAAAATAAAAATGGCTGAACTGTCACAAAAAACCCATAAAAAAGTTAAAAAACCTTGACAAAGAGTGGTAAAACAGATATAAATGGAAGAGTACATTTATAAGAATAGTGCCGATAGGGTGCTATTGACGTTTGTAGGAGGAATTTATAATGAACAAGACAGAGTTAGTTGCAGCAGTAGCAGAGCAGGCAGGTCTGTCCAAGAAGGACGCAGAGGCCGCTGTAAAGGCATTTTCCGACGTGGTAGCGGGCGCTCTGAAGAAGGGCGACAAGGTTCAGTTAGTTGGCTTTGGTACCTTTGAGGTATCCGAGAGAGCGGCGAGAGAGGGCAGAAACCCGCGTACCGGCAAAAGCATCAAGATCAAGGCCTGCAAGAGCCCGAAGTTCAAAGCCGGCAAGGCATTAAAGGATCTCGTAAACGGCTGATCGATGAGATTAGACAAGTACCTGAAAGTATCCCGCCTGATCAAGCGCAGGACCGTTGCCAACGAAGCCTGCGACGCGGGACGCGTCCTGATCAACGGCCGCCCGGCGAAGGCATCGGCAGAGGTCAGGGTGGGAGATGTTATTGAGATTCAGTTTGGAACAAGCTCCGTCAAGGTGGAAGTCACAGACGTCCAGGAGACCGTCCGCAAGGACGATGCGAAGGAGCTGTACCGCTATCTCTGATGTGTATAATCCATAAGACCTTCTCATATACTGAATCAGAAGTTCGTATATCAGGGGGTCTTTTGCATGGAAGAAAAAACCGGAGTTAAACCCCATTCCTGTCTGATGCAGGATCGCTCGTCGGTGAAGCTGACCGGCGTGCGGGAGGTGGTGTCCTTCGATGACAGCCAGGTCGTGATGGATACGGACATGGGTCTTCTCTCGGTCAAGGGGCGGGAGCTGCACGTGAGCCGGCTGACGGTGGAAAAAGGCGAGGTGGACGTGGAGGGAACGGTGGACAGCCTGACCTATTCCTCCAACGAGTCGTACCGGAAGGCGGGGCAGTCCCTTTTTGCCCGCATGTTCCGCTGACGCGATGAGTCCGGGTATCCAGACGGAGATGAGGCTCCTCCTTATGAGCCTTCTTACCGGCGCCGGGCTGATGGCGCTGTATGACGTGCTTCGCATCTTCCGTCTTCTGATTCCGCATGGTTTTTTGTGGATTGGCGTGGAGGACTTCCTATACTGGATCATTTCCGGTTTTACCACATTTTATCTTTTGTATCGGGAGAATGACGGAGCGCTCCGCTTCTGCGCAGTCGCGGGCGTACTTCTGTCCATGATCGTCTATGACCGAATATTCAGCATAAATTTTTTAAACCTCTTGAAAAAGGCGGGAAGATGGATTAGAATAAAGGTACGACGTAGCAGGTGACAGACTTTAAAGCTGGTGATTGGTATGGGAATGCGTAAAAAGATGCGCAGAAAGAAAAAGGATCGCTGGGAGAACCGGATATCGACCATCGGCATCACGATGGTGGTGGCGAGCCTTGCCGTGGTGGTGAACGTAAAGAGCAGCTCCATGAAGAAAAAGGATCTGGAGTACCAGATGCGCGAGGATGCTCTGGTGAGACAACTCGAGCAGGAGAAGACCCGCGCGGACGAGCTCGAGGAGTACCGCGTCTATGTGCAGACGAAGCAGTATATTGAGGAAGTGGCAAAGCAGAAGCTGGGACTGGTAAAGCCGGACGAGATTCTCCTGAAGCCCGCGCCGAAGAATAATTAACGCCGGTCTGACCGGGCTCATGCACAGCAGATCAGCCAGACAGTCATACATTCCCCTCCCGCCGCATATAATGTGGCTTAGGAGGGGATTTTTGTGTGGAAACGGGCAAAACGCCGCGATATGGCGGATGTGAATGTATATACGGCAGGACGATTGAATGAGATGGCGAGGTCCCTTTCGCTTCTGGCAAAATCCTGCATGGATCATATGAACGAGGAAAAGGGGCTGACGAAGGACGACGCGCTGGCGGCGATGCAGATGTCGGCCGCCATGGTGTGCGGGGAATGCAGTCGATGCAATTTATACAGCGACAGCCAGAAGGAGGACAGCTACTATCTCTATTATCTGCTGCGGGCATTTGAACAGAAGGGGCATGTGGATTACGAGGACATGCCCCGTCTGTTTCTTGAAACGTGCCGGCGGAAGGAGGAATACCTAAACCAGCTAAACAGGAATCTGGGCCGGGCAACGATGAACCTGGAGTGGAAAAACCGATTTCTGGAGAGCAGGGACACGGTAATGGTTCAGTTTCGGGAGCTGGCGGTGATCCTGGAGGAGTTTGCCCATCAGATGGAGCAGGCGTCCGATATCACGGCGCAGAAGGAGAATGCGGTGAAGCGCCTCTTCCGCCTGCATCACATGGTGGTGGAGAATATGCTCATCCTTGAGTATGAGAACCGTCAGCGTGAGGCCTACTTAACCGTGCGCACCACGGGGGCGAAATGCGTCACCACAAAGGATGCCGCAGAGATGTTCGGACAGGCAGTCGGCAGCGGAAGGTGGTATGCGCCGACGGACACCCGAGCGCTGATCACGAGGCAGGCGGGGACGATCCGATTTTCCGAGATGGGGGATTATCGCATGATGTACGGCGTGGCGCGGTGTTCACGCGGGGGAGAGGGCGTCTCCGGCGATAATTTCACCTACTCCGGCAATCTCCCGGGACAGGTCATCATGAGCCTGTCTGATGGCATGGGAAGCGGCGAGAAGGCCTGCGAGGAGAGCGGGAAGGTGGTGGAGCTGACCGGACAGCTCCTCGAGACGGGCTTTTCACCGCGGGCGGCGCTCAAGATGGTGAACACGATCCTGATACTGACGGGGATCGAGCAGCACCCGGCAACGCTTGATCTGTGTTGCGTGGATTTACATACCGGAGTGTTGGAGGCGATGAAGCTGGGGGCGGTGGCGACCTTTATCTTAAGCGGCGGCACGGCGGAGGTGCTGGAGGCGGGGGAGGTGCCCGCCGGAATCATCCCCCAGGTGGAGCCAGTGCTGCTCTCGAAAAAGCTGTGGGACGGGGACCGCATCGTGATGGTGACGGACGGCGTCCTCGACGCGTGCCCCGGGGAGGACAAGGAACAGAGCTTACGGCAGTATATTGAGGGGCTGCCCTTAAAAAGCCCGCAGGATATGGCGGAGCGCATTTTACACTTCGCCTGTAAAGAGGGGGCGGCGCGCGACGACATGACAGTCCTGACAGCGGGGATATGGAAGCGGAGCTGATAAAAGAAGGAGGCGCGGTTCTCCTTCTTTTTTTGCTTGCAGACCGGCGGAAAAACGGGTATAGTTAGGGGGATACAGGGAAAACTTTGTTTCATGGACGTGGAGTGGGAGAATGCTTAAGAAGGTACGTCGGTTTATCGAGGAAAATAAGATGTTAGAGCCGAACGACCGTGTGATCGCGGCAGTGTCGGGCGGGGCGGATTCGGTCTGCCTTTTGTCAGCGCTCTGCGCGCTTGCGCCGGAGCTTTTGTTCTCTCTGCGGGTGGTCCATGTAAATCATGGGCTCCGCGGCGCTGAGGCGGACCGCGACGAACAGTTTGTGCGGAATTTATGTAAACTTCAAAACGTTCCGTTTGCGGCGGTTCACCGGGATGTGGAGGGTTATGCGGCGGAACGCGGCATTTCCTGCGAGGAAGCGGGGCGTCTCGTGCGGTATGAGGCGCTTTATCAGGCGGCGGAGGAATGGGGGCAGGCGAGGATTGCCGTGGCGCACCACGCCGGTGACAGCGCGGAGACGATCCTGCACAATCTGCTGCGGGGGAGCGGGCTGAAGGGTCTCTCGGGCATTCGCCCGGTGCAGGGCGCGATTATCCGCCCGCTTTTGTGCGTTACACGGGAGGAGATCCTTGCGTATTTGGGAGAGCAGGGCTTAAGCTGGTGCGAGGACTCCACCAACGGAGAATGCGGTTACACGCGCAACCGGATTCGAAACCGGATTTTGCCGATGATGCGTGAGGAGGTAAACGCCCGCGCACAGGAGCATATTTTGCAGGCGGGAACCATCATCGGGCAGGCGGACGATTACCTTGAGCGCCAGGCACTTAAGGTATGGGCGGAGGCGGGGATTTTGTGCGCCACGGGTCAGGGAGTATCCGCCTGTGTCCGGAGGGAGGCATTTTTGCGCCAGGAGGACATTATCCGGGCATATCTGATCCGTCATATGCTTGATCTGGTGACGCCGGGCTGGCGGGATATAAGCGCGCTTCATTTCTTGCAGATCGCAGCGCTGGCTGAGAAGGAGACCGGGAACTGTCTCAATCTGCCGTGCGGCATGACGGCGAGGCGTGAGTATGATGAGCTTTTGATCGAGCGCCTCCCCGCAAAGCGGCGGGAGGCGGACGCCGGGCAAAATAACGGTGGAAAATCAGGCGTTTCCCTGCGAATGACTACATTCCCCCGCCAAAAAAATGACAAAATTCCGAAAAACCAGTATACGAAATGGTTTGATTATGATAAAATCAAAGACAGGCTGTCCGTGCGGACCAGGCGGGAGGGGGATTATCTGACCCTGCCGGGCGGGAAACACAAGACCCTGAGGCGGTTCATGATCGACGAGAAGATTCCGAGGGAGCGGAGAGATAAAATCTGCGTTCTGGCGGAAGGAAGTCATGTGCTTTGGGTGGTGGGATACCGGGTCAGCGAATATTATAAGATTACGGACGACACAGAAACGATATTACAGGTTAGCTGTGACGGAGGGGAAGATTATGGCAGATAAGATTCGGGTTTTATTGTCGGAAGAGGAAGTGAGGAAGCGTATCGGCGAGGTGGCGGCTGAGATCAGCAGGGACTACGAGGGACGCACCATTCACCTGATCTGTATTTTGAAGGGCGGCGTGTTCTTTACCTGCGAGCTGGCGAAGCACCTTGATGGGCCGGTGACGATGGATTTCATGTCCGTTTCCAGCTACGGCAACGACACCAAGTCGAGCGGCGTAGTGCGCATTGTGAAGGATCTGGATGAGCCGCTTTCAGACAAGGATGTGCTGATCGTGGAGGATATCATTGACTCCGGTCATACGCTCGCCTACCTGATCGAGGTGCTCAAGCAGCGCGGGCCGAGAAGCATCCGGCTGTGTACCCTGCTCGACAAGCCCGAGCGCCGGGTGAAAAAGCAGGTCAAGGTGGATTATGTCTGCTTTACTATCCCGGATGAGTTTGTTGTGGGATACGGGTTAGACTATTTACAGAAATACAGGAATTTACCGTATATCGGAGTTGTGGAGCAGTAAGGAGGAGCTTTTAAGTGAAACAGCAGAATTATTATTCCGGTATCTGGCTTCTGACACCGCTTCTTTTGATCGCCCTGCTCTGGACGTTCCTGGCTATGGGCGGGAGACAGGTGGAGCTTAGCAATGGGCAGTTCATGCAGGTATTGGAGGATGGCGGGATTCAGAAAGCGGAGATTTATCAGAATGCGCAGACGCCCACCGGCGAGGTGCGCCTCACCATGGACACGGACGCGAGGTATGTGGTCTATGTGTCGGATGTCAACGATGCCCAGTATTATCTGGACATATATGACATTGACTACACGATGAAGAATGTGCCGCAGAATAATTACTGGCTGAACCTGATTCTTCCGGTGGCGCTGTCGGTCGGCGCGGTCATTCTGATCATTTCCATGATGAATATGCGCGCGGGGAATGCCGGCGGCGCAAACAACCGGATGATGAATTTCGGCAAGAGCCGTGCCCGCATGACCCATACAAGCAACGTGACTTTTAAAAATGTTGCCGGTCTTAAGGAGGAGAAGGAAGACCTGGAGGAGATGGTGGATTTTCTGCGAAACCCGCAAAAGTACACCAACGTAGGAGCGAGAATTCCCAAGGGCGTTCTGCTCGTGGGGCCGCCCGGAACCGGTAAGACCCTGCTCGCGAAGGCGGTTGCGGGCGAGGCGGGCGTTCCGTTCTTCTCTATTTCCGGCTCGGACTTTGTGGAGATGTTTGTGGGCGTGGGCGCGTCCCGTGTCCGCGATCTTTTTGAGGACGCCAAGAAAAATGCGCCATGTATCGTGTTTATCGACGAGATTGACGCAGTGGCAAGACGGCGCGGCACCGGCATGGGCGGCGGCCACGACGAGCGCGAGCAGACCTTAAATCAGCTTCTGGTCGAGATGGATGGCTTTGGCGTCAATGAGGGCATCATCGTTATGGCGGCGACAAACCGCGTGGATATCCTGGATCCGGCGATCCTGCGTCCGGGGCGGTTTGACAGGAAGGTTGCCGTGGGACGTCCCGACGTGCGGGGCAGAGCGGAGATCCTTTTTGTCCACTCCAAGGAAAAGCCGCTTGCGGAGGATGTGGATCTTGACCGTGTGGCGCGGACGACCTCCGGCTTTACGGGCGCGGATCTTGAGAATTTGATGAATGAGGCGGCGATCCTTGCGGCGAAGGAGAACCGCGTCTTTATCCGCCAGTCGGACATTGACCGGTCGTTTGTCAAGGTGGGGATCGGCGCGGAGAAGAAAAGCCGTGTGATCTCCGATAAGGAGAAAAGGATCACCGCCTACCACGAGGCGGGTCATGCGATTCTGTTTCATGTGCTGCCGGATGTGGGGCCGGTTCATACGGTCTCCATCATCCCGACGGGAGTGGGCGCGGCAGGCTACACGATGCCGCTTCCGGGTGAGGATGAGATGTTTGGCACCAGGGGAAGGATGCTGCAGGATATCATGGTTTCCCTGGGCGGGCGCATTGCCGAGGAGATTGTCTTCGAGGATGTGACGACCGGGGCCTCCCAGGATATCAAGCAGGCCACGAAGATCGCGCGCTCCATGGTGACACGCTACGGTATGTCCGAGAGGGTGGGCATGATCGACTATGATAATGACGACGACGAGGTGTTCATCGGCAGAGATTTCGGCCATGTGCGCAGCTACGGCGACGAGGTGGCGGCGGCCATCGACGCCGAGGTGAAGCGGATCATCGACGAATGCTATAAAAAGGCGAAAGCGATCATTCTGGAACACCGCCCGGTGCTGGATCGCTGCAGCGCTCTTTTGATCGAGAAAGAGAAAATCGGTCAGGATGAGTTTGAAGAGCTCTTTGCTGTGTGAGAAGTGCATAAAAAAAACTTCAAAATTTGTCGAAGTTTGTGCACACTTCTTTTTGGGGATGTGCTATTATAATTGGCGTACCCCCCCAATACATTATAGTTTTTTGCTACACCCCATTTAGAAACGAAATACCTTCTCCTGAAAGAGCCAGCTACCCCGCTGGCTCTTTCGATTTATTGTGAAAGCCCCGGCGTAACAGTTCAACACGCTTTTATGCATAAATTGCCGCATGGCTGAACTGTTCAGCAAAATTAAGGTGCTTGTATCTTTTGGCGGAATCTGGTACAATGGAATAACTATTGGAGGAGTCAGACGATATGTTTGAACAACCGATTCGTGAAGAAATAAACCGCCAGGCGCTGTTTGCGGATGAGACGTCAGATTACCGCATTCCGGAGGAGCCGGATGCGGGAGAGCTCGTAAAGCTGCGGTTTCGGACTGCGCGGGGAGATGTTGACCGCGTTTCTTATATTGAGGAAGACAAGAACATAGAGGCAGAGATGACGAAGGTAAGGTCGGATGCCCTGTTTGATTACTATGAATATCGGCTTGTGGCGGACAGCCAGCCGCAGCGCTATTATTTTCAGGTAGTCAAGGGCGCGCAGGTGTGCTATTTCAACCGCCTGGGCGCGACCATGGATATCCAGAGCTGTTATGCCTTTCGCATTATGCCGGGCTTCCACACACCGGAGTGGGCCAAGGGCGCCGTGATGTACCAGATTTTTGTGGATCGATTTTGCAACGGAGATAAGGATAACGATGTCGAGGACTGCGAGTACGTCTATATCGGCCGCCCTGTCCGCAGGGTGGGTGAGTGGGATACGAACCCGCAGGCTATGGACGTGGGCTGCTTTTACGGCGGCGACCTTAAGGGCGTGTGGGACAAACTGGATTATCTTCAGTACCTTGGGGTGGAGGTGATCTACTTTAACCCGCTGTTTGTGTCGCCCTCAAATCACAAGTATGACAGTCAGGATTATGACCATATTGACCCGCATTACGGCGTGATCGTGAAGGACGGCGGCGAGCCGGTGGAGCCGAATGCGCTCTCCAATGAGAAGGCAACCCGCTATCAGATGCGGAGCGCCGACCCGGAGAATCTGGCGGCGAGCGATGCATTCTTTGCCCGCTTTATGGAGGAGATTCACAGGCGCGGCATGAAGGTCATCATTGACGGTGTATTTAACCACTGCGGCTCTTTTAATAAGTGGCTGGATCGTGAGAGGATCTATGAGCACCAGGGAGGTTATCTTCCGGGAGCCTATGAGAGCGCGGACAGCCCCTACCGCAGCTTTTTTAAGTTCAACAATGAGGAGGCATGGCCGGATAACGCGAGCTATGACGGCTGGTGGGGACATGACACGCTCCCGAAGCTGAATTATGAGGATTCCCCGAAGCTTTACGAATATATTATGAAGATTGCCTGCAAGTGGGTGTCCGCACCGTACTGTGTGGACGGCTGGCGGCTGGATGTGGCGGCAGACCTGGGACATAGCAGCGAGTACAATCACAAGTTCTGGCAGGAATTCCGGAAAAATGTCAAGAACGCCAATCCCGAGGCGATTATTCTGGCAGAGCATTACGGCGACCCGAGCAGTTGGCTGCAGGGCGATGAGTGGGATACGGTGATGAATTATGACGCGTTCATGGAGCCGTTAAGCTGGTTTCTTACCGGCATGGAGAAGCACAGCGACGAGTACAACGGCGCGCTCTACGGGGATGGCGTCAGCTTTTTCAGATCCATGTATTATCATATGAGCCGCCTGCCGAGCCAGTCGGTGCTCACAGCCATGAACCAGCTCTCCAACCACGACCACAGCCGTTTCCTGACCCGCACAAATCAGATCGTGGGGCGCATCGGCACGGCGGGCGCCCAGATGGCAAATTCCGGCGTTAATTACGGTATCTTGCGGGAGGCGGTCATGGTGCAGATGACCTGGCCGGGAGCGCCCACTCTGTATTACGGGGACGAGACGGGCGTGTGCGGCTGGACAGATCCGGACAACCGGCGGACGTATCCCTGGGGCAGAGAGGATTTTGAGCTGATCGAGTTCCACCGCTATATGATTGATCTGCACAAGCGTCTCCCGGCGCTGCGCCGCGGCTCCTTAAAACAGCTTCTCGCGGATCGCCAACTGATCGCTTACGGGCGTATGCGCGGCGAGAATAAGTGCATAGTAGCCGTCAACAACCGCGGCGAGGCCCGCGAGGTCAGTCTCCCGGTGTGGGAGCTGGGGATTTCTGACGAGGATGTGATAACGCGCGTGATGATAACCGACGCCGGGGGCTACAATGCGGGCAGGGTCGCCTGTCATGCGGAGGCGGGCGCGCTCACGCTCACGCTTCCGGCAAACAGCGCCATTCTCTTAAGCACGGGCGCGGAAGTTTGATATCTCTCGAACAAAAACGAAAATCCCTCCCGCGACCGAGGTGAGGCGTATGGCTGAACTGTTACTTATGTTGTGAAATCAGAAGAAAAACGGCTTGATTTTTGAGTCCGCGTGTGGTAAGATAAATCGTGCTTGTCAAAGCCGGTATGGATGGGTTCCCGAGTGGCCAAAGGGGGCAGACTGTAAATCTGTTAGCTGTGCTTTCGGTGGTTCGAATCCACCTCCATCCATTTTCAGCCGCAGTGGCGGAACTGGCAGACGCACAGGACTTAAAATCCTGCGGGACTAATCTCCCGTGCCGGTTCGATTCCGGCCTGCGGCATTTGGCTTTGAGGGCTTCGCCTTGGTAGCTCAGTTGGTAGAGCAGAGGACTGAAAATCCTCGTGTCACTGGTTCGATTCCGGTCCAAGGCATTAAATAACAGGTACAAATTTTTATTGTCAGAGAATGCCCTGCTTTTCTGAGATCAGTTGGTCGATGTCGTCAAAAGCATTTTCTTAGACATGCTCATCTCTCCTTAAATAAAGCGAGTTTCCGGGTTTTCCCGTTATTTGTTCAGATTTATTCTCCTGTACTGATAACTGATCAGCAGGTCTGCGCATTTAATACGCTGACCGCAGGAAAACGCGGCAAAAACAGGCAAAAAACCCATTGCCGAAGGCAGTTTTCATGGATTTTTGCCCGTAACTGTGAGAGCGCTGAACAGTTACATATGCTGTTTATGGGGAAAATGAAACGGGTGGGGGACAAAGGTATGGAAAAGAGCATGGAGCAGATTTGCGAGAAGGAAAAGGACAATCGTCTGATGATCTCCCTTCTCGCCCATATAGTCGAATTTCGCAACGGTGAGAGTGCAACGCACATATTCCATGTCCAGGCGATCACGGAAATGCTTCTCTTTCGCCTCTTGCATAAGACCGACCGCTATCCGCTTACCGCGTCTGAGGTGCACAGGATCGTCACCGCGTCGGCAATGCATGATATCGGCAAGATTTCCATTCCGGATAAGGTGCTCAACAAGCCGGGGCCGCTGACAGAGGAGGAATTCGACATGATGAAGCGCCACACAGAGATCGGCGCCGGGATACTGAGAGATCTTTCACAGCAGTACAGCGATGAGCTTCTGGATACTGCTTTCCGAATTTGCCGCTGGCATCATGAGCGGTATGACGGCAGGGGCTATCCTGATGGCTTAAGAGGCGAGGAGATCCCGATCGATGCCCAGGTTGTGTCCCTGGCGGACGTCTATGACGCGCTCGTCAGCGAGCGGTGTTACAAAAAGCCTTTCAGCCATGAGGACGCGATGGCAATGATCCTGGGCGGCCAGTGCGGCGCGTTTAATCCGCTGCTTTTAGAGTGTCTTAAGGAGATCTCCGGCGAGCTGAAGCGCATGGTCTGCGGGGCGTAACTGTGAAGGCGCTGAGCAGTCACAAAATAACTCAGAATAAAAGGGGGACATTTTATGGACAAGGTACTGTACGATCTGATGGATTGGGCTGGCATTGAGGAGCTGGTGTATTCGGAGGCGGCAAATCCGGAACGGCTGCTGGGCCCGCATATCGTGCCGGAGGGGCTTTTGATTCAGACGTTTATTCCGACGGCGGATGCGGTCGCGGTAAAGCTCGGCGGCCAGACATATCCGATGGAGCGGCAAGATGAGGCCGGCTTTTTTGCGGCGCTGCTCCCGCGAAAGACGGTGGCGGACTACACGCTGCTTGTGGATTTCTCCGGAGGCGGGCAGGAGGAGCTCTATGATCCTTATGCGTTCCCGTCACGCTACAGTGAGGCGGAGTTAAAGAAGTTTGACGCCGGCATCTATTATGATGTCTACAAGAAGATGGGCGCGCACCCGATGACGATAAACGGTGTGAGCGGCGTGTATTTCTCCGTGTGGGCGCCGTGTGCGATGCGCGTCAGCGTGGTGGGCGGCTTTAACATGTGGGACGGCAGGCGGCACCAGATGAGGCGGCTGGGAGATTCGGGCGTGTTTGACCTGTTCATTCCGGGGCTTGCGGCAGGGGAGATCTACAAGTATGAGATTAAGACCCACAGGGGTGAGCCGATGTTAAAGGCGGATCCCTACGGCAATTACGCGGAGCTGCGCCCCAACACGGCTTCCATTGTGTGGGATTTGGATCAGTTCAGCTGGAGCGACGCAAAGTGGATGAAGGAGCGGGAGAAGATCAACGAGAAGGACAAGCCGCTTTCGATTTACGAGGTACACCTCGGCTCTTTTATCCGCAGGCCGCAGGCGAAGGACGAGGCGGGCAATGGAATCGTCGGCTCCGAGTTTTACAACTACCGGGAGATCGCGCCGCGCCTCGCGGAATATGTGAAGGAGATGGGCTACACCCACGTCGAGCTGATGCCGGTTATGGAGCATCCCCTTGACGCTTCCTGGGGCTATCAGGTGACGGGCTACTATGCGCCGACGAGCCGTTACGGCACGCCGGACGACTTTATGTTTTTCATGGACTATATGCACGGACAGGGCATCGGCGTGATCCTGGACTGGGTTCCGGCGCATTTCCCGCGTGACGCCTACGGCCTGGCGTGTTTTGACGGAAGCTGTGTGTACGAGCATCAGGATCCGCGGCAGGGCTCACATCCGCACTGGGGGACGTTGATCTACAACTACGGACGTCCGCAGGTGACGAATTTTCTGATCGCGAACGCGCTGTTCTGGGCGAAGCAGTATCACGCCGACGGCATCCGCATGGACGCGGTGGCTTCCATGCTCTACCTCGATTACGGGAAGAATGACGGCGAGTGGGTCGCAAATATCTACGGCGGCCATGAGAATCTCGAGGCGGTCGAGTTTTTGAAGCATCTAAACAGCATATTCAAAAAGGAAGTGAAGGGCGCGCTCCTCATCGCCGAGGAATCGACCGCATGGCCGAAGATTACGGGCGATGTAAAGGAAAACGGGCTCGGCTTCGACTATAAGTGGAACATGGGCTGGATGAATGACTTTACAAGCTACTTAAAGTGTGACCCCTACTGGCGGAATCAGCATTACGGCGAGCTGACCTTCAGTATGCTGTATGCGTACAGTGAAGATTTCGTGCTCGTATTCTCGCATGATGAGGTGGTGCACGGAAAGGCGTCCATGCTGTGCAAGATGCCGGGTGAGACATACGAGGCGAAGGCGGCGAATCTGCGCGCGGCGTACGGTTATATGTACGGGCATCCGGGGAAGAAGCTTCTGTTCATGGGGCAGGAGTTCGCTCAGGTCTCCGAGTGGAATGAGAATGAGGAGCTGCCGTGGGGTATCCTCGAGTATCCGGTGCACAAGGGGACACAGGACTATGTAAAGGCGCTCAACGCGCTTTATCGGACGCACTCGGCGCTGTATGAGAAGGATTTTCACCCGGATGGCTTTCAGTGGATCAACTGCACATCCGGAAGCGATAACATTGTCACATTCCAGAGGCGGACGGACAAGCCGGAGGAGACGCTTCTGTTTGTTTGCAACTTTGCGCCCGTGGAGCATGAGGCGTACCGGATGGGCGTGCCGTTCTATGGAAAATATAAGGAGATTTTAAACAGCGATGACAGGAAATTCGGCGGAAGCGGCAAGGGGAATCCGCGCGTAAAGACCGCAAAGCAGGAGGAGTGCGACGGCCATGCGCATTCGCTGGTCATTGATCTGCCGCCGATGTCAACCCTTGTATTTTCCTGCGAGCCGATGAAAGCGCCGGAGAAGAAAGTTCCGGTGAAAAAGGCGCAGGAAAAGAAGACCCCGGTAAAAAAGGCGCCGGAAAAGAAAACTGCGGTGAAAAAGGCGGCAGCGAAGAAGGTAATGCCGAAGAAGAAGTCATGACGGATCGCGGTAGGCGACCCGCCCGCCGCAGATCGTGTATTTTACCTTTCCGTACAGACGCTCACCGATAAACGGTGAGTTGTCTGACCTGGAAGCAAACTGTGTGACAGTCCATTCTTCGTCCGGGTCAAAGATTACGAGGTCGGCGTCGGCGCCCTTGCCGATCCGGCCTTTTGTGTCCTCCAGATGATAGAGGATCGCGGGATTTAAGCTCATCTTCTCGATGAGCGCAAGGAGGCTTAAGTGTCCGGCGCGGACAAGGTTGGTGATGCCGAGCGCCAGTGCGGTCTCAAGCCCGATGATGCCGCTGGGGGCATTAAGCAGCGGGCGTTTTTTTTCTTCCGCGCTGTGCGGCGCGTGGTCTGTGGCGATGATGTCGATAACGCCCTCCTTAAGCCCGCGGATCAGCGCGTCTCTGTCCGCGGCTGTACGCAGCGGCGGATTCATCTTTGCGAGCGTTCCGTGCTTTAGTACGGCGGTCTCGTCAAGTGAGAAGTGGTGCGGCGTCACCTCCGCCATCACATGGGCCCCGAGCTGTTTTGCCAGCGCTACCATGCGGACGGAGTTTGCCGAGCTGATGTGCTGGATGTCGATGGCCGCGCCGGTGTGAAGCGCAAGCATACAGTCCCGCGCCACCATCACGTCCTCCGCGGCGGCAGGAGAGCCGCCGATGCCAAGCTTTTCAGAGACCGCGCCGCGGTTGATGCCGTTGTTTTCGATGAGGGACGGCTCTTCCTCGTGGAAGCTTAGCGGCACATTAAGCCGGGCAGATTCCTCCATCGCTTTTTTCACGATCGCCGCGTTTTGAAGCGGGATGCCGTCGTCGGTGAAGCCGACGGCTCCGTGCGCTTTCAGCGTCTCCATATCGGTCAGGGTCTCCCCCTTCATGCCGACGGTAATGCAGGCGGCTGTCATCACGTTGATTGGCGTCTTCTTCCCCTCATCAATTACATACCTGAGCGTTTCCGCATTATCCACGGGCGGTCTTGTGTTCGCCATGCAGATCACGGTGGTAAAGCCGCCGGACGCGGCAGCAGCAGCGCCGGTATGGATATCCTCTTTATAAGTGAATCCCGGGTCGCGGAAATGTACATGCACGTCGATCAGTCCCGGCGCGACGACCATGCCGGAGGCGTCGATGAGGGATGTGGCGGCGGCGCCGTAGCGCTCTTTCATTCCATCGCCCATATCTGTGATCTTCCCCCGGTCGATTGCCAGGTCCGTTACTCTGTCGGTTCCCGATCCCGGGTCGAGAATCCGTCCGCCGCAGATCAGAATCATAAAACAAGCCTCCTATTTGTTTTTGCTCAATAGATCGAGCAGTTCTCTTGGAGTTACAATAAATGGCTTCCTGGGGAAATGTTTGATATTTCCGGTTACAAGGTAGGCGCCGTCGTCATGTTTTTCCAGGGCTACCTCGTAAAATGGCAAGTCATTCATGTCCGAAAGCATTATGCCGGAAGGAGACGGATCGACCGATATGCCGTATTGTTCTATGGCAGAGAGGAGATATTCGATGGCGTCACCGGAAAAGCCGAATTTCTTACGGTATAAAACTTCACGATACTCTTTTGTGATTACATGGCTGTAAAGAGGGATGATCTCGCCTCTGATTACTTTGCCAACGACCTGAACGGTTGCAGCGTCATCCTTAGCGGACAGCAATGCAGATACGAGCACATTTGTATCGAGTACCGCATAGCGGATCATACGTCAGCCTCACTGCGTGCAAGATCAATCTCCTCGTTAATTTCATCAAGTTCCATGTCGGCAACACCGTTATCTCTGGCTTGTGCCCGTAAAGCCATGAAAGCCTGCATTGCACCTTCTCTGGTAATCTTTGTCTCAGGAGAGGAAATCTCAAAAGGAATTCTGCGCTGCCTCACCACGGCTCGTGCAAAAACATTGATTGCGGTAGTAGTGTTCATTCCGAATTCCTGACATAATCCGTCAAATTGTTTTTTTAATGCTTCATCCATGCGGACGCTGAAAGTTGCCTGTGCCATTACCTCGCCTCCTTCTCTTTTTTATATTGTATGCTAAATGGTGCAAAATGTCAACAAAAATAACCTGATAGGTGCAATCAAGGGTAACAGTTCAGCCATGCGGCTCACCTCGGTCGCGGGCGGCGTTCTTGTTTTTGTTCGGTCGCCGGATGTAACATTCTTACGGACTTTGCAGCAAGTGCAAAGTCCTACTTTAAACTGTTATCATCAAAGCGCACTGTCCGAGCCGTAGGCGAGTTTGCGCGACTGGCGGCTACGCAGCGTGTCACACGGGCTGCCTGTCCGGGAGCTGCGGCGTAAAATAACAGCCCCCGCGGGCATCTTCCCGCGGGGGCTGTTGTTACAGTCCTTCGATTTTCTATAGTGCGTTACTGCGCCGCAGCTTCCCCGTCCCGCATATAAAAGCTGATCAGATAAAGCCCGCACAGACCAACCAGCGCATAGATGATCCGGGACAGCCAGGACATGCTTCCAAACAGAAAGGCTACCAGGTTAAAATCGAAAAATCCAACCAGTCCCCAGTTGACGGCACCGATGATCGCAATGGTCAGCGCCGTGTAATCTAATGCCTTATTTCTCATGGCAATACCTCCTTTTATGCGGGTAGTATTACCGGATTTGGAATAATTATTCGGCACGATCACGCGGGCGCGCAGGACTACTTTGACTTTACTTCTTTCCAGAGGCTGTTGTAGATGGAATCCACGTCATCGCCGAGGTACTGGAACACCTCGGAATTTTTGAGGGAATCCATCTCCGGGAACAGCGCCCTGTTGGTTTGCGTCTCCTTATCAAGCATCTCAAACGCGCCCCTGTTGGGGGTCGGATAGGTGATGTACTCAAAGTTTGCCTTCGCGATCTCGGGGCGGCAGAGGAAATCGATCCATTTCTCGGCATTTTCTTTGTTTTTTGCATTTTTCGGAATCACCCAGGAGTCGATCCACAGATTCGTGCCTTCCTCGGGCAGTACATACTCTAAGGTGTAGTCGAGCCCGAGATTTTTGACTTCCTCCTGAATGTAGAGCATCTCGCCGGAGTAGATCACGCCCACGGCGGCTTCGCCGCCGATCATTTTGTCGCGCACCTGGTCGATGACGTATGCCTGCACCAACGGCTTCTGGTCAATCAGCGCCTGTTTTGCTTTTTCAAGCTCCTGCCTGTCGGAGGTGTTCATGGAATTGCCGTCCTTTTTTAGCGCGACCATAAAGGCGTCGCGGACGCTGTCCTGCATGAGGATTTCGCCTTTTAAGCGCTCATCCCAGAGATCCGCCCATTTGGTGGGCGCTTCCACGCCGAGCTCCTCAAGGCGCTTTGTGTTGTAGAGAATGCCTACCGTGCCCCAGCAGTAGGGGACGGAGTATCTGTTCTCCGGGTCAAAGGCTCTCGACATCTCCATGTATGCCGGATCGATCTGGTCGATATTCGGAACATTGTCAAAATTGATCTCGGCGAGCATATCATTTTCGCGCATCTTCTGGATCATGTAGTCTGAGGGGCAGACCACATCGTAGCTTACGGCGCCGGCCTCGATAACGGGGTACATCTCCTCGTTTGTCTCAAACATGTCGTAAATGACCCGGATGCCGGTCTCATCCTCGAACTGCGAGATCACATCCTCGTCGATGTACTCTCCCCAGTTGTAGACATAAAGCTCGCCGGCCCCGTTTTCGGAGGCGTTGCCCCCCGCGGAGGCGCCACAGCCGGAAAGCAGGGCGGCGGAAGCGGCAAGGACTGCAAACGACATCACAATTTTAGTTTTCTTCATAGTTATTCGCTCCTTTCTTTTTTCTTTGGCGCAAAGTTGCTGATGATAAGTAAGGCGAGCACCGCGGTGAAGATCACCGTGGAGAGCGCGTACATCGACGGTTTGATTCCTCTGCGCACCTCGCTGTAGATCAAGGTGGAGAGTGTGTTGATGCCCGCGCCGCGTGTAAAGTGCGTGATGATGAAATCGTCAAGCGACATCGTGAATGCCAGCAGAAAGCCGGAGAGCACGCCCGGAAGGATATCCGGGAACACGACCTTAAAGAACGCGTAAACAGGGCCCGCGCCCAGGTCCATGGCTGCCTCGTAGGTGAATTTGCTGGTCTGCTTGAGCTTTGGCATGACACTTAATATCACATAGGGGATATTAAAGGTAATATGCGCGATCAGCACGGTCTTAAATCCCAGCGAGACGCCGAAGGCGATGAAGGCGAGCATCAGCGAGATGCCTGTGACGATATCCGCGTTTAACATCGGGATGTTAGTGATCCCCATCACGATCGTCTTCGGGAGCGCTCTCATGCTGTTTATGGCAATGGCGGCCGCGGTGCCGATGATCGTGGCGGCGAGCGCCGACAAAAACGCGATCAGCAGTGTGTTGCGCAGAGCGTCCATGATGTTGCGGCTCGCGAACATCTGGGTGTACCACTGCAGAGTAAAGCCCCCCCACTGCGTGCGGGATTTGGAGCTGTTAAAGGACAAAACGGCCATGGTGGCAATCGGCGCGTACAGAAAGACCATGATGATGGACAGATAGAAATTCTGCCATATGCGTTTGAGATTCTGCCGTATTCTGCTCATGCTAGAATGCACTCCCTTCTCCGTTTTTGTCGTACTTGGCGATCAATGCCATGCTGATGAGGATAAATGCCATAAGCACCAGCGAAAGGCCGGAGCCTAAGTTCCGGTTGCCCCCTCTGGTGAACTCCTGTTCGATGACATTGCCGATCAGGAGGATCTTGCTGCCTCCGAGGAGGTTTGAGATCACGAAGGTTGTAAGCGCCGGCACGAACACCATGGTGATGCCGCTGATGACGCCCGGCACGCTTAAGGGGAACCATACCCACAGCAGCGTCTGGAGAGAATTTGCCCCGAGGTCACGCGCGGCGTTTACGGTATTGTCGTCAATCTTGCACAGGACGTTGTAAATCGGGAGCACCATAAAGGGCAGGAAGTTGTAGACCATGCCCAGGACGATGGCGCCCGGTGTGTTGATGAGGCTTTGCGGCGGAAGGTGCAGCAGATTCAAGATGCCGTTGATCACGCCGTTTTTCTCAAGCAGGGTCTGCCACGCCAGGGTGCGCAGCAGGAAATTCATCCACATGGGAAGAATGAAAATAAACACGATAAAGCTTCCCTGACCCATTCCGCGGTTTCTTAGGATCATCGCCAGCGGATACGCCAGGATGAGGCAGATGAGCGTGCTGATCAGGGACAGCGCAAGGGACAGTCCGAGCGCCTTTAAGTGTTCCGGCGTGGCGATGGAGAGCAGGTTTTTCAGGGTAAAGGCCCCGGTCCTGTCCGTCAGCCCGTAAAACACGATAAGTCCGAGAGGAATGATGATAAAACCGATCATCCAGACCAGATACGGTCCGGCCAGCCATTTCTTATTCATTGACGCCAACAGCCTCCTCATCCTCCGAAGTCGGTTTGTTCATAATCTGGATGTCGAAGGGGTCCACATGGATGCCGACCTCCTTTCCCACCGGGCAGAGATCCGTGGAGTGCACCAGCCACTCAAAGCCATCCGGGGTGGTGACCTCCATTTCATAGTGGACACCCTTGAAGATCAGGTGGGTACAGACGCCGGTCAGCGTCCCCGCATCCGGCTCTACCAGGTCGATATCCTCCGGCCGGATCACCACATCCACAGGCGTGTTGTTTCCGAAGCCCTTGTCCACGCAGGCAAACCTTGCGCCGAAGATCTCCACCAGCTCATCGCGTATCATGATGCCGGGCACGATGTTGCTCTCGCCTATGAAGTCGGCCACGAACGCGTTTTCCGGCTCGTTGTAAATCTGCTCCGGGGTGCCCATCTGCTGAATGTAGCCCTGATTCATAACAACGATGGTGTCGGACATGGTAAGCGCCTCCTCCTGGTCGTGGGTGACATAGATAAAGGTGATGCCGAGCTCATTTTTCAGGCGGATCAGCTCGTACTGCATATCCTGGCGCAGCTTTAGATCGAGCGCTCCGAGAGGCTCGTCCAGAAGCAGGACGCGCGGCTCGTTTACGATGGCCCGGGCGATGGCGATGCGCTGCTGCTGACCGCCGCTTAGAGAGTCCACGGTGCGCTTCTCGTAGCCATCCAGGTTTACGAGCTTTAGGGCATATTTGATCTTGTCATCAATGTAGGCCTTTGACTTTCCCTTGATCTTCAGCCCAAACGCGATGTTTTCAGCGATGTTCATGTGGGTGAAGAGCGCGTATTTCTGGAATACGGTGTTGAGCTGACGCTTGTTGGGCGGCAGCTTGCTGATGTCCGCGCCGTTAAAGAGAACCTTGCCGGTGTCGGCCGTCTCGAAGCCGCCGATGATCCTTAAGGTCGTCGTCTTGCCGCAGCCGCTCGGGCCGAGCAGTGTCACAAAGGTATTTTCCTTCACGGAGAGGTTCAGGTCGTCGAGTACCATAGTCCCGTCAAAGCTCTTGGAAATGTTTATTAAATCGATTAAGGGCTGTGCCATCGTATCTTCCTCCTGAAAGTGCGGTCTTAGTTAAAAGCTGGGCGGGGAGCTGACCCAGATCAGGGCCGCACCGCTTTTGCTGCTTAAATAATGCTTCTTATCGGACACGAAGTAGAAGGATTCGCCTTTCTTTGCCCGGTAGGTCTTGCCGCCAATGTGGATGGCGACCGAGCCCTGGAGCACATAGCCGAATTCTTCCCCTTCATGGGGATTGTCCGGGTAGGTCTCGCCGCCGGCCTCAAGTGTCAGAAGGATCGGCTCCATCATGTTTTTCTGGGCGTTTGGTATGATCCAGCGGATACTGTTCTTTAAGTCTGCGTCATATTTTTCAAAATAGTCCGATTTTCCGAAGACGATCTGCTCCTCCGGCGTCTCGTTGAAAAACTCGCCTAGAGTCGTGCCGAGGCACTGTAAAATGTCGGTCAGGGTTGCGATGGAGGGGGAGGTCAAGTTCCGCTCAAGCTGGGAAATGAAGCCCTTTGACAGCTCCGCGCGGTCCGCTAGCTCCTCCTGGGTCAGCCCCTTTAAGACCCGAAGCTCTTTTAATTTCATTCCGATATCCATGATGCGCCTCCGATATGGTACTAACCGAAAAGTTTAGTATTATTAAACACAAAGCAAGTTTCATTATACAGAAAAATATCGGAATGTCAATAGATTTTTTTTACAAGGTGTGGTATGATAAAAAACAAATAAAAAGAATTGCGAGATCAGGGAGGGTGGTTTTATGGCTGTCAATGGCAAGTATATGGCGTATGTCGGCTCTTATTCGTATAATGGAAAGGCGAAGGGAATTACCGTCTATGATGTGGACGTCGAGAAGGGCGTGTTCCGTGAGCGCTGTGAGGTGGAAGTGGACAATTCCTCTTATGTGGCGGTTTCCAGCGACAACAGGACGCTCTATTCCATCGCGGACGAGGGCGTTGTGGCGTTCCGAATTCTGGAAAACGGAAGCCTTTCCCGCTTAAACAGCGCGAAGATCAAGGGAATGCGGGGCTGCCATATCTCTACCGACGATAATGACCGCTATATATTTGTGTCCGGCTTTCACGACGGCAAGGCGACCGTGCTGCGCCTGCGCCGGGACGGCGGTGTGGGTGAGATCGTGGACGGCGTGTTCCACAAGGGGCTTGGCAGCGTGGCGGAGCGCAATTTCCGCCCCCATGTGACCTGCTGCAGGCGTACCCCGGACAACAAGTTTGTGCTGGTGGTGGATTCCGGTCTAGATCAGGTGAAGATTTACCGCTTCAGTGAGAATGACGAACATCTGATGCAGGTGGACGCGATCCCCTGCGATTTGGAGTCCGCGCCGCGCAATATCCGCTTCAGCTCAGACGGAAGGTTCTGTTATCTGATGTATGAGCAGAAGAATGTGATCGACGTATTTACCTACGAGACGGGCGACCGGGTGCCGAAGATTGAGAAGATTCAGACGATCTCCACCATGGCAGAGAAGCACAGCCAGCTGGCCGCGGCGTGTTCCCTGCGTTTCTCGCCGGACGAGAGGCATATGTTCTGCAGCAATGCGGGAGATGAGAGCGTCGCCGTGTACAGCCGGGATCCCGGGACGGGGCTTCTTGAGATGCTGTGCTGCCTGCCGATCAGCGGGGAGTACCCGAAGGATATAGCGGTATTCCCGGACGACAGACATCTTGCCTCGATCAACCACGAGAGCGGCACCATCACATTCTTTAAGATTGATTATGAAAAGAAGCTCCTTGTGATGAGCGCGAACGGGATCAAATGCAATGAGCCGAACAGCTGCGTGATCGTGAGGGTCGGGGACTGAAAACACGAAAGAGGAGCGGAGGACTTAACATGGCAGGATCGACTTACGGAACGATTTTTAAGATCATGACCTGGGGCGAGTCTCATGGGGAGGGCGTCGGCGTCACCATTGACGGCTGCCCGGCGGGGCTTTGTCTCTGTGAGGCGGACATCCAGGCGTTCCTCAATCGGAGAAGACCGGGGCAGAGCCGCTATGCCACTGCGCGGAGCGAGGGCGATCAGGTTCAGATCTTATCGGGAGTTTTTGAGGGAAGGACCACCGGCACACCCATCGCAATGATGGTCCGCAACACGGATCAGCGGTCGAAGGATTACAGCGACATCATGGATGTGTACCGTCCGGGTCATGCGGACTACTGCTTTGAGGAGAAATACGGTTTTCGGGATTACCGCGGCGGCGGGCGCTCCTCGGCGAGAGAGACGATCGCCCGGGTGGCGGCGGGCGCTGTGGCGTGCAGGCTTTTGAAGGCGTGCGGGATCACGGTGACGGCGTATGTGAAGAGCATCGGAGAGTTTGAGGTGGATCCGGCGCGGTTTGATCTCGCACAGCGGGACAAAAACAGCCTGAATATGCCGGATGCGGTGGCTGCGGCGGAGACAGCGGAGTTTCTGGAGCGGGTGATGGCGGAGCGCGATTCCGTGGGAGGCGTCGTGGAATGCGTGGTGCGCGGGATGCCGGTCGGCGTAGGCGAGCCGGTATTTGACAAGCTGGATGCGAGCCTTGCGAAGGCAGTCATGTCCATCGGGGCAGTGAAGGGCTTTGAGATCGGGGACGGCTTCGCGGCGGCGCGGGCGCTCGGCTCCGCGAATAACGATGAATTTTATGTGGACGAGCACGGAAAGATAGGAAAGAGGAGCAACCATTCCGGCGGGATTTTAGGGGGCTTAAGTGATGGGAGCGACATTGTGCTGCGGGCGGCATTCAAGCCGACCCCGTCCATTGCGCGGAAGCAGCGCACGGCAAACAGCGCCGGGGAGAATGTAGAGATCGAGATCAAGGGGCGCCATGACCCGGTTGTGGCGCCGCGGGCGGTGGTCGTGGTGGAGGCGATGACGGCGCTCACGATCCTGGATCTTTTGATGATCGGAAGCCATGCCAGAGTGAAGGATGCGATATCGGAAGGAGAATTAAGATGAAGATTGCAATGGGAAATGACCACAGCGCGCTGGATATGAAAGAGGCGATCAAGGCGTATGTGGAGTCAAAGGGCTATGAGGTCATTGATTTCGGGACCAATTCTACGGAGAGCTGCGACTATCCGGAGTATGGGGAGAAGGTGGGACGCGCCGTGGCGGCGGGGGAGGCTGATTACGGAATCGCTATCTGCGGGACCGGCATCGGCATCGGCATCGCGGCAGGCAAGGTGAAGGGCGTGCGGGTCTGCACCTGCAGTGAGCCGTACAGCGCCCGCCTGTCCCGGATGCATAATGATACCAATGTGCTCACCTTCGGCGCCCGCGTGATCGGCGTGGAGATGGCAAAGATGATCGTGGATGAATGGCTCGACAACAAGTACGAGGGCGGGAGACACAAACGAAGAGTGGATATGCTCTCGGAGATTGAAAACAGGGCGGTATAGGGCTGAACTGTTACAGGAATCAGGAGGCAGTGGAAACAGCCTCTTGATTTTTTTTTGCGGATAATATATAATGCAAATTATAAGAATCGCGATTATTAGAATCGTAATTATAAAAATCGTGATTATAAAAAAGGAGAAAAGCTATGTTTATCGGACGGGAAGCGGAGCTGTCGTTCTTAGAAGAGAAATACCATGCCCGCGGCGGCCAGCTCATCGTAGTTTACGGACGGCGTCGGATCGGAAAGACGGAGACTTTGCGGGAGTTCTGCAAGGGAAAATCCCATGTGTTTTATTCGTGCCGTGAGTGTACGGATCGCCAGCAGCTTCTGGCATTTTCAGAGGCAGTCTTAAAGGATGGGATTCCGGCTTTTCGATATTTAAAGGAGTTTCCGGACTGGGAGACGGCGTTTCGGAGCATTCCGGATTTTCCGGGGGAGGGAAAGAAGCTTCTGGTGATTGATGAATTCCCCTATATGTGCGGGGGAAACAGAGAGATCCCATCCCTGCTGCAAAATCTGTGGGATCTGGTATTAAAGGATGAGGATATCATGGTGATTTTGTGCGGAAGCGCCATGAGTTTTATGGAGAAGGAGATTCTGTCGGAGAAGAATCCCCTTTACGGACGCGCCACGGGAATCTATAAAATGACGGAACTGCCCTTTGCGGACGCGATCCGTTTCTTCCCCCGGTACTCGGCGGAGGAGAAAATGCAGGCGTATGCGGTTCTGGGCGGCATTCCGCATTATTTAAAACAATTTGACGACCGGCTTACGGTTGCGGAAAACATTAAGAAGGCAATTTTGACAAAGGGTTCTGTGCTGTATAGCGAGGTGGAATTTCTGCTGCGTCAGGAGCTCCGGGAAACGGCGGTCTATAATACGGTCATCTCGGCAGTAGCGCTTGGGAATACAGGCTTAAATGATATTTTCAATAAAACACAGATTGAAAAGTCAAAGCTGAGCGTCTACCTGAAAAATCTGATGGATTTACAGATCGTGGAGCGGGAATTCTCCGTCTCGGACGGATTAAAAGAACAGGCAAATTCCAGCCGCGGCCTGTACCGTTTGACGGACCGATTCTTTCGCTTCTGGTATGCTTTCGTCTTTCCCGCGTATTCAGACCTGGAAGCGGGGGATGTGAAAGGAGTGTACCGGTATGCGGTCGAGCCGCGGCTCCATGAGTTTACGGCATATGTATTTGAGGATATCTGTCGGGAATATATCCGTATGAAAAACCGTCGGGGAGAGCTGCCGTGCCGATACGACAAGATCGGAAGATGGTGGGGGAAGCTGTATCCGGCGTCACGCACACAGAGCCGGGAGGCAGAAATTGATGTGATGGCGATTGACCGTCAGCACAAAAATTATCTTTTGGGGGAGTGCAAATACAAAGCCTCTCCGTTTGATCTGGCGGATTATAAGAAGCTTGTGGCAAAATGGGTTGGAAATCCGGATATGGAGTGCCGCTTTTTCGGATTTTCGCAGAGCGGTTTTACCGACGCGGTCAGGATGATGGAAAGGGAAGGCGGTTTTACCTGTGTGACGTTGGAGGAGATGGTGGAGCAGTTTTTGAGATGAGGGACTGCCGCGCGGCTGAACTGTTACCTTTTATCGGCCGTATGATTTGCGGCAGTCCGGTTCCGGATCAATTCTCCTCTCCACCTTTATCCTGATAGAGTTCTGAGATGGAAACTGAGTTGCCATGGGTTTTTGTCGCTTTTCTCGGATGCTTTAACCTGGCGGCGTCTGCCCCCTGCTTCTCCGCGTAAATTCTGCGCTCTGCGTTCTGGCGCACCAGCTCCATCTCCTGTATCAGAGAAGGATCGGATCTGAATTCCATAATGTCTTCGATATCACAGTCTAAAATCGTACAGAGGACGTCAAGCGTGTGAGTCGAGACGTAGGCATTATTCTTCAGGCGGTTAATCTGACCGGCGCTGAATTTGAAGTATTTGATCAGGCGGTATTGGGAAACGCCACGCTTTTTCATGGTTTCCCAGAGACGGTCATATACAATCATTGGATTCACCTCCAACTCTATTTAACCAAGGTTATCCGCATATGTATATTGTCCATAATTAGATGATAAGATACCAGGATCCCAAAGTGCGGAGCAATCCGGTATCAGAGGGGTCAAAATATCTTTTGACCCCAACATTATGATAATAACCGCCGCCCGGTCTATACCGGCTTACTTTTTGCGCTATAAAAGAAAGATATTATTCTCCCGGCAAATACGCCTCATCTCCTCCGGCCAAAGGCTCGCCTGGACTTCGCCGATATGGGCGCGATCCAAAAGGAGCATACACAGGCGTGACTGGCCGATTCCGCCGCCGATGGTGCACGGGAGCTCGCCATTTAGGAGCATTTTGTGATAGGGCAGGCTTTTCCGCTCCTCGCAGCCGGCTTTCCTTAGCTGCTCCTCCAGAGATTTTTCATCCACCCGGATACCCATGCTGGAGATCTCCAGGGCGCAGCCGAGCTTCTCATACCAGAACAGGATATCGCCGTTTAGCTGCCAGTCATCATAGTCCGGAGCGCGCCCGTCGTGGGGCTTTCCGCTTCTCAGCTTATCGCCGATCTTCATCAGGAACACGCAGCCGTATTCCCTCGTGACCAGGTTCTCCCGCTCCTTCGGGGTCTTATCCGGGTAGCGGTCCTCAAGCTCCTGGGAGGTGATAAACGTGATCCTGTCAGGCAGGGACTTTGCGGCCTCCGGGTATTTATACCATACCTCGTGCTGCATATGCTTGATGATCTTAAAGATGGTCTCGACCGTTTCCTGCAAGGTCTCGACGGTGCGCTGCTCTCTTGTGATCACCTTTTCCCAGTCCCACTGGTCTACATAGCAGGAGTGCAGATTGTCCAGCTCCTCATCGCGCCGGATCGCGTTCATATTGGTGTAGAGCCCTTCGCCCGGCCCAAAGCCGTACTCCTTTAATGCCATGCGCTTCCACTTTGCGAGGGAGTGGACGACCTCCACCGTCTCGTCGCCAATCCCGGCAATGTCGAAGGAGACCGGGCGCTCCACGCCGTTTAAATTGTCGTTTAAGCCGCTTGAGCGTGTGACGAATAAGGGGGCGGAGATTCGCTCTAAGCGCATTTCCTTTCCGAACTCCCTCTGAAAGGTGTCGCGGATGTATTTGATTGCCTCCTGGGTCCTTCGGACGTCTAAGTGAGGGTCGTAATCCTTTGGTATGATCAATGCCATAATCAGTCGCTCCTTTTCAATCGGTAATGCATCTATCGTAGCATTCCTGCCAGAAAATTACAAGCGATTTCCGGGGATATTCGCGCCGGTTTTTGAAATACTGGTAACAGTTCAGCGTAGGACTTTGCACTTGCTGCAAGGTCCGTAAGAATGCGTTATGCCAGAAAGGAGCGCGGGGACTTAATGACATTTTCCAAAAATCTCACGGACAATGTGGAGCATTTAAAAAAGGTGCTTAAGGCGGATAAAAATTTTGACATCGTATATCGGGTGATTGAGATTGCCGGCAGGAAAGCCTGTCTGTTTTTTGTGGACGGCTTTACCAAGGACGAGGTGCTCTTAAAGATCCTGCAGGCATGGTGGAGCATAAAGCCCGAGGATATGCCGGAGGACGCCCACGGCTTTTCCAAGAAGTACCTCCCGTACGGGGAGATCGGGATCCTGAAGAATGAAGACGACATGATCGTCCAGCTTTTGAGCGGTATTTCGTGCCTGTTTGTCGATGGCTATGACGCATGTCTGACGATCGACTGCAGAACTTACCCGGCGCGCAGCGTCGATGAGCCGGAGAAGGATAAGGTGATGCGCGGCTCCCGGGACGGCTTTGTGGAGACGCTGATCTTTAACACGGCGCTGATCAGGCGGCGGATCAGAGACCCGAAGCTTGTCATGGAAATCCTCACGGCAGGAGACAGCTCCCACACAGACATCGCGATCTGTTATATGGACGGCCGGGTCGATAAGAGTCTTCTGGAGGGAGTGAAGGAGCGGATCAACAGGCTTAAGGTGGACGCGCTGACTATGAACCAGGAGAGCCTGGCGGAGGCGATCTACCCCCATAAATGGTACAATCCCTTC
Organism: Clostridium sp.; assembly: GCA_004554205.1. GTDB lineage: Bacteria > Bacillota > Clostridia > Lachnospirales > Lachnospiraceae > Brotaphodocola. The sequence continues at coordinate 33,412 of SFNH01000001.1, forward strand.
CCGAAGTTTAAGTTTTCGGAGCGCCCGGACACGGCCGCGGCATGCATTCTGGAGGGAAATATCGTAATTCTTGTGGACAATTCCCCGGCGGCGATGGTGCTGCCATCCTCGGTGTTCGACATCATCGAGGAGGCGGATGATTACTACTTTCCGCCGGTTACCGGGACCTACCTGCGCATCTCCCGTATGGCGACGGCGTTTCTGTGCCTGTTGCTCACTCCGACCTGGCTTTTGATGATGATGCACCCGGACAGCCTTCCGCCGTGGCTGGAATTTACGAAGCTCGCAGACAGAACATATGTTCCGCTTGCCGTCCAGCTTCTGATCCTGGAGTTCGCCATCGACGGGCTGCGCCTTGCGGCGATCAACACACCGAATATGCTGACGACGCCCCTAAGCGTCATCGCCGGTATCGTGCTGGGAGAATACTCCGTGAAATCCGGCTGGTTCAACTCGGAGACCATGCTTTACATGGCGTTCGTCACGATCGCCAACTACAGCCAGTCCAGCTTTGAGCTTGGGTACGCGCTAAAATTCATGCGAGTGCTGATTTTGATCCTCACCAGCATTTTCGATGTGTGGGGCTATGTGGCAGGGATCATCCTTTCCGTCTGCGCGATCGTGTTCAACAAGACAATCGCGGGAAAGAGCTATATCTATCCGCTGATTCCGTTCCATTTCAGCGAGCTGAAGAAACGGTTTCTGCGCGGGCGTCTTCCGGTGCAGTACAAGTAGGGGATAAAGGTCACCATTTACTGTGGAACAGCGTGTCTCGGTTGACGGTCCGGTACAGCAGGGCGCGCACCTCGTCCGGCTCTTTTGTCTGCGCCAGTATCCACATCAGCTTGGTTACTGTGGCCTCGAGGGTCATATCGTATGCCTCTAAGAGTCCGAATTCCTTTTTGATGGTCTTGCCGATCTCATAGACGGACATATTGCTGCCCTCATTTGTGACCTGGGTGGCCATGACGACAAATTTGCCCTTCTGTACCATGTCGCGGATGGCGCGGTGGAAGCCGTCCGTCTCATAGGAGGGGATGCCGCCCACACCGAAGGACTCAATGATCACCGCGTCGTAGTGCTCTGCCATGTAGTCGAGCACACCGGCGTCCATGGACGGTATCAGCTTTAAGAGCGACACGCGCTCATCGAGCCCGTGGTAAAAGCGCACCGGTTCTCTGATAAGCTCCTTGTCATCAAGGTAGAAGATGATGTGTCCGTCCTGTATGGCGGCAATGTAGGGGAAATTGATGCTGGAAAAGGCATTGTAGCTTTTTGTCCGCTCCTTCTTCCCCCGTGTCCCGGCGATGACCTTGCCGTCAAAAACAATGTTTACATCATGGGCGCGCTCACAGCTTGCAAAGAGCAGGCTGTCCGTGAGATTGGTCTTTGCGTCGGTGATCTCCAGGTCGATGGGCTTTTGGGCGCCGGTGATGACGATGGGCTTTTTCGAGTTCTGAATCAGGTAGGAGAGGGCCGCGGCGGTGTACGCCATGGTATCTGTGCCGTGGCAGACCACGAATCCATCGTACGCGTCATAATGCTTCTCTATGGTTTCAGCGATGAGAAGCCAGTGCTTCGGCTGCATATTGGTGCTGTCGATGTTCAGGACCTGAACGGCATCTGCGTGGCAGAAGCGGGTCACATCCGGGACATAGCCTAAGAGCTCATCAGAGGTGATAAGGGGCTTTAAGCCGTCATCGCTGCGCTTGGAGGCGATGGTGCCCCCGGTAGCGATCATCAGTATCCGTTTCTTTTTCGTATTCATATTTTCCGTAAATCTCCTTATTGCCAATTTTATGAAAACATTGTAACATAGTTAATAAATTCAGGAAATAGGCTATCCAAAATAACGAAAAAATAAAAGGAAGATTTTTATGGCAGCGATACCGAAAGACCCGGTTATACTCCTAAGCTATGTCAACACGAAGCTGCGTGACGACTACGGCACGCTTGACGAGCTCTGCGGGGCGCTTGACCTTGACGAGAGCGAGCTTAAGAGTCAACTTGAGAGGATCGGCTTTTGCTATGACGCGGAGCAAAACCGGTTCGTATAACAGGTATTTTGTGGCAGCATCCGGTCGCATAAAAGAAAGCGGACCGTGAGATAGTAAGGGTATGAACAGATTAAAGACCATACCAATCAACTTCTTAAAATGCGGCGTTGCGGGGTGGTGCATGGAGGTGGTTTTTACCGCCCTCGGCTCGATCCTCTCCCACGACTGGCGGATGATGGGGCACACCTCGCTTTTAATGTTTCCTATTTATGGCTTCGGCGCGCTTTTAGAGCCGATCGGCGCGTGGGTGGATCGCTGGATCGGGGAGATAGATTTAAGCGCCCCCGACAGGATTATCCGCCACGGGCTGCTCTATATGGTGCTGATCTTTGTGGGTGAGTACGCTTCCGGCGCATGGCTTAACGCGCGGGGGATCTGTCCCTGGGATTACAGCGGCACCCGGACCAGCGTAGACGGGCTTATCCGGCTGGATTTCGCGCCGCTCTGGTTTGCGGCAGGACTGCTGTTTGAACGGATCAGCAAAAAAAGAGGTAAATGACTTGTTTTTACTTCTTTTTTTTTATATACTGAAAAAATAGAATACGACAGAATGAACAGGACAGGATGAGGTGCGCTATGATACGTTTTATTTTGGTTGTGATACTTTTGTTTGGTTTTCTGGCGGCGAGCGCCGTCCCGCTTTTTATCGGAGAGAAGGTTGTGTGGAAAGATCATATAAAAAAACAGCAGGAATACAGCCTCAAGGTGGTTCAGGCGATGTTCCGGATGATCCTTCGGGTGAGCGGCGTTAAGCTTACCGTGAAGGGGCGGGAGAACATCCCGGATGAGGCGGTGCTCTATGTGGGGAACCACAGAAGCTATTTTGATATTCTGGTGGGTTATGTGACCGTGCCGGGGCTGACCGGATTTGTGGCAAAAAAGGAGATGCTCCGCTATCCGGTGCTTCGCGACTGGATGCGCAATGTGAACTGCCTGTTCCTCGACCGCAAGGATATCAAGGCGGGGCTTCGGACAATCCTGGACGGGATAGAGAAGGTAAAATCCGGCGTTTCTGTCTGGATATTTCCAGAGGGAACGCGCAACGGGAATCACGACATCATGGAAACGCTGCCGTTTAAGGAGGGCAGTCTGAAGATTGCAGAGAAGTCCGGCTGCGCGGTGGTGCCGGTGGCGATCACCGGCACACAGGAGATTTTTGAGCAGCATCTTCCGTTTATACGGCCGTCCCATGTGACGATCGAATTCGGCGCTCCGTTTTACATAAAGGATCTGGAGCCCGGCGAGAGGAAGCATTCGGGCGCGTATACGGAGGAGCGGATACGGGAGATGCTTAAACGGGAGCAAGAGACGCGTAAGGGGTGAGAGCATGGAGTTATCGGAATGCAGACAGAAACTTGATGAGATAGATAAAAAGCTTGTAGAGCTGTTTGAGGAGCGCATGGAGATCTGCGGCCATGTGGCAGAGAGCAAGCTCGCCTCCGGGAAGGCGGTTTATGACGGCGAGCGGGAGCGGCAGAAATTAGACGCTGTGGGCGCGATGGCGCGGGACGGATTTAACCGTGCTGCGGTGCGGGAGCTGTTCTCCCAGATCATGGCGATCAGCAGACGTTACCAGTACCGCCTTCTGGCGGAGCGCGGCAGGGATGTAAGCCTCGGCTTTGAGAAGGTAAAGGAGCTTCCCGTGCGGGGGAAACGCATAGTGCATCAGGGCGTGGAGGGCGCTTACAGCCATGCGGCGGCGCTTCAGTATTTCGGCTGGGACGCGGATATCTACCATGTGGAGAGCTTCGAGGATGCCATGAGGGAGGTGCAGGCGGGGCGCGCCGACTATGCGGTGCTGCCCATCGAGAACTCGTCCGCCGGCGCGGTCGTGGATATGTACGACCTGCTCACCCGCTATGACAATCATATCGTGGCAGAGACCTTTCTCCAGGTGGATCACGCGCTGCTCGGCCTCCCGGGGGCGGAGCTTGACGATATAGAGACTGTGTTTTCCCATCCCCAGGCGCTGATGCAGTGTTCCCGTTTTTTAAACGCGCGAAAGGGAATGCGCCAGATCAGTCTAGCAAACACGGCGGTGGCGGCGAAGAAGGTCGTGGAGGATGGCGACAGGACGCAGGCGGCGGTGGCGAGCGAGATTGCCGGAAAGCTTTACGGGCTTCAGGTCTTAAAATCCTCCATTCAGAATAACCGGGGCAACACGACCCGGTTTGTGATTCTGACCAGGCAGCCCATTTACAGAGAAGATTCGGGAAAGATCAGCATTTGCTTTGAACTGCCCCACAGGAGCGGCACCCTGTACAACATCCTCGGCAATTTTATTTTTAACAATGTCAACATGGTGATGATCGAGTCCCGCCCGATACCGGGGCGCAACTGGGAATACCGTTTCTTTGTGGACATCGAGGGAAATCTCGAGGACGCGGGCGTTAAGAACGCCTTAAAGGGCATTTTTGAGGAAGCGCTGAATATGCGGATTTTAGGAAATTACTAAGAGAAGGAGGAAGCATATGGTGCGTATGTTTGCGGCGATCGATGTCGGATCATTTGAGCTGGAGCTTGGGATCTACGAGATTTCCGACAAGAGCGGAGTCCGTCCCATCGACCATGTAAAGCACATGATCGCCCTTGGAAGAGATACCTATAATGACGGAAAGATCAGCTACCGTCTGGTGGAGGAGATGTGCGGGGTGCTGTGCGATTTCCTCCGGATCATGAAGGGATATCAGGCGGAGGATTACCGAGCCTACGCCACCAGCGCCATGCGCGAGGCGCGCAACAGCCGGATCGTGCTGGAGCAGATCCGTGTGCGGACGGGGATCGACGTGAAGGTCATCAGCAACTCTGAGCAGCGCTTCATCAGCTACAAGGCGATCGCGGCAAAGGACGCGGAATTCCAGAAGACCATACAGAGAGCTACGTCCATCGTGGACGTGGGATTCGGCAGCATGCAGGCGTCGCTGTTTGACAAGGACGCGCTCATCTCCACCCAGAATCTGCCCCTGGGGGTGCTGCGACTGCGCGAGCTTCTCGCCCATGCGCGTACCACGGCGCAGGTGGAGCGCTCACTCGTGGAGGAGCTCGTTGATAACGAGCTTGTGACCTTCCGCAAGATGTACTTAAAGGACAGGGAGGTTAAGAATCTGATCGCCATCGGCGAGCCGATCCTGACGCTCTGCCACAAGACCGAGGCGCCAAAGAGGCAGGGGCGCATCCGCGCGGAAGAATTCAACAGCTTTTGCGACCGGTTAAGCGGCATGAATCAAAACCAGATCGAGGAGGAGTTTGACGTCAATGCCGAGTACGCCTCGATGCTGTTCCCGACAGCCGCTATCTTTAAGCGGATGCTAGAGATCACCGGCGCGGAGGTGATGTGGGTGCCGGGCATCCGCATGACGGACGGCATTGCCGCGGAGTATGCCGAGGATAAGAAGATGCTTAAGTTCAACCACAGCTTCAACAGCGATATTGCGGCCGCCTCCCGGAATATGGCGAAGCGCTACAAGTGCCATATGTCCCACATTCAGACGGTGGAGACGGCGGCGCTTGCGGTCTTTGACGCGCTGAAAAAATATCACGGCATGAAGGAGCGGGAGCGCCTGCTCTTGCAGATCGCGGCAGATCTGCACTCCTGCGGAAAGTTTGTTACGCTGCGGGACGCCACGGACTGCGCGTACAATATCATTATGGCGACAGAGATCATCGGCCTCTCCCATGTGGAGCGCGAGATCGTGGCAAATGTGGTGAAATACCACGCGCAGAAGTTCCGTTACGATGAGGTGGAGGTGTCGGCAAAGCCGTCGAAGGGCAGCCGCCTGACGGCATCGGAGAATCTTCCGCTGACCATTGCGAAGCTGACGGCGATCCTGCGCCTGGCGAATTCCATGGATCGTTCCCACGCGGGGAAGCTTTCGGATTGTAAACTGAGTGTAAAAGACGGAAAACTGGTAATCATCACCGGATATGACGGTGACGTGACATTAGAGCGCATGTCCATCGAGGACAAGGGCGATTTCTTCGAGGAAATCTTTGGAATTCGCCCGGTTTTAAAGCAGAAAAGGGGAGTGTAGCGTATGGCGGCGTCAGAGAATTCTTTTATGGATGCGAATAATTATGTAAACCGGGAATTGAGCTGGCTGGAGTTTGACTACCGGATTTTGAATGAGGCGCGGGACAAGAGCATCCCGCTGTTTGAGCGGCTGAAATTTTTGAGCATCACAGCGTCCAATCTCGACGAGTTTTTCATGGTGCGCGTGGCATCGCTCAAGGATCTGGTGCACGCCGGGTATAAAAAGCCGGATATCGCGGGGCTTCGGGCAGAGGAACAGCTTGCGCTGATCGGAGAGAAGACCCATGAACTGGTGGGGCTTCAGTACTCGACCTACAATCGTTCCCTGCTCCCGGCGTTAAAGCAGCACGGGCTTCAGATCATCTGTGAGCATGAGGAGTTAAATGAGGCCGAGGGCGCGTTTGCGGATCGTTTCTTCCATGAGAATGTCTACCCGGTGCTCACGCCCATGGCGGTGGATTCCTCCCGCCCGTTCCCACTCATCCGCAATAAGTCGTTAAACATTGCGGCGCTGGTGCAGAAGAAGGACGGCGATGAGACGGAGCTTGAGTTCGCGATGGTTCAGGTTCCTTCCGTGCTGCCGCGCATCGTGGAGCTCCCGGAGGGAGGGGATGGCGAGCGCAGGGTTATCCTCCTCGAGGAGATCATTGAGCGGAACATGAAGGAGCTGTTCTTAAATTACAATATCGTGGCGGCGCACCCGTTCCGCATCATGCGCAATGCCGACTTTACGCTTGACGAGGAGGAGGCCGAGGATCTCCTGGTGGAGATTCAGAAGAAGCTTAAGAAACGCCAGTGGGGCGAGGTGATCCGCCTGGAAGTCGAGGAGAAGGTTGACAGGCGCCTCTTAAAGATCCTGAAGCGCGAGCTCTCTGTGGGGAGCGGGGACATTTACGAGATCGCAGGGCCGCTCGACCTCACATTCCTTATGAAGATGTACGGCATGAGCGGGTTTGACCGCTTAAAGTCCGCGCCGTACACGCCGCAGCCTGTCCCCGCGCTGATGAATGAGGACGATATTTTCGCAAATATCCGAAAGGGCGATATTCTGCTGCACCATCCTTACCAGACCTTTGACCCGGTAGTGGATTTTGTAAGGACAGCGGCGAAGGATCCGGCTGTGCTTGCGATCAAGCAGACGCTGTACCGTGTCAGCGGCCATTCTCCGATCGTGGCGGCGCTCGCCGAGGCCGCGGAGAACGGCAAGCAGGTATCGGTTTTAGTGGAGCTCAAGGCGCGTTTTGATGAGGAGAACAACATCAACTGGGCGAAGCAGCTCGAGAGGGCGGGCTGTCATGTGATCTACGGTCTGGTGGGCTTAAAGACCCACTGCAAGATCACGCTGGTGGTGCGCCACGAGGAGGACGGCATCCGGCGCTATGTGCACCTTGGAACGGGAAATTACAATGACTCGACAGCGAAGCTCTACACGGACTGCGGACTGATGACCTGCCACCCCCAGTTCGGCGAGGATGCGACGGCGGTATTTAATATGCTGTCCGGCTACTCGGAGCCGCCGAGCTGGAATAAGCTGGCGCTCGCGCCGCTGTGGCTTCGGAGCCGGTGCGTTAAGATGATCGCGCGCGAGACGGAGCATGCCCGCGCCGGGAAGCCCGCGCGCATCATGGCAAAGATGAACTCCCTCTGCGATAAGGAGATCATCGCGAGCCTTTATGAGGCGTCACGCGCAGGCGTCAAGATCGACCTGGTGGTTCGCGGTATCTGCTGCCTGAGAGCGGGAGTGCCGGGCCTAAGCGAGAATATCAGTGTGCGCTCCATCGTTGGAAACTTTTTAGAGCACGCCCGCATTTTTTACTTTGAAAATGACAAATGCCCGGAGGTCTACATGGGAAGTGCGGACTGGATGCCGCGCAATCTGGATAAGCGGGTGGAGATCATGTTCCCGGTGGAGGACGAAAAGCTGAAAGAGCAGGTCATCCATATCTTAAAGGTGCAGCTCGAGGACAATGTAAAGGCGTACATCTTAAAGCCGGACGGCGCCTATGAGAAGATTGACAAGCGCGGCAAGGCGCTTGTGGCGGCGCAGGAGCAGTTCTGCCGGGAGGCGATTGCCATGGCCGCGGCGCAGGAGCAGGGCGCGGACGTCAGGGGCACGAGAGTTTTTGTCCCGGCACAGCCGTAGGCGAGGTCCCGCCTGTATGAATGGAAGAAGCTGAAAGAAATGTAATAAAAAAGTAAGGCACAAAGCGACATTTTATGCTACACTTAGGGGTAGGATTACATGAGGAGGAGACCGACATGGCAGAGACCAATATTCTGGTAGTTGATGATGAGCAGGAGATTGCGGACCTGGTGGAGATTTATCTGGTCAGCGACGGCTATAAGGTATTTAAGGCGACGAATGCCGGGGAGGGGCTTGAGATCCTGGAGAGAGAGGATATCCACCTCTGCCTCTTAGACATTATGATGCCGGGGATGAGCGGGCTTGAGATGTGCAAGAAGATCCGCGAGACGAACAACATCCCGATCATCATGCTGAGCGCCAAATCGACGGATCTGGACAAGATTCTGGGGCTGGGCACCGGGGCGGACGATTATGTGGTAAAGCCCTTCAACCCCCTTGAGCTGACAGCGCGCGTGAAGTCGCAGCTTCGCCGTTACACACAGCTAAACCCAAACAGCAGCGTTCATCAGACGTCGAAAAACGAGATCAGCATCCGCGGCCTCACCATCAACAAGGACAATCACAAGGTGACGGTGTACGGTGAGGAAGTGAAGCTGACCCCCATCGAGTTTGACATTCTGTATCTGCTCGCCTCCAATCCGGGCAAGGTTTTCAGCACCGACGAGATTTTCGAGCAGGTCTGGAACGAGAAGGTATATGAGGCGAACAATACAGTTATGGTACATATCCGCCGTCTCAGAGGCAAGATGAAGGAGGACGAGCGCCAGGACAAGATCATCACCACAGTGTGGGGGGTAGGATACAAAATTGAAAAATAAGAAACGAAAGAAGGGCGATCTGCGCCGCCGCTATTACACGCGGGTGATCACCGATATCATCTTTGCGGCGGTGGCGACCTGTCTGCTCGAGATCTTCCTGGTGGCAAACTTATCCGTGCTCGCGGGCCATGCAGATAAAGCGGGCTGGGAAAGCCCGCTTCTGTCCATGATCCATCATTCGGACACAGTGATCGTGCTATGCTATGTGCTGCTTGGGATCGCCGTATTTTCAGTGATCTTTCTGCTGCTTCAGGAGAAGTCCACCGCCTACATCAGCCGGATCTCGGAGGCGGTGGAGCGGATCTCGGAGGGCGACTTAAATACCAGCGTCGAGGTGATCGGCGATGACGAATTTTCCTCTATGGCGGCAAACTTAAACAAGATGGTGGAGGACATCCGCAGGCTGATGGATAAGGAGCGGGAGTCCGAGCGCACGAAGAATGAGCTGATCACCAATGTAGCCCACGATCTGCGGACGCCGCTCACATCGATCATCGGCTATCTTGAGCTTTTGTCCGGGAAGACGGCGCTGCCTCCCGAGATGCAGAAAAAGTACATAGATATCGCCTACAATAAGGCGAAGCGCCTGGAAAAGCTGATCGAGGATCTGTTCGGCTTCACCAAGATGAATTACGGAAAGCTGTCCATGCATCTGTCCAGAGTGGATATCATCAAGCTCTTAAGTCAGCTTCTTGAGGAGTCTTATCCCAACTTTGCGGACAAGGGGCTCTCCTACGAGCTGCAGAGCAATGTCCCCGCGAAGGTGATCACCGCCGACGGGAATCTCCTGGCGCGACTGTTTGACAACCTGATCAACAACGCGATCAAGTACGGAGCCGACGGAAAGCGGATCGTGGTGAAGGTGACGGCGGGCAAGGGAATCGTCCGGGTATCCGTGACGAACTACGGCTATGTGATCCCGGCGGATGAGCTCCCGCTGATCTTTGACAAGTTCTACCGGGTCGAGCAGTCCCGCTCCTTAAATACCGGCGGGACCGGTCTGGGGCTTGCGATCGTGAAGAGTATCGTGGATATGCACGGGGGGACCATCGGGGTAAAGAGCGATTTAAACGGCACCGTCTTCACGGTGACATTACAGGAAAACTTTGACATCAACAAAGAACAGTTTGGAGAGCTGAGATGAAGGAGATACATGACCGGAGCCGACTCCCCGGCAGGGGCGCTAGCGGTCGGCGGAATACCATGAAGATAAGATCGCTTGCGGGAAGGCTTGCCGCTTTGGCGGCCGTGCTTTTATGCCTCGGCGGCCTTATCTTTTATACTCCGGCGAGGGCAGAGGAGCCGGTCACTCTTGAGGTCAGCTACGGCTATGACAATACGGCCAAGAGTGGGCGGTATCTGCCGGTCAATGTGACGATCGGCAACAACCGCGAACAGCCCTTGAGCGGGAGCTTAAAGGTAAAGTCGCGGGAGTCGGACGGAACCATTTACCGCTATGATTATGCGGTGGAGGCAGAGCCGGGGGAAACCTTAAACGAGCGCTATTACATTCCTCTGGGAACCGGTGCGGATCAGCTCGTATTCTCCCTGTCTGATGGGAAGGAGCAGGTCATCCTGGATAAAAAGGTGAGCTTAAATGTCAGCCGGGATGTGCCGGAATTATTTATCGGGATTCTCTCGGACAATCCGCAGAGGCTTCAGTATTTAAACGGCGTCGGCATTCATTACAGCACATTGAGGACAAGGACGTTTGAGCTCTCCGGCGAGGATTTTCCGGAGGATGAGGTCGGGCTTAATCTTCTTGACGTGCTGGTGGTAAATAACTATAAGCTTAGAGACTTATCGGAACGCCAGACAGCGGCGATCATGGACTGGGTACATAATGGCGGCGTGCTGATCCTGGGAACCGGCGAGCGGGTGGATGACACGCTGGGGCGGTTTGCGCCGGAGCTTCTTGACGATTCCTACGGGACGCCGAACCTGCGCCACATTAACCTCGGCGAGGGCTTTGCGAACTTAAATGAGCCGGGGGAGGGTATGCTTGCCATCCCCTGCGTCGACATCCCGCTTCACGGCGGCAATGTGATCCTCTCAAGCAACGGCTTTTCGCTCCTTACCGCCGCGGCGAAGGAGCAGGGGCTTGTCGCGGTTGCGGCGTTTGATATGGGGGACATCGCGCAGTTCTGCGAAAAGCAGGCGTCCTATGTGGATCATATTTTTACGAGCCTGCTGGGTGAGAGCCGGATCAACCGTCTGGCGGAGGTAGTGTACAGCGGCAACTCCGGCAAGTTCTGGTCAGTTCAGAGTTTGATCAACACCGGGGACGTGGATAAGCTGCCGAATCTGGCGCTCTATGTGGCGGTCGTGGCGGTGTATCTGCTGCTTTTGGGGCCGGGGCTGTACCTGTTCCTCAAAAACCGGGAGCTCCAGCTTTACTACCGGCGCGGCGTTGTGGCTCTCTCGCTCATGTTTGCGGGCCTGATCTATCTTCTCGGGATCCCGACACGCTTTAGCTCCACGTTCTTTACCTATGCGGGGATTCAGGACGTGACCGACGATTACATTATCGACACGACCTATATTAATATCCGCAACCCCTATAACCTGCCGTACCAGGTGGAGCTGAATCCGGAATATTCGCTGCTTCCCATCACTAAGAGCGAGCAGTATGACGGCAGCCGCGAGGAATTTTCGGGCGAGGAGCCGTTCCAGATCGCGATCGAGCAGACCGCGGATAAGGTGACGATACGCGGACAGAATATCGCGGCGTTTGCGCCCCGGTATTTCCGCCTCGAGAGCAAGTCGGAGAATACCGAGCAGTGGGGGATCACCGGGGAGGTGGAGTATTTTGAGGGCAGGATATCGGGGACGCTGACGAACCGCTTCCCGTTCCCCATTGAGAGCGCCACGCTGTTTCTCTACGGGAACATGGTGCAGCTTGACCGCATGGAGCCGGGTGAGACAAAGGAGCTCGCGGAGTATGAGCTGCTTCGCTTCCCGCTCGGAGGTTCCGCCGCGGTGGCGGCACGGGTGTCCGGGGAGAGCGCCTTCGGGGCGACAGACATCAGCGATAAGCAGTATCTTCTCGCCGTGGAGCGATCCAACCTGCTTAAATTTTATCTGGACAACTACATGACCGGCTATACGGCGGACGCCCGGGTGATCGCCTTCAGCACTCAGAAGGAGGAGAGCCGCTTCTTAAAGACCCCGTCCGCGGAGACCTACGGACTTACCATGCTGACGTCGTCGGTGCCGGTCAATGCTTCCAGGGATTACCTGCTGTACCGTTCGGTGCTGATGAAGACGCCGAAAGTCATCAGCGGTTCCTATGATGAGGCGAACAATTCCATGAGCGGCGCGGAGCCCCTGACGCTGGAGTACCAGATCGGAACGGATATTGAGGTGGAGAGCCTGACCTTCGAGAACGTGTCGGGGGAGTTTGCGAAAGAGGGAGACGGAAACCACAGCCGGGTATTCACCGGGAGCATCTATTTCTATAACCACGGGAGCGGAAATTATGACCGGGTGGATCTTGACGGGCAGACCATGGACGTAGAGCAGCTAAAGCCCTATCTGTCTCCGGGCAATACCCTCACAGTGCGCTACGCCTACGACGGCGGGGGGCGCAATGCGGTTCACCTTCCGATGCCGATGGTTGCGGGGAGGGAACGATAATGCTGAAAACACGGAATTTACAAAAAAAATACGGCAATTATCATGCCCTGGACGGCCTTAATATGGAGATCCCGGACGGCGCCCTCTTCGGCTTTGTGGGGCCGAACGGAGCCGGAAAGACCACGACGATCAAGATTCTCACGGGACTTTTAAGGCCGGACGGCGGCACTGTGGAGATCGACGGCGCGGACGCGCTTAAGGAGCCGCGCCGAATGCGGGATATGATCGGGTATGTCCCGGATACCTTTGGCGTCTATGACAACCTGAAAGTCTCGGAATACATGGATTTTTTTGCGTCGTGCTACGGACTTGAGGGCTTAAAGGCCAGGGGGCGCTGCCACACCCTTCTTCTCCAGGTGGGGCTCGGGGATAAGGAGGACTTTTTTGTGGACGGCCTTTCCCGCGGAATGCAGCAGAGACTGTGTCTCGCGAGGGCGCTGATCCATGATCCGCAGATTCTGATCATGGACGAGCCGACGGCGGGGCTTGACCCGCGCACACGCATGGAATTTAAGGAGATGGTGAAGGAGCTGCATGAGCAGGGGAAGACAATCCTGATCAGCTCCCACCTTCTGACGGATCTGGCGGAGATCTGTACGGACATCGGTATCATCGATGCGGGTCGTATGGTCGTATGCGGCAGCATGGAAGAAATCTTAAATCAGCTTAAGGCTTCCAAGCCGGTGATCATCACGGTCGACCAGAACAGGGAGGCGGCGCTTAAGCTCCTAAAGGAGCATCCGCTCGTCAAGACTATCTCCGTGCGGGAGCCGGAGATCATGGTGGGCTTTACGGGCACGAAGCGGCAGGAGAGCGAGCTTCTTGCCCAGCTCGTCAAGGCGGGTGTCCCGGTGAGGAGCTTTATGCGGGAGCGGGCCAGACTGGAGGCGATCTTCATGCAGCTTACTGATCACGAGGAGGAAAGGGTGGTGTTGTCCTATGAGGACGAATCCGGTCTATAAGCGGGAGACCATGGTGAGCGCCAGAAGCTTTAAGCTGGCGCTGCTTCTTCTCTCGTTCAACGGAATCCTGGCGTTTGTGGCATTCCTCAATATGTACTCCACACTGGCGCAGGTGCGGGTGACGGCGGAGATCCAGTACACCAGCTTCCTTGATTTGTACCTGTTTGTGGCGACGCTGGAATTCGCGATGCTGGTTCTCATTATGCCCGCGATCACGGCGGGGAGCATAAGCGGGGAGCGGGAGCGTCAGACGCTGGAACTGATGCTGACGACGAGAATGCGGCCGGTGGACATTGTCCTTGGAAAGCTTGAGGCGTCCATAAGCACAATGGGGCTTATGATCATGTCAAGCTTTCCGATCATTGCGCTGGTGTTTGTCTACGGCGGGGTGACGGTAGGGGATATCGCAGTGCTGCTTCTCTGCTTTGCGGCGGCGGCGCTGTTTGCGGGGAGCATCGGGATATGCTGCTCGGCGCTGTTTGGAAGGACTACGCTTGCGACGGTGGCGTCCTACGCGATTCTTGCCGCGGTGGTGGTGGGAAGCTGCGGCCTCAATCAATTTGTCTCCTATATAAACGGGATGCGCCTGGGGAGCTATCTCTCATCGGCGGTGCAGGTATCTGCCCGGGCGGGCTCCGGAAGCTTTTTATACCTGCTTTTAATAAATCCCGCGGTCACTTTCATCCTGGCGATCAGCCGCCTGACGGGCAGGGCGCAGGCCGCGGCAAATGTGGGACAATGGTTCGGCAACCGGGCAACCGGGCCGATTTTTTCGCACTGGGTGGTCTTAAGCATCGTGCTCCAGCTTGTGACGGCGGCGGCGCTCATCTGGATTGCCGTGCGCGCGGTGGAAAACGGAAAAAAACGGTGACGGAAACTCAAGGGCGGAAAGTGCTTTTACGAAATAGAGATATATGGTATACTTATATCAGTATATAAAAGGAGGAACGCAAAGGAGGAACGGAAATGGGCATTATCAGGGCAGCAGCAAATGCGGTGGGCGGCGCATTGGCGGATCAGTGGCTCGAGGTGTTTGAGGCGGGCGACATGGGCGGACAGACAGTCTTTACCAGCGGCGTGAGGATTCGCAGGGGCTCCAACACAAAGGGAACGGACAACACGGTCACCAACGGCTCGGTGATCCATGTATATCCGAACCAGTTTATGATGGTATTAGACGGAGGAAAGGTGGTGGATTACACCGCCGAGGAGGGCTATTACACGGTGGACAACTCGTCTTTACCCTCCCTGTTCAATGGGAAATTCAAGGATGCGTTAAAGGAATCGTTCTCCCGTATCAAATACGGCGGCGAGACCCCGACGGCCCAGAAGGTCTATTTTGTCAATCTGCAGGAGATCAAGGGCATCAAATTCGGCACACGCAACCCGGTGAACTACTTTGACAGCTTTTATAACGCGGAGCTGTTTTTGCGGGCGCACGGCGCGTACTCTATCCGGATTACCGACCCGCTTCTGTTCTACCAGCAGGTAGTCCCGAAGAATGCCGACCGCGTGGATATCGACTCCATCAACGAGCAGTATATGGACGAATTTCTGGAGGGGCTGCAGGCGGCGATCAATCAGATGTCCGCGGAGGGCGAGCGGATCTCTTTCGTGGCCTCGAAGGGCACGGCGCTCAGCAGGCATATGGCGGATGCGCTCGACGAGGCATGGAGGCGCGACCGCGGCTTTGAAGTTATGAATGTAGGTCTGGCGAGCATATCCTATGACGAGGAGTCCCAAAAGCTCATCAATATGCGAAATCAGGGCGCGATGCTCGGCGACCCGTCCGTGCGCGAGGGCTATGTGCAGGGCGCGATGGCGCGCGGCATGGAGGCGGCAGGCTCCAACTCGGGCGGCGCGATGGCGGGCTTTATGGGCATGGCGGCCGGAATGAATGCGGGCGGCGGCTTTATGGGAGCGGCCTCGGCGGCGAATATGCAGCAGATGCAGATGAACAGGGCGGCTGAGGCGGCCCCGGCAGCAAATACGCAGCAGGCGGGTCCGGCATCCGCCTCATGGACCTGCTCCTGTGGCGCGGTAAATACAGGGAAGTTCTGCGGCGAGTGCGGAAGCCCAAGACCCGCACAATCGTGGACGTGTTCCTGCGGCACGGTGAATACAGGTAAATTCTGCAGCGAGTGCGGTAAGCCAAGGAGCTAGGAGGGAGTATGGCGGTCATAACATACAAGTGCCCGAACTGCGGCGGGGATCTCCAGTTTGACCCGGATTCCCAGCAGTACCGCTGTGAATACTGCCGTTCAAAATTTAACCAGAAGCAGTTGGAGAAACTGGCCGGGGACGATGACGCGGCCCGCGCAAAAGAGCCGGGAGCCAATGACGGGAATCCCGAGGCGGCGGCAGGCGCAGTTCTCTACAACTGCCCGAACTGCGGCGCTGAGATCGTGACGGATGAGAGCACCACGGCGACTTTCTGCTACTACTGCCACAATCCGGTGGTGCTCGCGGGTAAGATGCAGGGGGAGTATCACCCGGATCATGTACTTCCCTTTGCGATTGACAAGACCGAGGCGCTGCGGATCTTTGAACAGTGGATCGGGAAGAAAAAGTACATACCGAAGGCATTTTACAGCAAGGATCAGATCGAGAAGATGGCGGGGGTGTATTTTCCGTACTGGCTCTATAGCTGCGAGGTGGACGGAAGACTGGAGGCCGAGGCGGAGAAGCGCAAAATCTGGACGACCGGGAATATACAGTATACCGAGACACAGAAATTCGATGTGACGCGTGAGGGGCAGATGCAGGTGGATCATGTGCCCCGCAACGCCCTGTCAAAGGCGAACCGGAAGCTGGCAGAGGGCGTCCTTCCGTTTGAGATGGAGAAGTTAAAGCCCTTTCACATGGGGTATCTGTCCGGTTTTATGGCGGAGAAGCGCGATCTGGGCGAGGAGAGCCTCCGGCCCGAGCTGCAGCGGGAGGTAGAGGATTTTGCGGTGGATACCATGCTGAGTGAAGTGGGCGGCTACGACTCCGTCATGGTGCGCCACAAGGAGATGGAGCTTAAGGATGAGAAGTGGAGCTATGCCCTGCTTCCGGTCTGGACTCTGACCTACAGGGATCCGAAGTCGGATACAATCTATTATTTTGCGTGCAACGGGCAGACGGGAAAGGTATGCGGGGAGCTTCCGGTCGATAACGGCAGGCTTATGCTGCTGTTTGCCTCCCTGTTTGTCCCGGTATTTATCGCGCTTTTGATCGTGGGGTATTTCTTATGATGAGAGAGAATAGACGAGACGGCTTTATGTGTGTGGGAATGCTGTGCGCGGCTGTCATTTTTGCCGCTCTATTTTGGGCGTTTCCTGCGCGGGCGGAGCAGGCGGGAGACGGAGCGCGGGTCTACGACGGCGCGGGGCTGTTTGACCGTGAAGAATTTCAGGAGCTTACGCGGGACGTCGAAGCGTTCCGGGAAGAGAGCGGGATGGACCTCGTATTAGTGACCGCGGATGACACACGGGGATTGAGTTCTGAGGAGTACGCGGATCTGTACTATGAGCAGGGCGGCTTTGGCACAGGCAAAACGCACAGCGGCGCGCTCCTCCTTCTGGATATGGATAACCGGCGCCTTCATGTCTCCACCACGGGAGCGATGATCCGCTTTCTGACGGATGCGCGTATCGAGACGATGATGGATCACGCGATCCCCTATATAAAAGAGGGAGATTATCATGGCGCGGCGTCTCAGATGATCGTGGACACGGCGGCATTTTACAGGAAGGGGATTCCCGACGGACAGTACAGCTATAACAGGGATACGGGCGAGGTCAGCCGCCACCGGAGCATCCGGTGGTATGAATTCCTCCTTGCGTTTGCGGCGGCAGCATTCACGGGCGGCGCTGCCTGCCTGAACGTGAAAAGGCAGTACGCCATGGAGCGGGAGAAACGCCAGGCGGCAAATTATCATATGGCTTACCGCGCCGGAGCGCACTTTGATTACCGCTCGCAGAATGACGCGCTGGTAAACAAGTTTGTGACGCAGAATGTCATCGTGAGAAGCTCCGCCGGGAGCGGGAGGCCCGGGGGCGGAGGAGGAGGAGCGATGAGCACCACCCATACCTCCGCCGGAGGGCAGACGCACGGCGGCGGAGGACGGGGCTTTTAGACCTTCGACACGAAGCAGTATAACCATATCCGGGGAGGGCCTTATGGAAGGAAAAGAGACTGAGACGAGGATCGCGGTCATCGGCATTATCATAGAAATGCCGGATGCCGCTTCCCAGGTCAACGAAATTCTGCATCGGTACGGCAGCTATATCATCGGGCGCATGGGGCTTCCCTACCGGGGGAAGCAGATGAATATCATCAGCGTGGTGATGGATGCGCCTGCGGACATCATCAGCGCCGTGTCCGGGAAGCTCGGGCGGCTAAAGGGCGTCAGTTCAAAGGCGCTCTACTCAAAGCAGTCGTAACAGTCGAGCCGTGCGGCCGGACTGTTACGGAATCCACTCCTTGTAGTGCGATGTCAAAAAAGACAGCTTATCAGCCGCTCAAGAAAGGTGACTGCCATGCAGAGCGCGGCGCCGATCAGTGTCGGGAGCAGAATGGAGACTGCGGTCCATTTGATGGATCCGGTCTCTTTTTTGATCGTCAGCACCGTGGTGGAGCAGGGCCAGTGAAAGAGGCAGAACAGGATCATGCAGAGCATGGTCCGCCCGCTCCAGCCGTGGTTAAGGAGAAGCGTGAGCAGAGCGGAGGAATCCGCCATTTCCGTCAGTACCCCGGCCTGCTGGTACGCCATTAAAATGATGGGCATGACAATCTCATTCGCGGGAAATCCTAACAGGAAGGCGGTGAGGATCACGCCGTCAAGGCCGAGCAGGCGTCCGAGTGGTTCAAAAAAACCGGTCAGACATGCAAGCAGGCTCGGGGCGGCGCCGTATGAGGCGGCCGCGGCTGCGCCGGTAAATTGCTCCGAGAGCGCGAGGTAGCCGTTTCCTGGCCCCACATAGAGAATATTTGCCAGCAGCCAGATGAGCAGCCCGGCTGGGGCGGCGACGGCGACGGCGCGTCCGAGCACAAACAGAGTGCGGTCGAAAACAGAGCGGACGATGACCTTTCCGATCTGCGGACGCCGGTACGGGGGCAGCTCCAGCGTGAAAGCGGAGGGGACGCCGCGAAGCAGGGTGTGGGACAATAGCCAGGAGGCGGCGAGGGTGGCTCCGATTCCCGTAAGAATGGCAAGCGTCATCAAAAGGGCTGATCCCAGAGTGCGCAGGCTGCCCGGTACGGCGTTTCCCGCAAGAAACATCAGGGTTATCATCAAAAATAAGGTGGGAAGGCGGCCGTTACAGGGAACGAGGGAGTTTGTGAGGATAGCGATCAGCCGCTCGCGGGGCGAGTCGATGATGCGGCAGCCCGTGACGCCGGCAGCGTTGCAGCCGAGTCCCATGGCGGTCGTCAGGCACTGCTTCCCACAGGCGCTGCAGCGGTGGAATGCCTTATCCATGTTGAAGGCAATCCTCGGCAGATAGCCGAAATCCTCGAGCAGCGTAAACAGTGGGAAGAAGATTGCCATGGGCGGGAGCATGACCGAGACGACCCAGGCAACCACCCGGTACACGCCGTAGACCAGCATGCTGACAAGCCACATCGGAGCGCCCGCGCCTGTCATCCATTCCGCGAGCTTCCCCTCAAACCAGAACAGCCCATCCCACAGGATGGATGAGGGGACATTCGCCCCGGACAGGGTGAGCCAGAATACGCCGAGCAGCAGGAGGAACATGAGGATACCTCCGGTGACGGGCCCCGTGGCAACGCGGTCTATAAGCTCCTCCTGTCTGCGGTAATCCGGGCGGGTGTAGCGGACGACCGCCTCCGAGAGTTTTTTGGGGTCAAAATCAAGGCAGTCGTAGGAGATATGTTGTCCGGCGGTCTTTCCGGCGGTCTCCTTAATCAGGCTTAAGGAGGAGGGGGAGCGGGCGCAGCAGCAGAGAACCGGGATCTGGAGCACATCGCGAAGAAGCTCGAAGTCAATCTCGATTCCTTTCCGGCTGGCCTCATCGCAGAGGTTGACACAGAGGATCACGGGAGTGCCGGAATCCCTGATCTGATCGAGAGACAAGATCTGTTTCAGCAGATGAAGCCCCCGCTCAAGACAGGTGCCGTCGCACACCAGAAGAACCATCCCGGCATCGCCGGAGCCGAGATAGTCCCGGGCGATCGTTTCCTCCTGGGAACGTGCATCCAGGGAGTAGGTGCCCGGAAGATCCACCAGCAGGAATTCCTGACTGTCCACAAAAAAGCGCCCGCGGGCGGAGGCCACGGTGACGCCGGGCCAGTTCCCGGTGTGCTGGCGCATCCCGGTAAGACCGTTAAATATCGTGCTTTTTCCCACGTTCGGGTTTCCCGCGAGAGCCACGGTTACAGGGCAGCCCGCATGATTGGTTTCATGTTCCATAGATGCCTGCCACAAACATTCTTATAGATTAGATATGAGAGGAGCTTGCGGCCGGTGCCTGTATGGCGCCGGAGAATGAGATTATGTGCGCTGGATTATGCCGCATGCGATTTTCTCCCCGGAGTTCCCGGGGGGCTGGCTGGTGAAATCATCGCGGAGCAGTCGCCCGATTCATGGATATGCATGGCATAAAAATCGGAGGAATTTTGCTTGGAAATATCAGGTAGTCCAAAAAATTCCGCCTCAATGAGAATTCCTCCGTAGGGTGTGTCATAGAATTTTACAAGCCCGCTTAAATCGGGATTGGAGGAGGCGCCGCGGACCCATGCCATTGCCTGCGGTCGATTTTCCTCGAGCAGATGGACGAATGCGAGACGCGGGGTAGGAGTTGTTTGCCGCATAGTTTGCCTCTGATAGGGTTTTCTATAAGACATGCTGTGGGAGAGGCGGGCGCAACCGGAATGAGGAGTTTAAATGGATAATAGAAGTATTGAACAGAATTGCGAACGGCTATTTGAGTATTTGAAGAGCATACTGTACGATACGAAGACCGATAAACTGGAGCTTGACGAGCTTGACGGCCCGTTTCAGAAGCTGGCTGCCGGGATGCAGGATCTGCATCAGGCAGTCGAGGAGGCGGAGCAGGAGACCGAGAGACTGAACAATAAGGTGTATTACGATGCCGGGACAGGCATTCACAATCGCCTGTTTTTTGATGAGCATATGGCAAAGCTGCTCGCGGAGCAAACGGATTTTGTGCTCTGCTACATGGATCTGGATGATTTGAAGTATGTGAATGATAATTTCGGACACATGGAGGGAGACCGCTACATCCGGGCTTTCACGGAGCTGATCGGGGAAGCATTTGAAGGGAGGGCGGAGTTTGCGCGCATCGGGGGGGACGAGTTCGGCCTGATCCTTCCCGACTGCCCGGAAAAACAGGTGGAGGAGGAGCTCTCGCATCTGAGGGAAACTTTTGCGGAAAATGATACAAACGACCTCTACCCGGTCGGATTCAGCTATGGGGTCGCCCGGATCGCGGGGCCTAAGAGGCGCATCGCGTTTGAGGAAATCCTTAAGATGGTTGACGAGCGGATGTATTCCTATAAGAAGGAGAACAAGCAGAAACACCCGTAGGGCACTCCGTCGACCGTGTATTTCCCGCTTACCCGGGTTTTACCTCATCAGATGGATTTTCCGGATGAGCGAAAGGAGGCCGGACCCGAACGGCATCTGTGCGAGCTCTTCCGGCGTGACGGCCCCTGTCAGGACAATGAGGAGACCGTAAATGACCATGGCGAGCGGGATGCTGACGAGGAGCCCCAGCTTATAGCTGTGGGTAAGGCCGCAGATCCCGGCATAGGCTGTATATGCCGCGGCGCCCATGACAGCGGCGCAGAGAAGCGGAAGAAAGAAGGTTGTCTTTACCTCCTGCTTATAGCGCAGCGCTCTCCCGATGGCGATCCAGTTTAAGACGCAGACTGCCAGGGCGAAGGTCACGTTCCCGACAACGAGGCCGTAGGCGCCCATGTCAAGGTGCTTTAACATGATATAGACGAGCGCCGCGTGGAGCGCAAGAGAGATGGCGGAGTGGGTCACGGACTTGCGCATCAGGTCGATGCCCTGGAGCACCGCGTTGGTGACGGTGGACAGGGAGAAGAACACAACAGCCGGAGCGCCGAGCATCATTAAGTCGGCGGCGAGCCTGCTCGTATCGCCGAAAATCAGCCGCATAATGGGGCCGGCGAGGACTCCCATTCCCACCGCGCACGGAATCGCGAGCAGCATATTAAATTTGACTGTGAGTCGTATCTTGTGCTTTGCCTCCTCCGAGTTTCCCTGCGTGCGTGAGTGGACGATGCTGGGAATCATGGAGGTGCCGAGCGATGAGGCGATCGCCACCGGCACATTGGAGAGCAGCCGGTATTCGCCGCCGTACACGCCGAGCAGGGAAAGGCGTTCCTTCTCGGAGAAGCCCTTCTGTCCCATGATCAGACCGAACATGGAGTTGTCCACAGTCCCGCTTAGGTGGTACACAAACTGACTTAAGATAATGGGAGTCAGTGTCATAAAAAGCGCCGCGCAGATATGCTTCCGGGATTCCACGGGGAGCATCTGCGGCTTCTTTAAGTCCGCCATGTATCTCCTGTAGTGGCGGAGTATCAAAACGCTCAGAAAGATAAATGCCGCGACCGCGCCGGACAAGGTCCCGAGTGTGCCGCCTGCCGCGCCGTAGGATGCCGGGTTTTCGCGATCCGCGAACAGGCGCATGAAGGCGAAGGAGGCCGCGATGCTGACGATCGCGTTGACGAGCTGTTCAATGATCTGCGACACGGAGGTGGGCACCATATTTCCCATACCCTGGAAATATCCGCGGATGACGCCCATCACGGAAAAGATCAGGATGGTCGGCGCCATGACCTTTAAGGGGAGGGCGCTGCTGGGGCTGTTGAAAATATGGGTGGTGATCCAGTCCGCCTCAAACAGCAGGAGCAGGGTCATAAGACCGCCCGCGGTCACGCCGAAAGCGAGCCCGCTGCAGAACACATGGGTTACGTCCTGCGTCCGGCCGTGAACCCGCCTTGCCGCGATCAGCTTCGAGACGGCGAGGGGGAGGCTGTATGAGGATAAGATCAGCCCGATATTGTAAATCTCATAGGCCGTGTTGTAGCATCCGATGCCGTCCGTGCCCAGCACCCGCGTCATCGGTATTTTATAAAGAAGTCCGATAAAGCGCACGATGAGCCCGGCAGCCGCAAGGATGCTGCCCTGCACCAGGAAATTGCCGGACTCGCCGGAGCCCACGGACGCTTTCTTTTCATGGTTCATAGCGAAATCTCCTCATGTGTACTGATTTTGTAACTGTTCAGTATGTCTGCGCATTTACTTGATTTTATATAGTATACCGCAAGTGGGGCGCAGGGGCAAGGGGGAACAAGAAAGTGATATTTGCACATTCGCTTCTCTTGTGATAAAATGCATAAAAAGAGCATTGAAACACTATCAGGAAGAAGGTCTACCATGAAGATTAAGTCAATACGGGACATAAAGATAAGCACGAAGCTTGTGCTCCTCGGCGCGGTGAGCATTCTGGGGATGTTTCTCTTAGGGCAGGAGTCGGTGGCTACCGCCTGGAAGATCGACCAGGCAGGAGCGGAGCTAAACGATGTCTGGATGAACGCAGTGATCGCGGCGGAGGAGTTAAATACCGCCACCTCCGATTATCGGATACGGGAGAGCCGCCATGCGCTCACGACAGACCCTGAGCTTTTAGGGGAGCTTGAGGCGCTTAACGCAGACATTCAGGAGAAGTTTTGCGCCTACGAGGCGCTTCCGACCCGGGCGGAGGACCAGGAGATCATCAGGCGGGCAAAGACGGTCTGGCAGGAATACCTCGCGTGCGGCGCAGAGCTCAGGGAGACCGGAAAGGGAGTGGAGCTTATGACGGGGCGCTCGCAGGAGCTTTTCGATGAGGCGAGCCGCCTGTTTTTAGACGCGGTGGAGCAGACCAAGCGGGAGGTTCTCGCAGAGAGACAGCAGAGCAGCCGTCTGTACCGGGATTTGTCCCACAGAAAGCTTCTCGTCATTGCCGCCGTATCCTCCATTGTGCTCTTGCTGATCCTCTCTTTGATCCGCTCGATCAAGGAGCCGTCGGAGCAGCTTGCGGACGCGGCAAGGCGCGCGTGCAGCGGAAATCTGGACATTCAGCTTGATATCCGGTCAAAGGACGAGATCGGGATCCTGGCGGAGGCGATGAATGGGCTGATCGAGCGTCTGAGGGAGATCATACGGGATCAGACGCGGATGTTTTGCGAGATCGGAAGCAGCAACCTTGATGCGAAGTCGGACTGCGAGCAGGCGTACCGCGGCGATTTTGCTCCGCTTTTGTATGCCTTCGCGAGCCTGCAGAGCCGGCTTAAGGAGACGAAGCGGCAGCATGAGGAGGAAGTGGGCAATCTGAAAGCGCAGGTTGCCATGCTGGAGAAAAGGATATCCGAATATGAGCAGAAATAAAACGGAAGCGGCGCAACCTGTCTGGATGCTCCGGACGAAACGGGCGGATTTTCAGACGGTGGCGGAGCGCTTTCACATAAGCCCTGTCACCGCGCGTATCATCCGCAACCGGGATGTGGTGGGAGAAGATGAGATTGAGCGGTATCTGCACGGTACGGTACGGGATTTGTATGATCCTCATCTCTTAAGAGGGATGGATCGCGCCGTCCGCCTGATCCGGGAAGCGATCGGGCGCGGCGCGAGGATACGGATCGTGGGTGACTACGATATTGACGGGGTGTGCTCGTCCTACCTTCTGTATCGCGGGATTGCCCGGTGCGGCGGGACTGTGGACTATCAGATACCGGAGCGGATCAAGGACGGCTACGGAATCAACGAGTCGATTATCCGAAAAGCGGCCGCGGACGGCATCGACACGATCATCACCTGCGACAACGGGATCGCGGCGTTAGAGCAGATCGCGCTCGCGAAGGAGCTCGGCCTTACCGTGATCGTGACGGATCATCACGAGGTGGTGCGCGGAGAGGACGGCGCGCAGAAGCTTCCGCCTGCGGATGTGGTCGTCAATCCGAAGAAGGAGGGCTGCGAATACCCCTTTAAGGAGATCTGCGGCGCTGTGGTCGCCTACAAGCTGGTACAGGTATTGTACGGGCAGTGCGGCGTCCCGGAGGAAGAATGGCTCGAGATGATGGAGTTTGCGGCGATCGCTACGGTGGGTGATGTGATGCGCTTACAGAACGAGAACCGCATTTTGGTACGCCTGGGACTTAGGCAGATAGCCCGGACAAAGAGCCTGGGGCTTAAGGCGCTGGTGGAGGCCTGCGGGCTTGACATCCACACACTGACGGCGTATCATATCGGCTTTGTGATCGGCCCGTGTCTGAACGCCGGGGGGCGTCTCAAGACCGCGAGGCTCTCTCTGGAGCTGCTTTTGTGCGGGGAAGAAAGAAAAGCGGCAGAGCTTGCGGAGCAGCTTCGCGCCCTGAATGATGAGCGCAAGGTTATGACCCAGAGAGGGACCGAGGAGGCGTTAAGACAGGTCGGTGAGCGCTATGCGGACGATCGGGTGCTTGTGGTATTTCTCCCGGACTGCCACGAATCGGTTGCTGGGATCATCGCCGGGCGTGTGCGCGAGGCATTCCACAAGCCATCCTTTGTGCTGACGCGCAGCGAGGACGGAGTGAAGGGCTCGGGCCGTTCCATCGAGGCGTACCATATGTACCGCGGACTCTGCGGCGTGCGGGATCTACTGCTCAAATTCGGCGGTCATCCGATGGCGGCAGGCTTTTCGATGGAGGAGAGAAATGTGGACGAATTCCGCCGCAGGTTAAATGAGCAGGCGGATTTAAAGCCGGAGGATTTTGTGCCGAAGGTCTGGATTGATGTGGCGATGCCGTTAGAGTACATATCGGAGGCGCTGGTGGAGGAGCTTAAGCTCCTGGAGCCATTCGGCCAGGGCAATGAAAAGCCGCAGTTTGCACAGAAAAATCTGACCGTCCGAAACGCGCGCTCTCTGGGGAAAAACAACAACGCGGTGAGACTGTTTCTGGTGACGGAGCAGGGGTATGCGATGGACGCCATGGTGTTTACGGAGGCGGACGCATTCCTTGAGGAAATAAGGGAACATCCTGTCATCGACGCGGTGTACTACCCGGAGATTCACGAATACAACGGGAGCAGGACGCTTCAGATCGTGGTGCGCGAGTATAAATTAAGCCATTGAGCCAGGCGATTTTAGAGAAATTATACATCAAAAAGGAGGAAATATGATACAATCGCCGATCATTGAGATGGATGTCCACGGGCTGACCGTCGATGCGGCCATCGCGAAAATTGAGACGCAGGTTAAGAAGGCGGGAGCGGGGGTATACCGCGTGAGAGTGATTCACGGCTTCAACCGCGGCGACAGCATTAAGCAGGGGATTTACCGCGAGCTGGGGCACGGCTTAAACCCCAGAGTCATAAGAATTGCGGGCGGTGATAACCCCGGCGTCACGGAGCTTGTTTTAAGGGAATATTGACAATTAATATAAGACAGATAAAAAAAAGGGGGATTACTTATGAGCAGGAGAATTTACAGGAGACTTTTAGCAGGCGTGCTTGCGACTGCCCTGGGGATAGCGGGAATGCCGTTTTCCGCGAATGCGGCGGCCGCGGCGCTGCCTGATGCCCTTGCCGCGACGCCGTCAGATGCGTTCGCCGCGACGCCGTCGAGCGCAGATGAGGAGATGGAGCTTTTGCTCACTGACGGGAACGAAGCAGAGCTTTTAACCGGCGATGAGCAGGGAAATCAGCTCGCTGATCTCGAATCGCGCTACGGCGAGTATGTAGGCACCTGGGAGGAACTCTGGGACGGGGAATATCCTGTGATGGGAGCTCTTGATGACGACTTTGCTCCAAAAGCCGGGATCTCCGGAAACTCCAGCTCTTTATCCCGCCTTGCCCGTGCCGCAGCTCTGCCGGCACGCTACTCGAGCGTGGAGGAGGGTTTTGTACCCGAGATTCGCGATCAGGGAAGCCTGGGGCTCTGCTGGTCGTTTGGGACCTGCGCGGCCGCGGAGATCAATCTGATTAAGAAGAATCTTGCAGATACAGACATTGATTTAAGCGAGATTGCAAACGCGTACTTTGCGTTCCACCATCCCGCGGATAAGTACAATAATACCCTGGGAGACACTTCCTCGTTTCGGTCGCCGGAACACTATCTGACCAGCGGCGGTAATGAATGGATCAGTTCGTTTCAGCTCTCGGCTCATCTGGGGCTGACTCAGGAGATTGACGGTATGTATGCGGAAGCGTCAGCTCATCGTGATAGTTTTGCCATTGATAAGTCTCACGCATATGACGAAAACGCGGCTGAGCTTATTTCCTTCAGGAGCTTGAGCACCGCGCCCGCAGGCCGCAACGCGGTCAAGCAGGCAATCCTGGACAATGGGGCCGTTACCATGGGCTACGTCGAGTCATCCCGTCGGCATTTTCTCAGAGATGTAACGGAGGAGAGCGGTGAAAAGAAGCGCTATAACTATTATTATAATTATGATGGGACCGCAGCTTACGGAGGAAATCATATCGTAACCATCGTGGGCTGGGATGATACGATCCCAAAGGAGCTTTTCGGGGCTGACGGGGACGGAAGACCGCGCCCGCAAAATGACGGCGCGTGGCTTGTCAGAAACAGTTGGGGTACGAAAACGACATCGGGCGGATATTTCTGGGATGGATATTTCTGGATGAGCTATGAACAGGCGAATAATGTGATATATTCTTTCGGAACATTTGAGTATGATGAGCCCGGACGATATGAGGACACCTATTTCTACGACGGCACGATGAGCTTAAACGAAGTTTTAATGATCGGATCCGGGATGTCCGTGGCAAATATTTACTGCGTTAGCAGCGACGAACCTCAGACTATTGACGCTGTCAATGTGATAATGTTCTCTGAGGACAACGATTTTAAGGTGGATGTCTACGCAAGCAGAGATAGAATGAATGATCCCACGGATGGATATCTTGCTGCCAGTCAGGTATCTCAGACAGCCGAGATGGGGGTATATACAATTCCGCTTGAATCACCTGCGGTAGTCATGCCGGGAGGCTCGTTCTCCGTGGTTGTGACAAATACAGGCTCCAACACGATAGAGTATGCGTGTGAGGAGACCTCGGTGACCGGGGGCGCCATAGAAACAGTGAATGGTTCCGCAGCGCCCGGTCAAAGCTTTATGTACCGCAACGACAGCTTTACTGATCTGTATGACACGGAGAATCCCTTGACAGCCAGAATCAAGGCGTACGCGAATCCGATCGAGAGACCTGTCGCAAATATTTCTGTCGCGGATATGCGAATCAAACGGGGGGAGACTGCCATGGCGCGGCCTGTCATTACTCCGGCTGATTATGACACGAGGATTGGTTTTATCTGGGAGTCGGATAATAAGAATATCGCGTCTGTCGACCGAAATGGAAATGTAAAGGGCGTGGCGGCCGGGAGCACGACGATCAGATGTACGGCTCTGTCGGGAGCCTCAACGACATTTCATGTCACTGTCTATGCAAGCAGCGGGGGCGGCGGCTCATCAGGTGGCGGCGGTTCGTCAGGGGGCGGCGGTTCCTCAGGTGGCGGCGGCTCCTCAGGGGGCGGCGGCTCCTCAGGAGGCGGCGGTTCGTCAGCAGGCGGCGGACCGGGCGCTGCGGGCGCGGCAACAGGACAGACTCAGACCCAGGCGGGCGCCGGAACATGGGAAGCTTCCGGCACAGGTTGGCGGTACAGGTTTAAGGACTCCGATTCCTATGCGGTCAATCAGTGGGTGCAGATACCGGCAGGCGGGGAGATGAAGTGGTACTATTTTGACATGGATGGCAATATGGCTAAGGGCTGGTACACCGACCCGAAGTCGGGAAAGCGCTACCATTTATCCGAGACATCGGACGGCGCGGGAGGAACTATGGATACGGGCTGGATCGACGACAACGGCACATGGTACTTCGCGGACATGATAAACGGAAATATTCTCGTGAATACCACATCGCCGGACGGATATGTGCTGGACGCGGCCGGAAAGTGGACGGGAGAGACAAAATCTGCCCGGGTCAACGACTGGATAAACCTAAACGGCGACGGCAAAACCGTGGCGTTTGCCCTTTCTAGCAATCCCTCGACGGGATACGCGTGGGATACCGCGGTATCGGATCCTGAGATAATAAGGTCGGTTGGCGAAAAGTATGTAAACCCGTCTTTGGGCACGGCGCTCGCCGGCGCCGCCGGCACTCTCCGCGGGTATTTTGAGGCGGCGGGAAAGCCGGGCACGGCAGTCATCACAATGCAGTACAGACGATCGGAGGGCGCTCCCGCACAGACGCGCACAATCACCGTCACAAGCGACGGCAGCCGGCTTACGGTTTCGGATTCGTCTGTCTTAGACGGCATATAAGTTAAAAGAGAGGAGGACCGGGAGTATGACTGAGAAGCAGTTTCGTGGAAAAGTCACCTGGTTCTCCTTTGCTTTCAGCCTGCTTGTGATCTGGGTACATTCCTATAATGCGGAGCTGTTTTTGGGAATGTCTGATCAGATGGCGGCTGTTTACCGCGCGGAGCATTTTTTGGGCGACGTGCTGGGACAGCTCGCGGTTCCGGGATTTTTTATGATATCGGGGTATCTGTTTTACCGGGATTTTGAGTGGTCGAAATTAAAAGGGAAGTGGAAACGGCGGATCAAGAGTGTGCTCGTGCCGTTCATTCTGTGGAATTTTCTCTACTATCTGGGCTATGTGATCGCGAGCCGCCTTCCGTGGATGACGGAGATCGTGGGGAAGGGCGTCGTGCCCTTCAGCCTGTCCGCGGCGGTGGATGCGGTCCTCCATTACACCTACAATTATGTGTTCTGGTATCTGCGTCAGTTGATCCTTCTGATCCTGCTCGCGCCGGCGCTCTACCCGATTCTGCGGCGCAGGGTGAGCCGCGTGGCCTTTTTGGCGTTTTTGTGGGGGCTTATGGCGGCAGATATCAATATTCCCCTCGTAAATATCGACGCGCTGATCTATTACTCCGCGGCGGCATCCCTGGCGCTTAAAGCCGCCCTGCCGGGCCGTGAGGGAAAAGCTGTCCGCGCGCCCGCAGCGGAGCGCGGGTGGAGCCGGAGGGGGGCCTTCCTCGGCGCCGCGCTTTTGAGCGTCTCTGCGGCAGGCTATGTGCTCGGGCTTCGCGCGGCCTTTGTGCCCGGCTTTGTGCTCTGCCGCCTGTGTGCCGTGGCGGGGCTGTGGCTTATCGTGCCCGGGGAGAAGCTTCCCCAGCCGGGGGAGTTTGTGCGCCACAACTTTTTCCTCTACGCGATTCATTTTGCCGTTGTCCGACTGATCAATAAGACGGCGGCGAGGCTTTTTCATCTTTCAGGCTGGGCGCCGCTCGTGCTGTTCTTCCTCATGCCGGTGGCTGCGGCGGCGGTGAGCTTTGTTCTCGGAAAATTTCTGCGCCGCTTCGCGCCGCGAAGCTGGAAGCTTTTAAACGGCGGGCGGTAAGGTGAACTTATTTCCCCAGCAGGCACGCGGCGGCGCCCATGACCGCCTTGTCCGCCATCTCCGCGAGTGTCTTCTTCGGCAGGGACTTCCCGGAATCGAGCCACTGCTTTAACATCCCGATCAGGCCGTACGTCACAAACTCAAAAAAGCTCTCGGTAATCTCGTCATTACGGACGGGGAAGAGCGACTGGATGATCTCATTCCCATTCTCGTGGATCAGTTTGTGGAAGCGGTTTAAAAAGTCCACGGAGGCGTTGTTTTCAAAGAGTACCTTGCAGATCGTGGTATTCTCCGCGATGTAGTCGATGACCGGGTTCATCACGGGGAGCAGCGTATCGCGCCGGAAGGAATGGCGGTAGCTGTGGATCATTTCCTGAAAATCATTCAGCACATCCTCCTCGATATCCTCCAGAAGATGATAGGTGTCCGTGTAGTGCAGATAGAAGGTACCCCGGTTTAAATCAGCGCGATCCGTGATATCCTTCACGGAAATATTCTTGAATTCTTTTTCCTGCATCAATGTGACCAGGCTGTCCTTCAACAGCTTTTGTGTGCGCCGGACGCGCCGATCCTGCTTTTGATCTTCCATAGGAATCCTCCTGTTTTTCTTTTTTTGCCGCTTATGGACAAAACAAAAATATTGTGTTGATTATCCGGCAGTTCTGAATATATTGATTATTGATATCTGTCTGCACCTGAATTATAATGCACATATGTTGAATAGTCAATATAATGTGTGTTAATGGAGCCGAGTA
Organism: Clostridium sp.; assembly: GCA_004554205.1. Taxonomy (GTDB): domain Bacteria; phylum Bacillota; class Clostridia; order Lachnospirales; family Lachnospiraceae; genus Brotaphodocola. The sequence goes on from SFNH01000001.1 coordinate 64,260, forward strand.
TGGATAATAAAAACCAGACGATTTTTGATAAAACGGTGCACCTGATCGTCGAGAAGGGAAAGCACATCAAGCGGTTTTTTTACATAGCGACGCTGCTGTGCGCGGTCTGTTTTCCGTTTGTGGGGGTCAATTATGATCTGAGCAGATACCTGCCGGACTTCGCGCCGACTAAACAGGCGCTTGACGTCATGGAGGATGAGTTCGGATACCCCGGGACGGCGCGCGTGATGGTGAAGGGCGTATCGTTACAGGAGGCGAAGGCGCTGCGCCAGCGGATCGCGGATGTTGACGGGGTGGATCTGGTCGTGGGCGCGGATCTCGCTACCAACGTCTACATGGGAGACGCTTTTCTCTCCAACGAGCTGACGGATGAGTTCTATAAGGATGGGAACGCGGTGATGGAGATCATCTTTGAGGACGGCGATTCCGACAAGACGACGCACAGGGCCATCGACGAGATTTACAGGATCGTGGGGAAGGATCGCGCCTGCTTTGCCGGGAGCGCGGTGTCGAGCAAGGAGCGTGAGGCCTCCATCACCAGGGAGATCGCCATTGCCATCATGCTGGCGCTCGTGATCATCTGGCTGATCCTGACGCTGACGACCACCTCCTGGCTGGAACCGTTTTTGTTCCTGTTTGTGATGATCGTGGCGATCCTCCTCAATATGGGTTCCAATATCATATTCGGGAGAATTTCATTTTTTACCTTTTCCACGGCTGCGATTTTACAGCTTGCGGTATCCATGGACTACTCGATCTTTTTGTTGCACACGTTCAACAGCTACAAAAAGCAGGGTCTGGAGCCAAAAACCGCCATGGAGGCGGCACTTGGGGAGGCGTGCAGCTCGATCCTCGCAAGCGGCGCGACAACGATCGTCGGATTCATCGTGATCGCCTTCATGCGGTTTACGATCGGTAGGGACGTCGGCTTTGTGCTGACGAAAGGGATCCTGTGCAGTCTGGCAGCGGTGCTCTTTTTGATGCCGACTCTGATTTTGGAATTTGATGAGAAGATAGAAAAGACGGCGCACCGCCCCTTCATTCCGTCCTTTGACAGGTTTGCGAAGTTTATGTACCGGATTCGCCATGTGGTGTTCGTCTTTGCCATGGTGGCGGCAGTGCCCTGTTACTTCGGACAGGGAATGAACCATTTTATGTACGGGGACAATGCCATCGGTGCAAGCCCCGGCACGCGGGTATATGAGGACACAAAGGAGATCGACGAAGCATTCGGCAAGTCCAACCTCGTGATCGCGCTTGTGCCGAACGGTTCGGTGGCGCGGGAGCGGGAGCTGACAACGGCGATCGAGGATCTGGATTATGTCAACTACGCATTGTCCATGGCGGGAACCATTCCCGAGGGGATACCGGAGAGCTTTCTCCCGAAGGCGGTGAAGGATCAGCTTAGAACCGAGCATTACGCGCGGCTTATGATCTCCGTGAACTCGGAGCAGGAGAGCGACTACGCATTTTCCTGCAGTGAGGAGCTTGAGCGGGTGATAAAGTCCTACTATCCTGAAAATTCCTACATGATCGGGATGACCTCGACCACCATGGATATCCGGGATATCCTGACAGACGACTACAACAAGGTATCGCTCTTATCCTTAGCGGGCGTGGCGCTTGTGGTAATGCTTACATTCCACTCGATCCTCGTTCCGATCCTTGTGATCATCCCCATCGAGGTGGCGATCTACTTAAATATGACGCTGCCCTATATCATGGGAGAAAACATGATCTATATCGGCTACATTATCGTGAGCTGTCTGCAGCTCGGCGCGACCATCGACTACTCGATCCTGATGACGAACAATTATCTGGGATTCAGAAAGACCTGCGACAAGCGGGAGGCACAGATCAAGGCGATTTCCAAGAGCACGCTGTCCATCCTCACATCCGGCGGGATTCTGACGGTCGTGGGATATCTGCTCTGCTTTACCTCGTCAATCCAGGCGATCTCCCAGGTGGGGCGGCTGGTGGGGCGAGGCGCGATCCTCAGCATGGTGCTGGTCCTCTCGCTGCTTCCGGCATTGCTGACCGTGTTCGATAAACAGATAGAGAGGCAGCAGCAGAGGGCGCAGGCGCGAAGGAACAGGCGCGGCAGACAAAAAGACACACCGCGGGTTAAGGAGGAGAGTATATGAGAAGCATGAAGCGATGGGTGGCGTCGGCGCTCGCCGTGATCCTTTGCTGCCGCGTCAGCATGACGGGGTACGCGCAGGCAGACCCGTATACCTGCGATGAGACGCTGTATCTCACACTTGACAGCGAGGGCAGGATCTCGGAGAGCAGCGTTGTAAAGCGCTACGAGGTGCATGAGGACGGTCAGATCACCGATTTCGGTACATATGAGTCCGTGGCGAACTTAACCAGCGCCGCGGAGGCGGTCAAAAATGATGACGGCAGCGTAAGCTTCCCGGTTCGCGCGGAGGACGGCGCATTCTACTTTGAGGGGAAAACGGCGGTTTTGATGGATCAGCTTCCGTGGACCGTAAAGGTTCGCTATCTGCTAAACGGCGTGGAGACGCCGCAGGAAAACCTTGCCGGTGAGAAGGGGCTTATCGAGATTTGCGCGGACATAATCCCGAATGAGAATGTTTCTGAATATTTCAGGAATAACATGGCGCTCACAATGACAACGCTTGTCAATACCGATGACGTCTTAAGCCTGCGCGCGGAAGGGGCGCAGCTCCAGACCGTCGGAAGCATGAGCGCGGTTGTGTATTTTGCGCTTCCGGGCGAGGAATGCCACTACACGATCGCCATCGGAAGCGACGATTTCACGTTTTCGGGGCTGATCTTTATGATGGTTCCGCTGACCGTCAAACAGGTTGAGAAGGTCGGTGAGCTAAAGGAGGCGAAGGAGACCCTGGAGTCGTCGAAGGACGCCATAAATGACAGCATGGACGTCATCCTCAATACAATGGAGCAGATGAGGGCGGGGATCGCCGAGACGTCAAGCGGGCTTCGCGGGCTTGACAACGCGAGGCAGATCATCCATGCGGGGAAGGATTCCGTATACGCGCAGGCAGACCAGGCGATTGAACAGCTTGATGCGCTTGCGGAGTCGCTGAAGCCCTTTAAGCAGCATACGGACGATGCCGCAGAGGCGCTAGGCGCTATCCGCAACCGGGTAAATGAGCTGACAAGCGACATCAATGAGCTCGAGCCGAAGCTCGGGGATTTAAAGGACACGGTGCGGTATCTGCGCGACGACATCACGATGATACAGGAGGTCGTGAACAGCCCGCAGGCAGATTACGCCTCCGAGGCGTTCGCGCAGCTGCTTGAAAAGACGAAGCAGGATCTGATGCGGCTTGCGGCGAGCCAGCAGGCGATGAGCGATTCCATTGCGGGTCTTGGGCTTTTAATGCAGCAGCTTGGGGCGGACGGCGAGAGCCTTTCCCGGAGCACGGCGCTGCTTGACGGGCTTGATCTTGAATCAGATTATGACGCGGCAAAGATTCAGGAGCTCTTAGCTCTTCTTCAGGAGAATACGGAGCTTGTAAACGACCTTGAGGGCAGCCCGGCGCGCACAGCCGCGCAGACGCCCAGCGACTGGACGATCCCCGACGCGGCAAAGCCGGCGCTCGGGCAGTTTATCTACACGGCGGCGGGATTTACCGGAAACACCGGGATCTATACGGATATCGCCGGTATGATCGAGCTGACGCAGCAGATGCTTTTACTGCTTGAGAGCAAAAAGGGGATAGGGCAATCTGTCGTCCATGAGACGAAGGATCTGCTTGCGACGATCGGAAAGATCAGCGCGGTCGGCGAAGACATCTGCGGCGACATCGACAGCCTGAATCAAACGCTTGAGCGCCATCACCCGGGCACGCTTTCGACGCTTGCGGACCTGGGGAAAATGACGGACCGCGCCGCGTCGGGGATCGCCTCCTTAAGCGCCTTCTTTAAGACCCTGGAGGAACAGGTAAAGTCCGCCGGAGGAAGCTTGAATGAGGGGACGAAGGCGACGTTAAACGGGCTCGCTGACGTGCTCGACAAGGCGGGAAACGGCTTGGATCAGACGTCTGTCCTGCGCGGCGCCAAGGATACGGTGATCGGCACCATTGACGATAAGTGGGATGAGTTCAGCGGCGAGAATACCACGATTCTTAACCTTGACCCGGAAGCGAAGCCGGTTTCCCTGACATCCGACAAAAACCCGTCGCCGCGGAGCATGCAGATCGTTATGCGGACGAAGGAGATCACAAAGGACGATAAGGAGGACGCGGTGAGCGTAGACGAGACGTATCACCCGGAGGGAAATATATTTAAGCGGATCGGGATGATCTTTAAGAAAATATGGGATGCGGTCTGCTCGATCTTTCAGTAGGGCAGAAAGTACAGTGTCGCTGAAATCCTGCGGAAAATACTTTATTTTTCCGCAGGATTCGTTTATAATCGAAAAAGACCATTACATCTAAGGAGATTTATAAGACATGACGAAAATCAGGACAAGATATGCGCCCAGTCCGACCGGGCGGATGCATGTAGGGAACTTGCGGACGGCGCTGTACGCCTATCTGATCGCGAAGCATGAGGGCGGCGACTTTCTGCTGCGCATCGAGGACACGGACCAGGAGCGGTATGTCGAGGGAGCCACTGAGATCATTTACCGCACGCTTCAGAAGACAGGTCTGATCCATGACGAGGGCCCGGACAAGGACGGCGGCTGCGGCCCCTATGTCCAGAGCGAGCGCCAGAAGGCGGGCATTTATCTTGAGTACGCGAAAAAGCTCATCGAGAAGGGCGAGGCCTACTACTGCTTCTGCACTCAGGAGCGCCTCGACTCCTTAAAGACCACCGTAAACGGCGAGGAGATCATGACCTACGACAAGCATTGCCTGCATCTGTCGAAGGAGGAGATCGAGGAAAAATTAGCGGCGGGAATCACGTATGTGATCCGCCAGAATAATCCGACAGAGGGCACGACCACCTTCCACGACGAGATCTACGGCGACATCACCGTGGACAACTCCGAGCTTGACGATATGGTGCTGATCAAGTCCGACGGGTATCCGACGTACAATTTCGCGAATGTGGTGGACGATCATCTGATGGGCATTACCCATGTGGTGCGCGGAAATGAGTACCTGTCCTCCTCCCCGAAGTACAACCGCCTGTACGATGCTTTCGGCTGGGAGATCCCGGTGTATGTCCACTGCCCGCTCATCACCGACGAGTTTCACAAAAAGCTCTCCAAGCGGAGCGGCCATTCCTCCTTCGAGGACCTGATCGAGCAGGGCTTTGTGGCAGAGGCGGTGGTGAACTATGTGGCGCTTTTAGGGTGGTCCCCGGAGGACAATCAGGAGCTCTTCTCGTTAGGCGAGCTGGTAGAGCGCTTCAATTACCGCAACATCAGCAAGTCCCCCGCCGTATTTGACATCACAAAGTTAAGATGGATGAACGGCGAGTACTTAAAGGCAATGGATGCGGAACGGTTTTATGAGATGGCGGAGCCGTATATCAGGGCGGTCATAAAAAAGGATCTCGATCTGCGCAAGATTGCGAACATGGTCAAGACCAGGATTGAAGTGTTCCCGGACATCGCGGAGCACATTGACTTCTTTGAGAAGCTGCCGGAGTATGACGTGTCGATGTACACCCACAAGAAGATGAAGACCGATTCCGAGAATTCCCTCGAAGTCTTAAAGGACGTGCTGCCGCTTCTTACGGCGCAGGAGGATTACAGCAATGACGCGCTGTATGCTGTGCTCGCGAAGTACGTCGCGGATAAGGGCTATAAGACCGGCTTTGTAATGTGGCCGATCCGCACTGCCGTGTCCGGCAAACAGATGACTCCGGCAGGCGCGACGGAGATCATGGAGGTGCTGGGGAAAGAGGAGTCGTTAGCACGGATCAGGAAGGGAATTGAACTGCTTGAGCATGAATGAATCACAATTACAGGCGGTAAGGCATTTTAAAGGGCCGATGATGGTGCTCGCGGGGCCCGGCTCCGGCAAGACCACGGTCATTACCCACCGGGTAAAGTGCCTGATCGACGAGTACGGCGTGGAGCCGGGGAGCATCCTCGTGATCACGTTTACGCGGGCCGCCGCCGATGAGATGAAGCAGAGATTTCAAAAGCTTGCGGACGGGCGGAGCCTGCCGGTAAATTTCGGGACGTTTCACGCGGTGTTTTTCAGCATTTTAAAGCACGCCTACCGCTACGACGCCTCCAACATCATCCGGGAGGAGCAGCGGATCCGGATCATACGCGAGCTCGTGGACAGATTGCAAATGGAGGTGGAGGACGAGGCGGAATTTACCGCCTCCGTTTTGTCGGAGATCAGCATGGTAAAGGGAGAGATGATGAGCCTCGATCACTATTACTCCAAAAACTGCCCGGAGGAAATGTTTAAGAAGCTGTACCGGGGCTATGAGGAGGCGCTTGCCGGAAAGGGTCTCCTTGATTTCGACGATATGCTGGCGATGTGCTATGAGCTCTTTACCGCGCGGCGGGATATCCTCGCGGCGTGGCAGCAGAAATACCGCTATATCCTGATCGACGAATTTCAGGACATTAACCGGGTACAATATGAGATTGTGAGGATGCTTGCGGCGCCCGAAAATAATCTGTTTATCGTCGGGGACGACGATCAGTCCATCTACCGCTTCCGCGGCGCGAGACCGGAGATCATGCTGGGCTTTGAGAAGGATTACCCGCAGACAAAGCGCGTGCTCCTTGGGATCAATTACCGCTCGACCGCCCGGATCGTGGACGCGGCGGGGCGGCTGATCCGCCACAACAGGACGCGGTTCGACAAGAAGCTTCAGGCGGCGCGCGGCGAGGGCAGGGAAGTCACCACGGAGGAGTGGGACGACGCGAATGCGGAGACCCGCGGGATTGTGAAGGAGATTCTGGATTATGTGAAGATGGGCTTTCGCCTGTCGGACATCGCGGTGCTCTACCGCACCAGCATGGAGCCGCGCCTTCTGATGGAGCGATTGATGGAGTACAATGTGCCGTTTCAGATGAGGGACGCCCTGCCGAATCTCTACGAGCACTGGATCACCCAGGACATCCTTGCCTACATCCGCATCGCGCGGGATGAGCTGGCGAAGCACCGTCAGGCAAGGCGGGCGGATGTCCTGCGCATCATCAACCGGCCGAAACGTTATGTAAACCGGGAGGCGATGGAGGGTCAGGTGATTTCCTGGGACAGTCTGAAATCCTGGTATCAGGACAAGAACTGGATGGTGGAGCGGATCGAGCAGATGGAATACGATCTGAAGATGATCGAAAGAATGGCGCCTGTGGCGGCTGTCAACTATATCCGCAAGGCGGTGGGCTATGACGATTATCTGCGGGAGTACGCCGAGTACCGCCGGATGAAGCCGGAGGAGCTCCTCAATGTGGCAGACCAGATTCAGGAGAGCGCATCGGGCTTTAAGACGGTGGAGGCGTGGTTTGACCACATGAAGGAGTACGGGGAGAACCTGAAGGCGCAGGCAAGGCAGCGCGGCAAGCAGGACACGGACTGCGTCTCCTTAATGACGATGCACAGCTCAAAGGGGCTCGAATTCCCGATCGTCTATATCCTGGACGCCAACGAGAAGGTGACGCCGCACCACAAGGCGGTGCTGGACGCGGATCTTGAGGAGGAGCGTCGGATGTTTTACGTCGCGATGACCCGCGCGAAGGACCGGCTCCATGTATGCTATGTGAAGGAGCGTTACGGCAAGAAGCAGGATCGCTCCCGGTTTATCGACGAGTACCGTTAGGAGGAGATTTCATGGGCGGCTGTATTCATATTTACTGCGGAGACGGAAAGGGGAAGACTTCGGCGGCGGTAGGGCTTTCTGTCCGCGCCGCGGGGCGCGGCAGGCGCGTGCTGTTTGTGCGCTTCCTAAAGACGGAGGACTCCGGGGAGGTTCCGGCGCTTCGCGGGATCCCGGGCATTGACGTAACTTACTGCGATAAGGAGTTTGGCTTTGTGTCGCGGATGAAGCCGGAGGAGAAGACCTCGGCGGCGAAGTATTTTCAGGCGCGCTTTGAAGACGCCTGCGCCGCGGCGCGCGAGGGCGGCTATGATGTGCTGGTTCTTGACGAGATCATGGCAGCCTGCAATACCGGCATGGTGCGGGAGAAATCCGTTTTGGATTTCCTGACCGGGAGACCGGAGGGGCTTGAAGTCATACTTACCGGGCGCGACCCGTCACAGGAGCTTCTGTCCGCGGCCGACTATGTGTCGGAGATCCGCATGGTCAGGCACCCCTTTACGCGGGGCCTCGCGGCGCGTGAGGGGATCGAGTACTAACTTTCTTATGTCCGAAAGGGGCATACAAATTGAAGGAAATGTTTTTTGCTCGGTGTGTGAATGCTATATGAGTCAGGAAATCATATGTAACCGTAAAAATGCGGTTTTATTGCCAGGATGTAACAGTTCAGCCTTGCGGCCCGCGACGCCTGAAAAAAAAGGCACCCGCGCGGATGCCTTTATAATCTTAACTTCTTTCCTTCTTCTCAAGCAGCGCCTTTAACTCCGCGATCTGCGCGTCCTTCGCCGCGAGCTCACGCTCCGCGTTTGCCCGCTCCTCCAAACGTCCTTGCTGAATCCCTTGCTGAATCCCTCTCTGAATCCCTCTCCAAA